>CAJTSP010000080.1 GCA_910578965.1 uncultured Oscillospiraceae bacterium
ATAATATCCTCTTTGCGGCTATTACCCCACCGCTAAGCCTGGCCATTGCCCGTGGCTCGGCTTTACCAACCAAAAGTATTATACCACTCTTTTTTGCGTTTCGAAAGATGTGCCGCCCTTTCTTTTGCCCTCCTTATTCCGCCTCACGCTGCATCAGCACGGCAAGCGCGCTGTAACGCAGGTTCTGCCGCACATTGGCAATCATGCCCGCAACGGTGGCCGGCTGCCCGGCCAGGATGCAAAGCCGCCGTGCCCGGGTTACCCCGGTATAGAGCAGATTACGGTAACACAGCTTTGCCGGTACCGAGGCCACCGGCAGCACCACCGCGGCAAACTCGCTGCCCTGGCTCTTATGCACGGTTACGGCATAAGCAATTTCCAGCTCCTGCAGATGCTCGCCGGCATACACCAGCCTCCGGTCGTCCATCTGCAACGTGAGCGTACGCGCGGAAGGGTCGGCCCCGAGCACGATACCGATATCCCCGTTAAAGGCCCCTACCCCGCTCTCGCCCCCCTCGCGTTCATAGGGGATGTCGTAATTGTTGCGCACCTGCATCACCTTGTCCCCTACCCGGAACACCCGGCCCGCCGCCTCCAACTGAGGCTTATGCGGCGCAGGGGGGTTAAGCCGTTCCTGCAGGCAGGCGTTAAGGGCAGCGGTGCCCACCGGGCCGAGCTTGGTGGGGCAGAGCACCTGGATATCCCGCACCGGGTCAAAACCATACCCTTTGGGCAGCCGGGTACAAACAAGGTCGCACACCAGTTGTTGGCAGGCCTGTCCCTCAGCCTCCAAAAAAAAGAAATCGTCGGTTTTTTTGCCCTTTTGAGGCAGCTTGCCCTCCACAATCCGATGGGCGTTGGACACAATGAGGCTCGCGGCTGCCTGGCGGAAAATCTCGGTCAGCCGCACGGTAGGCAAAAGGCCCGAGCGCACCGCTTCGCCCAGCACATTGCCCGGGCCCACGCTGGGCAACTGGTCGGCGTCCCCTACCATAATCACCCGGCAACCGGGGCGCAGCGCCCGCAAAAGGCTTTGAAAGAGCCGCACATCCACCATGCTCATCTCGTCCAGCACAACCACATCGCATTTTAAGAGATTTTTTTCGTTGTGCAAAAACCGCAGCGGGCCGCTGCCGGGAGCATAGTCCACCTCCAGCAGCCGGTGGATGGTAGAAGCCCTATGCCCGGTAAGCTCGGCCAGCCGCTTGGCCGCCCGGCCGGTGGGCGCACAGAGGGCCACCCGGTCGGCCTGGTTTTCGTAGAGGGCCAAAATAGCGTTGACTGCTGTTGTTTTGCCGGTACCCGGCCCGCCGGTCAGCACCAGCACGTTGCTCGAGAGCGCCGTCTCAATAGCCCTGCGCTGCAGCGGCGCGTAGCCAAAGCCCTGCGCGCGTTCCAGCGTATCGATCTTGTCCGCAAGGCCGCGCGGCGGCTCGGCCGGCTGCCGCGCCAGCCGGATAAGATGGGCAGCAATCTCCTCCTCGGCCTGCAAAAGGTCGGGCAGGCAGGCAAACTCGGCCCCGCCCAGGGTTACAGAACGCAGCTCCCCTTCCTCGACCGAGGCCGCAAGCCCGGCAGCCACCGCCTCGGGCGCGGCGCCCAAAAAGCGGGCGGTGCTCTCAACAAGCCGGGCGCGCGGCAGGCAGGTGTGCCCGTTGCCTGCATTGCGCCGCAGCGCGTAGAGCAGCGCCGCCTGCACCCGCAGGGCGCTATCCTCGGCCAACTGCAGCTCGGCGGCAATCCGGTCGGCCTGCACAAAGCTCAACTGCAGCGGCTCGCCGCATAAAAGGTAGGGGTTGTGGGAGAGCACCTCCACCGTGGCCGGCCCAAAATGCTTGAACGCCTCAACCGCCTTTTGGGCCGGGATGCCAAATCTCCCCAGCCAGGCCACAGCCTCCCTAACCCCAAACATCTCGCGGAAAGCTTTTTGGATGGCCTCGGCCTTTTTGGGGGTAATGCCGCGCAAAAGGCAAAGCTTCTGCGGCTCGTTTGCAATCACATCCAGCACCGCGTCGCCGTACAGCCGCACCAGCCGGCGGGCGGTGGCGGGGCCGATAAAGGGCAGCGCCCCGCTCGAAAGGTAGGCCAGGGTGGCGCGGGTATCCTGGGGCAGGCTGGTTTCGCAGGCGGTGGCGTTGAACTGCTCGCCGTACACCGGGTGCTCCCCCATCCGGCCGTAGGCGGTAACGTTTTCGCCTACATGTACCTCGCCCACCCGGCCGGCCACCGCGATCAACTCGTCGCCGACGGCAAGCTCAAACACGCAATAGCCGTTTTCCGGGTTGTAAAAGGCCACCCGCGCCACTGCGCCGTCCAGCCTTTGCAGGCCCTCCTCCATGCTGCCGCCCCCTTTGCACTGCGGGGCCCTGCAAAAAAGGCTCTGCCCGCCGTTTTTTCTGTATCGCACAGCTTTTGCCGGCCCCGTCCCCTTTTACTATAAAATATATCCGGGCAGGCCGTCAACCATCACCGGCCTGCCCGGATACTTTTTTGTACGAGGCCCCGCAGGTATTTTTGCCCTGCAGCCCTATGCCCAGGCCCCCAGCTCTACAGCTTCAGCGCAGCACGCAGGGCCTCTGCCTTGTCGGTGCGCTCCCAGCTTGCCCCCAGGTCCTCCCGGCCCATATGGCCATAGGCGGCGGTGGCCTGGTAGATCGGGCGGCGCAGCTCCAGCTCCCGGATAATGGCCGCCGGCCGCAGGTCAAACACCTTGCAGACGGCCTCCTCCAGCCGGTCGTCGGGCAGCCGGCCGGTGCCAAAGGTGTCCACCAATACGCTCACCGGCTCGGCAACGCCAATGGCATACGCCAACTGAACCTCACATCGGTCTGCAAGCTGGGCGGCCACAATGTTTTTGGCCACCCAACGGGCGGCATAGGCGGCGCTGCGGTCCACCTTGCTGGGATCCTTTCCGCTAAAAGCGCCGCCGCCGTGTCGGGAGTACCCGCCATAGGTATCCACAATGATCTTGCGGCCGGTCAGGCCGGAGTCCCCCTGAGGCCCGCCCACCACGAAACGGCCGGTGGGGTTGATGTAAAATCTGGTGTCAGCGTCCAAAAAGCCGGCCGGAATTACCGGGCGGATCACCTGCTCCAGAATATCCTTACGCAGGGTCTCGGTCTCGGCCTCAGCATCATGCTGGCTCGAAATCACAACCGTGTCCACCCGCACCGGGCGGCCGTCCTCATACTCCACGGTTACCTGGCTCTTGCCGTCCGGCCGCAGATAGGGCAGCGTACCATTTTTGCGCACCTCTGCCAGCCGCATGGCCAGCTTGTGGGCCAGGCTGATGGGCAGCGGCATCAGCTCGGGGGTCTCACTGCAGGCATAGCCGAACATCATCCCCTGGTCGCCCGCGCCGCCCACGGCGTCGTTGGTGCCAAGGGCGATGTCCGGGCTCTGCTCGTCGATGTTGGATATGACGGCGCAGGTGGTGCCGTCGATACCGAAGCTTGCGTTGGTGTAGCCGATCTCCCGCAGCACCCTCCGGGCGATGCTGGGGATGTCCACGTAGCAGCTTGTGGTAATCTCGCCCATTACATGCACGAGGCCGGTGGAGCAGGTGGTCTCGCAGGCCACCCGCGCGCCGGGGTCCTTTTCGAGAATGGCGTCCAAAACGGCGTCCGAAATCTGGTCGCAGATCTTGTCGGGATGCCCTTCAGTAACCGACTCGGAGGTAAACAGATGCTTTGCCATAACAGAAGTCCCCTTTCAAATTGCGCGGATTCACGCCGCTTTTTTTCGCAGAACGCAACTCTTCAGAAAACAAAAAGCGCCCAAAGGCCCGAAAGCCTTTGCGCGCCGGGACGCTTATCTTTCGGTTTCCCGCAGGATTTAGCACCTTGCATTTCCATGCAGGTTGCCGGGCTTCGCAGGGCCTGTTCCCTCCGCCGCTCTTGATAAGTTGCTATTCTGTTGTAACAGGCAGCCGCAAGGGCGCCTTTATAATTATAGTACACCGGCCCGTCCGGTTTGTCAACGCCCTGCTCGCCGCGCCGGCAAAAAAGCCCCCGCCGCAGAGGATGCGGCAGGGGAAAACGCAGCGGCAAAATAAGCTTGTGAGCGCCTCGCCGGTGCCAAAAGGCTCAGGCCTTTTCACTTAGCAGGTGATGCACCACCCGGCTCACCGGCTTATACACAATATAAGTAGCCAGCGCGTTGATGCCGCCCTTGAGCAGGTTGAAAGGCAGGATGACCGGTACCAGCATGGCCAGCACGGTCTCCATCGGCTGGCCCATAAAGATAGGGGTAAACACAAGGTTGCAGCCCATCATCATTACCGTCCATACAACAACCCCTGCGCACAGCGACAGGATGGCGCCGGCATGGGTCTTGCGGCGCTGGTAAAGGCTACCGGCCGCTAGCACAAAGCTGCCGGTCGCCAAAAAATGCATAAGGATACCAATAGGCCCGCTCGAAGCACTCACCGTGAGGCCCTGGATCACAGCCACCACAGCCGTAAGGCCCAGCCCGGCCCAGGGGCCGAAGGCGAACGCGCCGATAAAGATAGCAATGTCGGCGGGGTCATACTCCAAAAAGGGCGCGGCAGGCAACAGCGGAAAATGCACGGCGGCCGCCAGCACGACCGATACGGCCGCCAGCATGGCCAAGGTGGTGAGCTTACGGGTGGAGCTTACAACTGCAGTGGTGTTCATAAATAGGGTTCCTCCTTGTTGTCCGGGCGGTATAGCTGCCGCCCTTTTTTTGATGGGAAAGCCGGTTTGCACATGGACCCGGCAAGGAGGAAAGCCACTAAAAACGCCCTCTCTGCGCGCAAAAAGCACACAAAAAGGGCGTAACAACAGACCTGCCTGACTGCCGTTTCTTCCATCCGGACTATACCGTCGGCCCTGGAATCCCACCAGGTCAGCATCTGCCAGCAAAGGTAGATGGTCGCGGGCTTTGCAGGCCGCCTAAAAGCCGCGCCGGGCCAGCACCCTTTGCCTGTGCCGTACACCCGCTTTGCTTTTATCCGGCCCGTTTACCGCCGGTGGGGAATTGCACCCCGCCCTGAAACAGACTTTCTGTACTGTATTATACGCCGCGCGCATACAAATTGCAACCGGAATTTTTGCAAAAGGCGTAAACGGCACACCGGGTTTTGCCAAACCAAGAAAGGCGTGGTATACTGTGGAGGCAGCCAAACGTTTTGTAAGCGGTCTGAAAGGGCAGGTGTTGTGGTTTATGGAGGCCTTGCGCGAGTACTGGGCGGCAACCCCCGGCTGGCCGCTGCATTTTGGGCTTTGCGTGCTAGCGTTTGCGGCGGCTTACCTGTTCAGCCGGCTGGTACGGTACAGGCTGGCCCCCTGGGCAGTGCGCCGGGCAGAACGGGGCCACAGCAAGCTTATGCAGATTTTGATGCGGGGATTTTCGCGCCCGGCGCCGGTGGTGGTTTGGGCTGTGGGGCTGTACTTTGCGGTCTTGTCCCTCCCGTTGCCCCCTGCCTGGCTGGCAGGGGCAGCGCCCTGGCTGGGCAAAGCCCTGCGCATCGCCCTAATCTGCCTGTTTGCCTGGGGGCTGACCGGCTCAAGCGACATCGGGCCCCTGATGATGAAAAATGTACAGGGCAAGCTGGACGTAGAGATGGATCGCACGGTAGCGGCCTTTGTAAACAAAATTTTGCGGGTGGTTGTAATCTGCTTTGCCTTAGTAATGGTGCTGGGCGAGCTTGGCTACAACGTAAACGGCCTGATTACCGGCATGGGACTTGCGGGCCTGACCGTATCGCTGGCCGCAAAAGACTCGGCCTCAAACTTTTTTGCCGGGCTGGTCATCATCCTGGAAAAGCCCTTTGTGCTGGGCGATTGGGTCATCACCAGCCAGGCCGAAGGCGAGGTGGAGGACATCAGCTTCCGCAGCACCAAGGTACGCCGGCTGGACGGCAGCCTGGTGATTCTGCCCAACTCCATTCTCTGCGCCGAAGCCATCACCAACGGCACCCAACGCAAAAAGCGGCTGTTCCGTTTCTGCATTGGGGTAACCTATGGTACCGCCAAGGAGCGGATCGAAGCCCTGATGGCCCGGCTGCGCGCCCTGCTGGCAGAAGACCCAGATGTGGATAGCCAATCGGTATTGGTGCGGCTGCAGGGGTTTGGCGCTTCCAGCATCGAGGTACTGGTGCACTGTTATCTGCTTACACCGGCCTGGAACCAGGCCATGCTGGTACAGGACCGGCTAAATCTCGCCATCCTCTCGCTGATGCGGGAGCTGGAGATTGACTTTGCCTTTCCCAGCCAGAGCATATACATCGAAAAGGCCTCCCACGGGTAAACGCCCCAGGGCCGGCGTTCCAAAGGCCGGCAGGGGGATTTGCGTGGGGCGGGCCAATTTTTGCCGGTCGAACACATATTTTTACTGTTTTTGCGCTTGCAGGGCAAATCCCCCTTGACATTTTATGCGTTTTTGGGTATCTTAAATAGGTAGCCAATTTGTACCTGCCCAAGCAGTCGGCCCGTATTTGCCATAGGGGTATAGCTCAGCTGGTAGAGCAGCGGTCTCCAAAACCGCGTGCCGAGGGTTCGAATCCTTCTGCCCCTGCCATTGGCCCGGAATTCCAAGGAATTCCGGGCTTTTCTTGTACCCTGGGGCGGGATATACAGTCTAATTTACCGCTCTCACGGGCGTGTGTCTTGTTGCTTTTTCACGTCTGTTTGTATCCGTTTCTGACCTTTCCCTCCGTTTTTGTTATTTATCGGGCGGTTTCCGCTTCTTTTGCCGTGAATTTGCACCCTATGCCGCCCTCCTGCCGCTTTCTCCAGTACACCCCATGAAACAGGCACCCCAACAGCGTTGCCGCCCCGGCCAATATATAAGTCGCCCCATAGCCCGCCCCAGAGGACACCCTGCCCCACAGGGCCGTGCCCATGCCGCCGATGTTGCCCAGCAGCATGAAGGTGGTACCGGCTACACCTCGGCGCTCGACCGGGCTGGTGAGCAATACCTCTGCCTGCAAGACCTGGGTGACTGCGGTATAGCCCAGCCCTAAAAGGACAGCAGACAGGAGCATCATGGGCAAGCTGTAGGCGGCGGCTATCAGCGCCGTGCCCACGGCTGCCATCAGCAGGCCCACCAGGATGCAGGACCGCTTGGGTATACGGATGATGAGGCGATCCACAGCCAACCGGGTGAAGATCACCACAAGTTGGTTCACCATAAAGTATAGGCTGATCTGCCCGATGCCCCGGCTCATGCCGCAGGGGATGAGGAAGCTCTGCACCGCGCTGTCACCGAAAAGCACAAAGAAGTTTACCAAGGAAGGCAGGAGGATCATCAGGGCAAATCCCCTGCCAAACCGGAAGCCGGGACGCTTTTTTTCTGTGGTTTTTTCCACCGCCTTTGGACGCTGATAGCGTTCTTTCACAAACAGAGCCAGGATGAAGGATATTGTGCCCATCACAGCGCCGGACAGGAACATCGTCTTCGGGCCAAAGCTGTTATAGAGCGCCATGGCAATGGTGGGAGTCACCGCAAAGGTGACGAGCCTGCCACCCCGAAAAGCCCCATGGCGTCCACCAAAACGTCCTGGGGGGCGTTGTCGGCAGCCATGATGGGCGGCACCGGAAAGAAAACGCCTTGGGTGAAGCCGCAGAGTACACGAAGAACGAATAGTACGCCCAAATCCTCCGTGAAACAAAAAAGGATGATGTTTAGGGCGTACAGGCCGCTGCCCAGGAGCAGGAGCTTTTTACGGCCTATCCTGTCAATAAGCGGGGCCACAATGATATTGGTGAGCATCCCCAGCAGGGTCAGGCCGGTCATCATCATGCCGGTCATGGCGTTGCTGCCGCCCAGATCCAGCACATACACGGGCAGCATGGAAATCAGGATTCTGTTGGGGTAAGAGGCTATGGTGCAAATCAGCAGGATGAGGACAAAATCCTTGCTCCACAGTCTGCGGGAGAATACGTTCGATTTCATCTTTCGCCACTCCTTTGTCTTTCCTTGTTCCCATTATAAGTCCGGCGAAGACAAATATTAAATACTTAATTTCTATTTCTGGTTATTCTTTACAAGCATATCCAGCGTTGCTATAATACCAGCAGAGGTGATTCAGATGGAAATACGCGTCCTGCGTTACTTTTTGGCCGTTGCCAGGGAGCAGAGTGTTACCAAGGCGGCAGCGCGTCTGCATATTTCCCAGCCCACCTTGTCCAAGCAGATCAAGGACTTGGAGCGGGAGCTGGGCAAAAGGCTGTTTGTACGTGGCAATTACGACATGCGGCTCACCGATGAGGGCGCCCTGCTGCGCAAGCGAGCAGAGGATATTTTGGCTATGGTAGACCGGACAGCCGCCGAGTTTGCCTCCTTAGACGACTTTGTCGGCGGAGACATCTCCATCGGCTGCGCAGAAACGGACGGCATCAAATACCTGGCCCAGTGCGTCGGGAAGTTACAGCGGGAGCGCCCCGGGGTACGGCTGCATCTGTACAGCGGCGACACAGAGGACGTGACCCTGCGGCTGGATCAGGGCCTGCTGGATTTTGGCGTACTGGTGGAAAGCGCCGACCTGGGCCGGTATAACGGCTTGGTATTGCCTTTCACGGATATCCTGGGAGTTTCCATGCGGGAGGATAGCCCCCTGGCCCAAAAGGAGGTTATACAAAAGGAGGATTTGCTGGACTTGCCGCTCATTTGCACCCGGCAGAGCCTGCGCACCAGCCTGCTCTCCTGGTTTGGGGAGGAGGTGGATTCCCTCAACATAGCGGCCACCTTCAATTTGAGCTATAACTCAAAAATTTTGGTGCAGGAGGGGCTTGGGTACGCCATTTCCCTGAACAAAGATTTGTTCGACACCAACCCTAACACCGGCCTGTGCTTTAGGCCGCTATACCCCAGGCTGGAGTCGAAAATGTACCTGGTGTGGCGGAAGTTCCAGGCGTTTACCCCGGCAGCCAAGGCGCTGTTTGAGGAGATACAAAAGGCATATGGGGAGGGAAAGGAAACAGGCCCATAACCAGTCCCTTCAAAAAATTTTTCCTGTCCTACGGATTTTGAATCTTTTTGAGAGGACCTATGAGAGCAATAAACGCTTTTTTAGGTAAGGGCCGCAGGGGGTAGCTTCTCCGTGGCCGGAACCCTTTGCCCAGGTGGGGGCATACCGCCTGGAGGGTCTCCGGCGAGCCATGGATGAGGCCGGGGGCCCCTACCCAGCCCGACAGAAGCCTGCGTGGTGTCGAGGTAAGGCAGCGGGACATGGCGCACCTGCTGATTTTGCCAGAGCGGCATACGGCGGTTTTCTGTACAACGGATATCCTGGCTGCCGGTGCTATACAGGCCCTTTATGCTGCGGGACTTTGGGTGCCGGAGAACATGAAGAGCCCCGGGTATGATAATTCCTTATCTGCTCCGGACTGCCGGCCATAGCAGCCTCCAATTTGTTTTTCGCCATTATGTGTACCTTTGGCAGCAGTTCCACACTCTTATACGTATTGGTTTTTTCCTCATTACTCAATGTCGGGCTGGCCCTGCTGCTTGCGGCGGTTCTTCGTGTGGGCGCAGCAGGGGGCGACGCCAAGGCCTTTGTAAATCCGGCCAGCGGGTATCCTCGGCCCATACCAAGCCGGCCGCGCAAAAGCCTATCCGCAGTACTTTACCGTCGGCACAGCACCTATGCCGGCCGGGGTGTATTTGGCAGGCGCCTGTACAAAAAGAGCAGAGCCTGAGCAATTCCTATGCCTTGCTCAGGCTCTGCTCTTTTTTAGTTCACCTTGGGTCACAGCAGGCCGATGTTGGCTGTGACCTGCTTACTGGGATTAAATGACAATATCGTCCGAATAGGCAGTAACGGTCTCAATATATGTCCCATCCGAATCATAGAGGGTCACGGTCGTGCGCGCTTTATAGTTCCCCTCACCAAGGCGGAATTTCTCAGCAATGTTTGTCGCACCATTCCCGGAATCTGTCCAGCGAGTAGAGGTATCGACATATGCGGTACCGTTCCAGCGGACAATGGTAACAGCCATATCAATGCGAACCTTATCACTACCACACTGTGCGGTACAACGAACCTCGGCATTATTGTATATGCCATAGTAGTTAAGCAGCTCTGACGACATGGATGACAGAACTTTCCATCTTGGCTGGATTCCATCTGCACTGATACAAAAACAACAGGATAGGCAAAGGATCATTGCCAATACAAGAGATAAAACTTTTTTCATGCTTTTCTCCCTGAATTTTATTTCGGCCTATATAAAAAACACTTAAAACTGTAGTTTGCAACAATCTTTTACAGAACTACAAAAGATTCAGCAATTTGCACAATTTCATTTTCTGACAAATTCCCCTCAATTTGTACAGTACCACCTGGGAGGGAAAAAAATAGCATCATTTCTCGCATATCCTCGCTTATATATAAAATTGCTGGATAGTCCCCAATCATTATAGCTTTTTTTTCGCGATTTTCGTTATTCAACGAAGGCTGAGACAGCGAATTAAATACAAAAAAGCTCATTTCCTTTCCAGTCTTGGTATTGTACCATATATAATCGCCTATTTGATCAAAATTTACAGAAGACACTCTATACCCCTCGGGCAGCCACCTCGGATAGTATTCACTCCGCCAGCCAAAGGGAGGTAGCGCATTGTTTTCCTTGTCATAGCGCAGCACGCTATGGTCTGCAAAATTCTGGATTACGTAGTTTGATATGGCTGTCCTGCCGGCACTGACATTCATGCCAATAGCCGGCACAAGGATGGCGATCATGGCCGCAACGGCCCCAATCCGGGCAAACCTTTTGCAAAAATATCTGCGCCGCTTTTGAGCCTTGATCCGGGCCTGCCCCGCATGCACCACCGAAAAAAAGCTTTCCACCTGCTCCGGCGTCATAGCCGGGAGGCTGCTGTCCCGGGCGATTGCATCAATCTTGCGCTCAAAATCCTCCCGCCCCAACTGGATGCCCATCGCAAGATTATACTTCCCCTGTATTTCCAGGCGCTCCCGGCTATTTCTTGCTTCGTTTTCCACGTATTTCAACCTCCACGCCCTTCGCCCTGCAGGCTTCCTTTAGCAGCTTTCTCGCCCTTGAACGTATCATGCGCAGGCTGCTGGGCTTGACCTCCAGGAGCTCCGCGAGCATATTAGGCGTTATGTACGGATCATCCGACAGCCTGAGGAACTTCGCGTATTCCTCAGGCAGCTCCTGGATACACTCGCTAATGATCTCGGCGTCAAGTTCGCCAAAAACATAATCCTCCAAGGGCAGGGTCTCCGGCTCAAAATAAATGATGTTACGTGCAAACAAGGTTTGCCTGCGTTTATTGTCCCGCCAGTAATTTTTGCTTTTGGTGTCGATGATCTCAAACAGATAAACCCTTAGCTTTTCATCCGGGATGTGGCTTTTCTCATCAAACAGCAACAGGAACTTCAGCGAGGCGGATTGGATCACCTCATCCGCCATTTCCTTATTGTGCGTCAGCGACATTGCAAAAGCATACATATCCGGCAGATTATCCCGGAATATCTTTTCAAGGCGAGCATTTTTATCGTCTTGATGCTTCAATGCTGCCATCCTCCCTTAGCCCCTGTGATAAAAATCGGAATCACATCTGGCTGTCGTTGTCACAAAGGGTTTCTATAACGCTTCAAAAACAGGCGGCGTAAGTCAAAAAACACCAACGGGCCAAACAAGCTCCTTCGCGTTTCATAACGCCACAAACCGGTCTGCTCCACCCCACATGGCCGGCTGCCAATCGACACAATCGCTTATTTTATATCTTCATCACCATATAATAACAAGCAGTTTTTGATAATTTCCTTCAAATGATCTGCCTTCTTTTTGTCCAGAAAAGGCGCCCACTGTGAAATGCCATAGTCGTCAAAGCCTTTGACCTCACCTGTCAAAAGGTAATCGGTGCTTGTTTGCAGGGCATTTGCCAATTTTAGAAGGTTCCTGCTTGCGATTCCCTTTTCGCCTCGTTCCACGCAAGAAAAGTATTGATGAGACAAGCCGGCCTGGTCTGCAAGCTCCACCTGTGTCAGCCCCTGTTTCCTTCGCAGGTGGTATATCCTTTGCCCCATCCCGACCGAAAACGTATCCATAGCCTTTTTTGTCTTGGGCAAAAGAATCACCTCATTTTGGCAGAATTATGCTTTATGAGATAATTTTACCCTTATTTTGACGCAACATACACAATCTATATATTTAATTTACTATTTCATAAGATATAATTT
>CAJTSP010000081.1 GCA_910578965.1 uncultured Oscillospiraceae bacterium
GCCATTGCCCAGTACTACGAGCACCTCACCGGTATCCAGATCGGCCGGTAAGCGGAGCAGCGGGCAAGGTAGGGCGCAAAAAATACACAGCATCCCGGGGAGGGCCTGCTTTGGGCAGGCCCTCCCTTTTTTGCCCTAACGCACGGGAGCAGGCTGCGCCGCACAAGCCAGGCAAACGGCATGCATACGGCAGGCAGCGGCTGCTTGCCCTGCTTCAAGCATTTTTCGGCAGCCACTCTTTGGGTACTGCCCCGCTTGTGGGCAGGCGGCTTTTATGGTATCCTTGTTTTAAGGCTTGCTTTATTTCCCATTGAGGGAAAACAGCCTGGAAAGGATGGGTACAAGCCTATGGCAAGGGTTGCAATCCTGGTGCCGTTTGCCGAGATGCGGGAGCTTGCGGCCCCGCTGCTGGCAGGCGTCAGCCGGCACATGACGGTAATCTGTCTGGAATACATTCGTACCGAGGCGGTGGCCAACCGTGCTCGGGAGCTCGAGCTGCAGGGCTGCGAGCTGATTATCGCGCGCGGCGCACAGGCCAGCATCATCAAGCAGGCGGTTAGGCTGCCGCTGGTTGAGATGTGCGTTACAACCCAGGAGCTGGGCCTTGTAATGCTGCAGCTTAAAGAGGAGCTGGACCGTGAGCGGCCCCGCATGGGGCTGATCGGATTTGCCAACATGCTTTGCGACACCACCCATTTCAACACCCTTTTCGGCATCGAGCTGCGCACCTACATGGTGGAAAGCAGCGACGAGCTGCTCGGCGCTGTGGAGCTGGCCCTGCGGGACGGGTGCGACGCGGTGATCGGCGGCGAGATCGTTTGCGAGGAGGCGGCCCGGCGGGAGCTGCCCTGCCGGTTTACCCCCGCGGGGGAGGAGAGCATGCGCAACGCCCTGCAAACGGCTGCCGCCACCTGCTACGCCATCGATATGGAAAAGAAGAACAGCGCCGAGATGGACACCATGCTCAACTATACCTTCAGCGGTATCATGCAGGTAGACAGCCGCGGAATGGTTCTGCGGGTGAACCGGGCCGGCTACGACCTTTTGGAACGGATTCCCGGGGAGCTGGTGGGCCGCCCGGTAACCGAAATCATCCCCAACTTCAACCAAAAGATTTTGGACGATACCCTGGTGCTGGGCAAGGAGGCCTATGCCTTTGTGCTGGACATCCACCACAAGGCGGCGGTCATCAACCTTGCACCGATCCGGGTGGACGGGGCAATTGTGGGGGCGTTGCTGACCTTCCAGGAGGGCAAGCGGATTATCGAGATGGACAGCGAGCTGCGCCGCGAGCTGTACCAGCGCGGCTACATTGCCAAATACACCTTTGACAAGCTGCCCCTGCACAGCCGGGAGGCCGAGGCCACCGTGCGGCTGGGCAAACGGATTGCCAAGTACACCGCCCCGGTACTGCTGACCGGTGAAGAGGGCAGCGGAAAATCGATTCTGGCCCAATGCATCCACAACGAAAGCCTGGCCCGCGCCAACGCCTTTGTGCCGCTGGACTGCAGCGCCTGGCTGCCCGAAACGCTGGACACCATGCTGTTTGGCAACTACACTACGCGCAAGGATTCGTCGGCCTGCATGGCCGAGCTTGCGCGGGACGGCACCCTGTTTTTGAGCCATGTGGAGGCCCTTCCCTTTGAGGCCCAATACAAGCTTTTGAGCCTTGTACAGGGCAAGTTTCTGCACAACGGCTCCAACCGGCCGGTAGGGGTAAGCGTACGGGTCATCACAGCCAGCAGCGTCAACCTGCCCGCACGGGTACAGCGCGGCGAGTTTCGCAGCGATTTGTACTACGCGCTGAGCGTACTGAGCATGGAGATGCCGCCGCTGCGCCGTCAACGGGACGATATCCTGCCCTGGATGGATCATTACCTCAACGAGTGGCAGGAAAGCTATAAGCGGTATATCCACCTTACCCAGGGTGCACGGCAGTTTTTGCTTGGCTACGACTGGCCGGGCAATCTCAACCAGCTCAACTCGGTTTGCCAGCGGATTGTGCTGCTCACCGAAAAGCGCAACATTGACGAGAGCTTTTTGCGCTCCCAGCTCGAACAGGTGGCTCCCCGGATGCTGCCCGGCACCGAAAAGATCGTGCTGTATAAGGACCAGAAGGCGGTGCGCATTGCCGAACTGCTGCGCCAGTACGGCGGCAGCCGCGAAAAGGTGGCCGCCGAGCTGGGGGTAAGCAAAACCACCCTTTGGCGGTACATCAAAAAGTACGGCATCGAGGCGGATTTTACCTATTGAGGCTGAAGGCCCGCGCGGCACAAGGCCGTGCGCATCAGGGCCGCATGGCACAGGCCGCGCAGGCCGCACACCGGGGCCGCGCGCATCAAGGCCGCGTGGCGGGGCTGCGCGCATCGGGGCCGCGCATCGGGGCCGGCAGCAGGCTCCCCTGCCCTTTTTGCCGCCTTTGCGCGCTGCCCCTGCCCTTTTTTGCCTCTCCCCTCTTTTGCACAAAAACGCCCCCTCCCGGCATCCCCAATGGGCCGGGAGGGGGCGCTTGTGCGCCTGGAAAATGCTGTTTTGCGCTTTGGGCCGGTTATTCCAGCCGCAGAATGGCGCCGGTGGAGGCGCTGGTAACCAGGCTGGCGTATTTGGACAGCGCCGGGCCGCGCGGCTTTTTGATCGGCTGCCAGCCCTCTTTACGGCGGGCCAGCTCCTCCTCGCTTACGTGCAGCTCGAGGGTGCGGGCGTGGATGTCGATGGCGATCTCGTCCCCGTCCTGCACAAGGGCGATCGGGCCGCCGGCCGAGGCCTCGGGGCTGATGTGCCCGATGCAGGGGCCGTGGGTTGCGCCGGAAAAGCGGCCGTCGGTAACCAGGGCAACCTCCTCGTCCATGCCGCGGCCCATGATAAGGGCGGTGGTGGAGAGCATCTCCCGCATGCCGGGGCCGCCCTGCGGGCCCTCGTACCGGATCACCAGCACGGTGCCGGGCCGGATGGCGCCCCCGCTGACCGCAGCATCGGCCTCCTCCATCGAGTCAAAAACCCGGGCCTTGCCGGTAAAGCGGTACATGCTCTCTTTTACGCCGCTTTGCTTGACCACCGCGCCCTCGGGCGCGAGGCTGCCGTGCAGCACCGCGATGCCGCCCTCGGCCTTTTGCGGGGCTTCGAGGGTTTTAAGCACATCGTCCGGCTTTGGGATGACGCCGGCCAACTGCTCGGCCAGGGTCTGGCCGGTCACGGTCATGACGCCGGTGTGCAGCTTTGCCTCAATGGTTTTGAGCACGGCCGGGATGCCGCCGCTTGCATCCAGCGAGACGATGGGGTATTTGCCCGAGGGCTGCAGGTTGCAGATAAAGGGCACCTCCCGGCTGATGGCGTCAAAATCGCTGAGGTTCAGCTCGACCCCTGCCTCGTGGGCGATGGCCATCAGGTGCAGCACTAAGTTGGTGGAGGAGCCGGTGGCCATGGCCCCGGCCACCCCGTTGAGCAGCGCCTCGCGGGTGAGGATCATGCGCGGAGTAATGCCCTTTTTGAGTAGCTGCATCACGGCGCGGCCGCTGGCACGGGCCAGCCGCTTGCGCCGGTTGCTCACGGCCGGGGCGGTACCCACGCCGGGCAGGCCCATGCCCAATACCTCGGTGAGCATGCACATGCTGTTGGCGGTGCCGAGATGGGCGCAGCTACCCACCGTGGGCAGGGCGGCGCGCTCGGCCGCTTTCATGTAGTCGGGGGTAATGACGCCGGCCTCCACCCGGCCGGGGAACTCCCGCAGCTCGCTGGAGCAGAAAAGCGGGTTGCCGCCCACGTTGCCGGGCAGCATCGGGCCGCCGGGGATGACTACGGCCGGGATGTCCAGCCGCGCGGCGGCCATCAGCATGCCGGGGATAATCTTATCACAGCCGGGCAGCAGCACCATGGCGTCAAAGTGATGCGCCTCGACCACCATCTCCACCGAGTCGGCAATCAGGTCGCGGCTGGCCAGCGGGTAACGCATCCCCTTGTGGCCCTGGCACAGCCCGTCGCAGATGGCGATGGTCTCGCTGCGGCGGGGCACGCCGCCCGCTTCAATCACACCCTGGCAGACACAGTCGGCCAGCTCCCGCAGGTGGGTGTGGCCGGGCACCATCTCGCTGAAGGAACCGATCACCGCCACAAAGGGCTTTTTGAGGTCCTCTTCGTCCATGCCGGTGGCATACAGCAGGGCGCGCTGGCCGCTGCGGGCCAGGCCGTTGGTGAGGGTGCTGCTGCGGTAAGAAGGGTCTTTGTAGCGAAATTCGTTTTCGTAATCCATAATAGAACGCTCCTTTTTGAATTTTTCGGGAAAGCGCCCGGCAAGCCTGCCCCGGCCTTGGCGGCACGGCCCCGCCGGGCTCTCTCAGATTATTTCAAAACGGCTGCGCTCCTGCGCGGGCAGGCGGCTTACACCGCCTCCCCGCCCTGCCGTACCCGGCTCCGTAAAAACGCCGCGTGCCTTGCAGAATCGGGCGGCAGGGTGCATTTGCCATACCAGTTTTGCCCGTATACGGCACAAGGGATACCGCGCCGCTGTGGCGCCGGCCCTCCCCTGCCGAGGCAATGCTTCAAGCCATCTGGCGCACCGCCTCGTGCAGCAGCGCGAGGCTCTCCTCGCCGGGGGCCACATAGGGCGAATCAATCAGGTAATCCTCGATGGTTTTGAGATTCTGCTCGGTGGCTTCCACCCCCAGCTCCCCAAGGGTGAGCGGCATCTCCATACCCCGCATAAACTCCTTGAGGGCATCCCGCTCGGCGCCAAGGCGGTTATAGTGCAGTTGAGCAAACAGCCCCACCGCCACGATCTCGCCGTGCAGGGCCTTGGCGGCCTCCTTGGTAAAGTGGGTGCGCACCCCGTCGTACATTGAGTGGGCAATCGCGCTTTGGCTGAAGCTCTTGGTGATGTTGGCGATCACGCCGGTAACGGCCACGTTGATGAAGGTGACGTCCTCCAGCGCCTTGGTGACCTTGTGGCGGCGGTTGTCCTCGATGGCCTGGGGGCCGTACTGTTCCAGCACCTCGTAGGTGTACTGGGCCATGCGGAAGGCGCTGAACAGGTCAAACTTGTTGTCGTCCAGGGTCATGACCGGCTTGCCGTTCTGGATCTCGATCCGCTTGGCCATCGCGTCCAGGATGCCGGCGGCGTTGTAGCGGATGGGGCAGTCGGCAATTACCTGCATATCCACCAGCACCGCGTCCAGCTCGTGCTCGTAGCGCCAGCAGTCCTTTTTGCCGCCCTCGGGGGTGTACATGACGCTCATGCAGGTAAAGGGGGCGCAGGTGGAGATGCTGGTGGGGATGTTGACCGTGCCCAGATGGGCGTACTCGGCCACCGCCTTGGCAAAATCCATGATCTTGCCGCCGCCAACGCCCACCACCTCGTCGCAGCCGGCGGCGGCGCATTTTTTTGCGATCTCTTCGGCCGCTTCATACGAGCACTGGCCGTCGTAAATCTCCACCGTCCAGCAAAGGCCGGCCTTTTCAAAGCTGGGCAGTAGCCGGTCCTTCACCGCGTCAAAGGCGCGGCGGCCCGCCACAATAAAGGGCCTTTTGCCAAATCGGGCAACCTCCTCGCCGCAAACCTCCAAAATGCCGGTACCCTGGCGGTAGCGGCCGGCGCCAAACTTGATGGCGGTGTCCAGAACAATTTTTTCCATAAGATTCTCCTTTTTTCAAAGTGGCCTTGCCCAGTTGGGGGAGTATTCAAAACGGGAATATAATTGCCGGTGCAAACGCCTTGGAATGGGCATTCCCTTTTGGGGCAGGGCGGCAGGTGAAGGAACAGCGAAGGCCCCCCGGCAGCTACAAAAACAGGGTCAGAACCGGGATGGTAACCAGGCTGGTGACGGTGGATATAAACACGCACTTGGAGGCAAACGCCGCGTTTGCATTGTACTTATCCGCTAAGATGGCGGTGGTGCTGCCAATGGGCATGCCGGTGATGACTACCGAGATGCGGGTGGTAAGCTCATCCACACCCAGCAGGCGCAGTACGGCCAGCACGGCCAGCGGGAAAACGATCTGCCGCACGGCCACCAGGATAAAAGCCTTTGGCTCCACAAGGCCGCGGATGTCGATCTCGGCCAGGATCATGCCGATGACCACCATGCCTAAAGGGGCCGCCATGCTGCCAAAGGCGGATAGCGCCTTGGTGGCCGGCGCGGGCAGCGGCGGGTGGAAGATCATGCGCAGAAGCCCCAGCCCCACCGCAATGATGCCGGGGTTGAGCATAACGCTTTTGACCCGCTGTTTGAGCGGCGCGTCGGTAAACAGGCTGATGCCGGCGCTCCACATCATGATGCGGTTGGGAATAATGAAAAGGCTGCCCAAAAACAGCCCTGCCTGGCCGTAGGCGCTCTCGACAATCGGCAGGCCCACAAAGCCCGCGTTGTTGACGAGGGTGCCGTACTCCATAATGCACCGCTCGCTCTGGGCAAAGGGGCGGTACACGATCTTGCCAAACACCAGGGCCGCCAGCGCAGTGAGCATGGCAATGGCAAAGCTCAGCGCCCCCTGGCGCAGGGTGTCCCAGGTAAACGCAATGTCAAAAGACTGAAAAACCATGCAGGGCAGCGAGACGTACAGCAAAAAGTTGGTAAAGCTCTGGCGCGCCGTGCCCTTGACCAGCTCGGTTTTGTGGCAGACGATGCCCACCAAAAGGTAAATAAAGAGCACCGCCTGGATCTGTGCCATCTGGAAAAACTGCTCCAATCGAGTTCCCACCCCTCCAAAAAAGGTTAGGCTGCCGGCGCAACCAGCCAGCATGAAGCCGGCTGGTTGCCCTGCCCGCGGCCTGCTTGAAAACAGGGTACGGCGCGGCGAAGGCGCGCCGTGCGGCCGCCTTCTCTCCCCGCCGCATCCGTACCCTGCAAAGGTTTTTTGCCCGGGGCACGGGCCGGGGCAAGCAGCCCCGGCGCAGGCTTAGGTAATGGGCGCCGGGTTAAAGATGCACATATCATTGTGGAAGCCGTACTGGTCGCTGTAGGGCTGCTTTGTGCCGCTGGCAACGTCCAGGATTAGATTGAAAATCTCGGCCCCCACCTCGGCAATGGTAGCCTCGCCGGTGGCCACCGGGCCGGCCGAGATATCAATGAGGTCAAACCAGTGCTCCTTCATCTCGTTGCGGCTGCACACCTTGATGACCGGCGAGACGTCCAGCCCGTAGGGGGTGCCGCGGCCGGTCATAAACACCTGCAAACCGATGCCGCTGGCCACCTGGCTGGGGCCGCACACAATATCGCTGGCCGGGGTGGCCGCGTAGATCAGGCCGTGCTTTGTGGGCTTTTCGGCCGGGGAAAGCACCTCCACAATCGGGCTTGTGCCGCTCTTGGCAATGCTGCCCATCGCCTTTTCCACAATGTTGGCAAGCCCGCCCTTTTTGTTGCCCGGGGTGGGGTTGGCGTCCCGGTCCACCCCGCCGGCGTCCAGGTAATCGTCGTACCATTTCATCTCGGCGGCCAGCTTGTCGCGCACCTCGGCGCTTACGCAGCGGGCGGCCAGCATATGTACCCCGTCCCGCACCTCGGTAACCTCGCTGAACAGCACGGTGGCCCCGCCCTTGACCAGCATATCCGCCGCGTAGCCGGCGCTGGGGTTGGCGGTGAGGCCCGAGAAGGCGTCCGAGCCGCCGCACTGCATGCCGATCAGCAGCTCGCTTAAGGGCAGCTCCTCCCGACGGCGCAGGTTGAGCTTTTCCAGCTTTGCCTTTGCCATATCCATAATGGCCTGCATCATGGCGTCGTGGCCCTTCCAGTCCTGGAGGGTCAGGCAGTTTTCAGGGGTGATGTCCTCGGGGGGCAGCACCCGGTCGTAGGTAAGCTTTTCGCAGCCCAGGCCCACCACCATGATCTCGCCGCCAAAGTTGGGGTGGCGTATCACGTTGGTGATGGCCCGGATGGGGATGGGGGCCATGGGGGCGTTGATGGCCACCCCGCAGCCGTAGGGATGGGTGATGGCCACCACCCCGTCCACATTGGGGTACTGGGGCAGCAGCTCTTTTTTGATCCGCTCCACCGCCACCTTGACCACGCCGGCCGCGCACTGCACGGTAGTCACAATGCCCAGCAGGTTGCGGGTACCGGCGGGGCCGGTCTTGTTGCGGTAGCCCATCCAGGTAGTACGGGGCGGGTTTGGCAGGTCGGCCATCGGCTTTACATTAGTGCCCCAGGGCATATCGTCCAGCGCGGGGCTCTTGGGCAGGTGCAGCATATGCTCGTTGATCCAGCTACCGGCAGGGATAGCGTCCTTGGCATAGCCCAGCACCACCCCATAGCGGATAATTTCGCCGTTTTTGGCTATGTCGCCAAGGGCCACCTTGTGGGCCTGGGGGATCGGCTCGCGGGTAACAAGGCCGGGACGTACTTCTACGCCGGCGGCGATGTCCTCCACCGCGATGGCCACATTGTCCCGCTCGGTGACCTGGATGATCAAAGGCGCACTCATACAAAACGCTCCTTTTCAGCAAAGGGGGGCCGGCCCGCCGCGGCCCAACGCCGCGCCGCGGGCCGGCCCCCTGTGGTATTGTTGTGTCAGCCGGGGTTTAAGCTTTTTGGGCCGCCTTCTTCTTTTTGTCCTTGCTGTTGTCCCAGATGGCATACGCGATCGAGGCAGCGATCATCAGCCAGATGACCCAGCCGATGGGACGGGTAAAGAAGACGATCAGGCTGCCGTTTGCGGCCGAGATAGACTGGATAAAGTAGTTTTCCAGGTCCTTGCCAAGGATAAAGCCAATCAGGAAACAGGAGGCCGGGATCTTGATCTTGCCAAAGATGTAGCCCACAACGCCAAAGATGAGCAGGGCCCAGACGTCAAAGATACGGCCGTTTTTGGTGGCGTAGGCGCCCACGATGCAGATCATGATGATGACCGGGTAGAGGCGCTGGCGCGGGATGTAGATGATCTTGCTGATCCACTTGATGGGGTAGAACATGCAGATGAACATAAAGATATTGCAGATCAGCAGCGCCACAAGGATGGTGTTCCAGGTGGTGGGGTTCTGGGTGATAAAGAGCGGGCCGACCTGGATGCCCTGGAGCATAAAGGCCGAGATGAGCACGGCGGTGGTGGAGTCGCCCGGGATGCCCAGCGAGAGCAGCGGGATCAGCGCGCCGCCGGTAAGGCCGTTGTTGGAGCTTTCGGAGGCAACCAGGCCCTCGGCCGCGCCGGTGCCCAGCAGCTCGGGGTGCTTGGAGAAGTTTTTGGCCTGGGCATAGGCCAGGATCGAGGCGGCCGAGCCGCCCACGCCGGGCAGCACGCCCATAAAGGTGCCGATGAGGGAGGAACGGATGATGTTGACCCCCTGCCCCTTAAAGTCGGAGAGGGAGAACTTCTCGGTGGTGCTGGAGGAGGTATCCTGTTTTTCCACCTTGAAGCGCATGCCCTCCTCGGCTTCTTCAAAGATCTGGGCAATGGCAAACAGGCCGATCAGCACCGGCAGCAACTGGAAGCCGTCCTGCATCTTGCTCTTCATAAAGGAGGGCACCATGCGGTAGGCGTTGTTGACGCTGAACATGCCGATCAGGCTGACCAGCACGCCAAAAAAGCCGGCGAAGATGCCGCGCAGCATCTGTCCCTTGGATAGGGCCGCGATGACCGTGAGCGCAAAGAGGATGATGAGGAACTTTTCGACGCTTGAGAACTTGAGGGCCGCCGCCGAGAGAAGCGGGGTAAACAGGGCCAGCGCGGCCAGCGAGATGATGCCGCCGCACAGGCTGGATACGATGCCGATCTTGAGCGCGCGCTCGCCCGCGCCGCGCTTGGCCATGGGGTACCCGTCGAAGGTGGTGGTGATGGAGGACGGGGTGCCCGGGATGTTGATGAGGATAGCGGGGATGAGGCCGCCCGAGATGCCGCCCACATAGAGGCCCAGCAGCAGATAGAGAGCGGTTTCAAGGTCATAGGCGTAGGTCAGGGGCAGGAAAACGGCCACCGCCATGGTGGCGGTCATGCCGGGAATGGCGCCAAAAACAAGGCCCGCAACAACGCCCAGCAGGGCCACCACAATCTGGGGCAAACCGATTACAAACGGTAAAGTCATTCTGGTTCACCGGCCTTTCTTAATAGATGGTAAAGCCAAAATTGGCAAAGGTGATGGAGCACATGCCATCCGGCAGGGTGATGTTAAAAACCACCCCAAACAGGATGCTGATGAGCAACACCGCAATGACCGTGATCACCGCGCTCATAATCATCTGCTTTTTGCCAAAACCGGTGTAAAGGACGTTGAACAGGAAAACAAAAATCAGGCTGGTAACGGTAAAGCCGATGATGTCCAGGCAGAAAATGTAGGCCGCAAAAAGTACCAGGGTACCAAACAGCTTGAGCTTATCGTAGTTTTCTTTAAAAAACCTCCCGGGCTTTGCAAAAAAGGGCTTGCCGGCCTGCACACGGGCACGCCCTTCGGTAACAATGACCGCAACCAGCAGGATCGCCAGGATCCCCATTACAATGATCGGCATGATCCAGTGTTCGGTCGAGTAGACTACATTGATCATGGATGATTTCTCCTTTTTCTTGGGGCGTAAACAGCGCCCCGCGCTCTGCGGACAAGAGGGCACGGCCCGGTGAGGCCGCGCCGCACAGCCGCCTTACGGCCAAGCCGGTACAAAAGGGCGCTTTGGATAACCTGCCCAAAAGAACCCCTAAAAAGCATATTTTTCGGCCCCGCAAACACATATCTGCGAAAAAGCGGAGATCTGCCCTGTGCGCCTGCCGGCACACGCCGCGCAGCCGCCGGGACCCGCATCCCGGCGGTGGGCGGTTATGGATTTAACGAAGCGGTTCCGTGGGAAAGCAGGTGCGCCGGGCCACCCCGCAAGCACACCTGCTTTTTCACACAAACAAATCCGGACCGGGAAGCTCCCGGATCGGCCGGCGGGGCAGAGCCCCGCCGGCAAGAGAGGGGGTATAAAACAAGATCAGGTCAGAGAATCGAGGCTGGGGCTGCGGTCGATCAGGTCCTGAGACTGCTCGCGCTTGTTGTAGATGAACTCCTTAGAGGCCTCAACCGTCACTTCGTCCGCAGACAGGGCAGTGTAGAAGAGTTTGGCCATATCAGCCTGGAAGTCGGGATTCTCGGTAACCTTCTGCATGGCGGCCTCGTACTCGGCCAGCACGGCGGGGTCCATATCCTTGGGGAAGTACATGCAGAAGTCCTTGGCAAAGACAAACGGCTCGCCGTTAAAGGTGACGCCCTCGGTAGCCATCGAGTCGATCTCAACGCCCTGAACCTCGCCGCAGGAGCCGAACATGGTCATCTTGAGCTGATCCTGCACGCCTTCCTCGGTGTACTGGGCAAAGGCAGAGGTGTCGCCGTAGATCACGTCGGCGTTGCGGTCCCACAGCCGCTGCAGCTTCTCGGCGGTGGTGCCGCCAACAATGGCCTTAATGCGGCCGGCAACCTCGTCGCCGTACTTCTCCTGCACCCACAGGTAGTAAGCGGCAAAGCACAGGTGGCTGGTTGCGCCGGACTCGATATTGAAGGATACGGTCTTGTCGGGATTGTCGATGAGGTACTGGGTAACCTCGGCCAGGCTAGCGTAAGGAGCCTCGGCAGCGGCGCCAAAGCAGGCGCCGGGGTTCTGGCCGATGCGGGGGCCAACGGTCATGTTCTCAAGCGCGTACTGCGCGTCTACAGAGCCGAACAGAACGCTCAGGAAGGTCATGTCGTGGAACATCATCACGGTTTTGCCGTCGCCCTTGGCGTTGGCGATCTCGTCCAGGGCAGCGGCGTTGCCGATGGCGTCCACCTTGCCGTTGAATCCCATCTCGGCCGAGAGGTAACGGGTAACCAGATCGGCAATCATGTAAGAATCGCCCGAGGTGGAGGTAGAGCCGATCACAACGCGGACGTTCTGGCCCTTGAGGCTGCTTTCACCCGCGCCTGCGGGGGCTGCCGCGGCCGGGACATCGCCGCCGGCAGAGGCAGCCGGGGTGCTGGCAGCAGGAGCGCCGCCGCCGACAGTGCATCCTGCAAGCGAGAGCAGCATCGCGCAGGCCAGGATGCCAGCAAACAGTTTTTTCATGTTCATGTGTTCTTCTCCTTTTTTAAGAATTTTTGCGTATAGGGTCTATGCCTTTTGCTCTGTTTGCAGAATATCAGAAATTTTGCCCGAACTCTATTGACAA
>CAJTSP010000082.1 GCA_910578965.1 uncultured Oscillospiraceae bacterium
CGGTACAGTTGGTGGTCCCCGCCGCGCCCGCCCCTAAAACAGAGGGGCAGGAGCAGCCCGGGCCTGTTTTGCCGAACGGCCGGTATGACCTCACCTTTGAAAATTTTATCAAGGGCTCGTCCAACCAGTTCGCCTATGCGGCAGCGCAGGCGGTGGCGGCCAACCCCAGCGGGGCTTATAATCCTTTGTTTATCTACGGCAGCAGCGGGCTGGGCAAAACCCATCTCCTGAGCGCTATCCAGTTTGAAATCCACAAAACCCGGCCGGAGTTCAACATCGTGTATGTAGACTGCGAAAAATTTACCAACGAGATCATTACCGCCATCCGGGGAGGCACTACCGAGGATTTCCGCCAGAAATACCGGGCGGCCGACGTACTACTGGTGGACGATATCCAGTTTATTGCAGGCAAAGAAAGTACCCAAGAGGAGTTTTTCCACACCTTTAATACGCTGCACGCCGCCGGCAAGCAGATCGTTTTGGCGTCTGACCGGCCGGCCAAGGAGATTAAAAGCCTCGAGGAACGGGTACGCAGCCGGTTTGAATGGGGCCTCACCGCCGATATCCAGCCGCCGGATTTTGAAACCCGGGTGGCGATTATCCGGCGCAAGGCGGAACTGCTGAGCCTCGACATCCCGGATGACGTGGCCGAATTTATTGCCAACCATCTTAAAAACAATATCCGCCAGCTCGAGGGCGCGGTGAAAAAGCTCAACGCCTATTATATGCTGGAAGGGATTGCGCCGGTGATTGGGGTAGCGCAAAACGCCATCCGGGATATTTTAAGCGAAACCCAGCCCGTGCCGGTAACCATCGAGAAGATCATCAGCGAGGTAGCTCGCACCTATAATGTCTCGGCGGCCGATATCCGGGGCTCCAAGCGGCATTCCAATGTTTCGGCGGCCCGGCGTACCGCCATCTATATCGTGCGGGAAATCACCGGCATGTCGATGGAGGACATCGGCAAGGAGTTTGGCGGGCGGGATCATTCCACCATCGTATACGCCATGCGGGTAATCGAGCGGGACCTGGAAAAAGACCAGCACCTGCGCGAAACCGTATCCGACATCATCAAAAACACCACCGGCGCTTAATACAGGCAAAGCGGCTTTTGCCAGCCCGGGATATGCCCTTAAACCCTTATCCCTGTATCCCTGCGAAAATTTCTGCAAGGCTATAATAAAGGGGATAGAGGCTGTACGACAACCGGCTGGAACAATCAACATTTTTAACATAGTTTTCCACAATAACAGCCCTTTTTCCACTGCGCCTGTGGAAAAAAACGAAGGTGCATTTGTTCCACAGACTTTAAACATACCCTCCACAGCTCCAAAAGGCCCGACAGCCCAGCGGAAAAGGCCGGTTTTTTACAGCTTTGCACCAATTCAACACCTCCTACTGCGGCTACTGCCGTATAGTGTGGTAAATACAACGGACAACAGCCAAAAGCCCTGGCCTGCAAACGGCCGCGCTATCTTTTGAAAGGAAGAAAGAATTATGGACATCCTCTGCGACAAATCACTCCTGTCCGGCGCCATCGACGGCGTATCCCGTGCAGTGACCTTACGTTCCTCTATCCCGGTACTGGAGGGCATCCTCTTAAAGGCCGAGGGCTTTCAGCTAACCCTTACCGGCTACGACCTAGAAATGGCCATTACCACCACTATTGAGGCCAATGTGCGCCAGCCCGGCGAGGTGGTGCTGAACGCCCGGCTGTTGGGCGATATGGTGCGCCGGATGCCGGCCGGCGAGGTGAGCATCACGGTAGGCAGTACCGGCAGCGCCACCGTAAAAGGGGGGGTAGCCGAGTATGACATCGCCGCCATGGCGGCCGGCGATTTCCCTTCCCTACCGAATCCGGGCGCGGACCACACCCTCTCGATCCAGGCCGGGGTGCTGCGGGAGATGATCGACAAGACCCTGTACGCCGTGAGCCAGGACGACAAGAAGCCCGCCCACACCGGTGAGCTGTTTGAGATCGAGCCGGACAAGCTGACCGTTGTAGCGCTGGACGGCTACCGCCTTGCAGTGGTGGAACGGCCTGTAAAGGCGGAAAAAGAAATTCGCATCATTGTGCCGGCCAAGACGATGGCCGAGGTCAATAAGCTGATCGGCGAGGGGGAGGAAGAGATTTCGATCAGCGCTAACCGCCGGTTTGTAGTATTTGCAGCCCGGGGCTACACTATTTTGAGCCGGCTGATCGAAGGGGATTTCTTGGCCTGGCGCGGGGTCATCCCTGAGGGGTGCAAGACTCGTGCGGTACTGGACGCCCGAGATTTTATTGAAACGATCGAACGGGCTTCCCTGATTATTACCGAGCGGCTGAAAAACCCGCTGCGCATTACCTTTGGGGGTCAAAAGGTAACCGTGCGCTGCCAGACCACCCTTGGCAAGGTGACGGATGAGTTTGAGGCTGCCATTGAGGGGGATACGGTAGAAATCGGCTTTAACAACCGCTACCTCTTGGACGCCCTGCGCAACGCCCGCACCGACAAGATTGCCTTAGAACTGAACGGCCCCTTGAGCCCGGTGAAGGTCCTGCCCGCCGAAGGGGACGGCTTTACCTACCTGGTGCTGCCGGTGCGCTTTAAAAACGACTGAGGAGGGCCCCGATGCAGGAGCAGCAAATCTTGATCCACACCGATTTTATCCGGCTGGACGCCCTTTTAAAGTTTGCCGGCTGGGCTGCCACCGGCGGCGAAGCAAAGCTGCAGATACAAGGCGGCTTGGTGAGTGTAAACGGCGAGGTATGCACCCAGCGGGGCAGAAAGCTGCGTGCGGGGGACACGGCCGGCATGGAGGGCCGTTTTGTAACGGTACGGGCCGGGGCGTGATTTTATTAGGGCTTGAGGCGGAACAGTTCCGCAACATCGTATCTGCCCGGCTGGAGCCTTCGCCGGGGCTTAATGTACTTTGCGGGAATAACGGCCAGGGCAAGACCAACCTGTTGGAGGCGGTCTGGCTGCTTACCGGGGGCAAGAGCTTTAGGGGCGCAAAGGACGCCGACCTCATCCGCCGTGGGGAGTCTTTTTCGGTGCTGGAGGCCCGTACGGGGGACAGCGAGCGTCAAAAAAGCCTGCGGCTGACCATCGGCTCGGCCAAAAGCGGGCGTCCTGGCCGGTATATCAGGGTAAACGGGGCCGACCGGGGACGGGCCGGCATGGCAGCGGGAGAGTTTACCGCCGTGGTATTTGCGCCCGAGCATCTGGGCCTTGCCAAGGGCAGCCCGGCCGGCCGCCGGCGGTTTTTGGACGCGGCGCTCTGCCAGCTTTATCCCGGATACCTAGGCGCTCTGCGGCGATACACCCGGCTGGTAGCCCAAAAAAACGCCCTGCTCAAGGCCTGGCAGAAAACGCCGGGAGCAGCCGATATGCTTGAGGTGTTTGACGAGCAGCTTGCCGGCTGCGGGGCCCAAGTAACCCGGCGTCGGGCCGAATATCTGTCTGTGCTGGTCCCGCTGGCCGAACAGAACTATGCAGAGATCAGCCGGGGGAGCGAAACCATGAGGCTTTGTTACCGTCCGGCCTTTGACCCTGCATTGGGCGAAGATGGGCTGCGGCAGGCTATCCGGGCCATGCGCCCGGCCGAGCTGCGTGCGGGCTGCTGCCTGGCGGGGCCGCACCGGGAGGATTTTTCTATCCAGATCGCAGGGCAGGACGCCCGGGCCTTTGCGAGCCAGGGCCAGCAACGCAGTGCGGTGCTGAGCCTCAAGCTGGCCGAGGCCGCCTGTGCCGCAGTGATTACCGGCGAGCATCCTGTGCTCCTATTGGACGATGTCCTCAGCGAGCTGGACGCCACCCGGCAGGAGTACCTATTGACCCACGTGGAGGGACGCCAGGCTTTTGTGACCGCCTGCGACCCGGCAGCGTTCCTGCATACCGACGGCCGGGTATATACGATGCGCGGAGGCGAGGTAAGCCTGCGGCAGCAATAGCGGCAGGCTTTATATTGGATGGTTGGCCGCGCCAAAAATACCTAAGTGGTGCATAATGAGGCAGGTAAAAACGCTGTTGGGAGGGAGGAATGGGCATGTATCTGCATCTTGGCCAGGACTACCTAGTAAAAACAAGGGACATTCTTGGGATTTTTGATATTGACACCGCCTCGGTGGCAAAAAATACCCGGATGTTTCTGAAACGGGCCGAGGAGGAGGGGGCAGTGGTGCCCCTGAGTGGGGAACTGCCCAAGAGCTTTGTTTTAACCGATTTTCCCACCCCCACCGTGTACATCAGCCCCATCAGCACCGCGACCCTGAAAAAGCGGTGCAAAAGGGCTGCGGTGCGATGAGAGGGCTGCAGCCGGCGCGGCCCATGGGCCTATTGGATAGGGAAAGCATCCGGCGGCAGGAAAAAGCAGGGCGGCAGGCTGCCGCAAGGATACAGGAGGGACATGATATGGACGACAGGCAGCAGGAATTTGCCCCCGTGGGCGCCGAGCGTGTGGAGCATGAATACGACGGCAGCCAGATTCAGGTGCTCAAGGGGCTGGAGGCGGTGCGCAAGCGGCCGGGGATGTATATTGGCAGCACCGGCCCAAGCGGGCTGCACCATCTGGTATATGAAATTGTAGACAATGCTATTGATGAGGCGCTGGCCGGATACTGCACCCATATTGAAGTGACCATCCAGGAGGGCGACGTCATCCAGGTGAGCGACAACGGCCGCGGCATCCCGGTGGACGTACAGCCTGAGATGGGCATCCCGGCCGTGACGGTGGCCTATACCATCCTGCACGCGGGCGGCAAGTTTGGCGGCGAAAACAGCGGATACAAGGTGGCGGGCGGCCTGCACGGGGTGGGCGCCTCGGTGGTCAACGCCCTCAGCGAGTGGCTGGAGGTACGGGTACGCCGGGATGGCGGCGAGTATGTACAAAGGTTTTGCCGGGGCGAGCCGGAGGGGGAGCTGAAAAAGATCGGGCCGGCTGCCTCCACCGGCACCACCGTGACCTTCAAGCCAGACCCCGAGATGTTTACCGAGACGACGGTTTACGATTATGAAATTCTCAATACCCGGCTGCGGGAGGAGGCATTCCTCAACGCGGGGGTGCGCATCACCCTGACCGACGAGCGGGCCGAAAGCCGGGTGGAGGACGAATCCGGCGCGCTGGTAAGCCTGCGGGAGAGCATGTGCTACGAGGGCGGGCTTTCGAGCTTTGTGCAATACCTGGGGGATAAGCGGCAGGCAAACGTGCTGCATCCCCAGATCATCCATCTGCGGGGCAAGCAGGGGGACGCGATCGCCGAGGTGGCGCTGCAGTATAACGACAGCTTCAGCGAGCTGCTTTTGAGCTTTGCCAACAATGTGCGCACCCCCGAGGGCGGCACCCACGAGGAGGGCTTTAAGGCGGCGCTGACCCGGGTGATCAACGATTTTGGCCGCGAAAAGGGGTATCTCAAGGATAAGGACGAGAACCTTTCGGGCAACGATGTGCGGGAGGGGCTGATCTGCGTCATCAGCGTCCAGCTTACCGAGGCCCAGTTTGAGGGCCAGACCAAGGCGAAGCTGGGAAATACCGAGATCCGGGGCCTTGTTTCGGGTATGGTCTACGACCGGATGAAGGAGTTTTTGGAGGAGAATCCCGGCGCGGCCAAGGCCATCTATGAAAAAGCGACCCAAGCGGCCCGGGCCCGGGAGGCGGCGCGCCGCGCGCGGGACCTTGTGCGGCGCAAGAACGCGCTGGAGACCAGCCGGATGCCGGGCAAGCTGGCCGACTGCCGCGAAAAGGACCCGGCCCTGACCGAGATTTATATCGTTGAGGGCGATTCGGCCGGCGGCAGCGCCAAGCAGGGGCGGGATTCCAACATCCAGGCCATCCTGCCGCTCTGGGGCAAGATGCTCAATGTGGAAAAGGCGCGGCTGGACAAGGTATACGGCAACGAAAAGCTGATGCCGGTGGTGACGGCGCTGGGCTGCGGCATTGGCGAGGAGTTCGACATCAGCCGGCTGCGCTATCACAAGGTGTTCATCATGGCGGATGCCGACGTGGACGGCAGCCATATCTGCACCCTGATGCTGACCTTTTTTTTCCGGTTTATGCGGCCGCTGATCGAGGGCGGGTATGTGTATATCGCCCAGCCGCCCCTCTTTAAGGTGCAGAAGGGCCAGCAGGTCAAATATGCGTATGATGAGCGCGAGATGCGCATTTTAAGCGAGGAGATGCCGGGGGCCAAGGTGAGCCGGTACAAGGGCTTGGGTGAGATGAACCCTGACCAGCTCTGGGAAACCACCATGAATCCGGACAACCGGGTGATCGTACAGATCACGATCGAGGACGCCGAAAAGGCCGACGAGGCCTTTACCATCCTGATGGGGGATAAGGTGGAGCCCCGCCGGGCCTTTATCGAGAAGAACGCCAAGTACGCCACGCTGGATGTGTGAGTGTTGGGGCCGATCTGGGGGCGGGCGGCCCACCATCAAATGCCCTGCATTTGATGGATGCGATGTTTCTGGATTTTTTGCCCTTTGCAAACTGATTGGCAAAAAATGCGAAACATCGGACCAGACCCCCGTTACAGCCGGACAAAGAATTTTGCCCGGCGCTGGAAAAACTGCGTAGGCCGGCGGGGCCATAATGAAAATGAACAACGGGAAAAATGGCCAATAGAGAGATAAACCGCAGCGGATTTTTATTGTGCGCAGTTTTAAAAACAGCGCAAAGGCATCAAAAGCGCATTATCAGGCCAATATGGGGGACACGTCCCCCATGTCCCCATTTTGCCGAACGATATATTGTGCAGCGGGAAAATAAGGATAGGAAGCTTGGGCGTGGAAACTGTACTTTCCCAGCCTTGCCGGATTCGGCCCCTTCTGGCGGTGCCGCGAACGGAAACCGCATTTTCCCCACTATCCTGAATGCGGCCCTTTTTGGCGGTGCCGCAAACGGAAACCGTACTTTCCCCACTATCCCGAATACGGCCCTTTCCGGCGATGCTTCCGGCGCGAGCGAACAGCGAGCATGAAAGCACGAGCGATTACGGAGCGGAGCCAAAGAGCCCCACGGGCCTGGGGACGGCCGAGAAATGTAAGCATCCCCGAAGGGGTGCGATATTGGCGCGGAGCGGAGTGACATTACCCCCGTTTAGGGGGTCTGGGGGGAATCGGAACCCCCCAGCGTTCTTTTGTTACTTTTCTTGACGTTAAGAAAAGTAAACGGAGCGTTTTTTTGCGCAAAATCCCGCGGCGTGCGCCGGGCCTTTCCGCGTTTGAGACAAACGCGCCTCCCGGAGCCCGCAGAACCTCCCCGCATCTGAAAAAACAATATTGATAAACCCCGCCCCATGGGCAAGAAAGAACAGGTGAACACCATTGAATGAAGATTTTGTGATGATCCCCGGCACCGGCACCAAAAAGATCGTGCGGGACGTCAAAAAAGAGATCGAATCGGCCTTTTTGGACTACTCGATGTCGGTCATCGTATCCCGCGCCCTGCCGGATGTGCGGGACGGCTTAAAACCGGTGCACCGCCGCATCCTGTATACCATGCATGAGCGGGGCAACGACCCCCAGCACCCCTACCGCAAAAGCGCCGATACCGTGGGCGCGGTACTGGGCAGCTACCACCCCCACGGCGACGCGTCGGTGTACGACGCCATGGTGCGCCTTGCGCAGGATTTCAGCCTGCGCTACCCGCTGGTAGACGGCCAGGGCAACTTTGGCAGCGTGGACGGCGACCCCCCGGCTGCCTACCGCTACACCGAGGCTCGGATGAGCAAAATGGCCACCGAGATGCTCACCGACATCGATAAAGAAACCATCGACTGGGACCCCAACTTTGACGAGAGCAAAAAAGAGCCCCATGTGCTGCCCAGCCGGTTCCCCAACATGCTGGTCAACGGGGCCACCGGCATCGCGGTGGGCATGGCCACCAACATCCCGCCCCACAACCTGCGGGAGGTGGTGGACGGCATCGTGGCCCTGATTGATAATCCGGACATCGACCTGGCCGGGCTGATGGAGCATGTCAAGGGCCCGGATTTCCCCACCGCCGGCATCATCATGGGCCGGGCCGGCATCCGGGCCGCCTACGCCACCGGCCGGGGCAAGATCACCCTGCGCGGCCGGGCCGAGATCGAGGAAAAGAAGAACGGCCGGTTCCAGATCATCATCACCGAGATCCCCTACATGGTCAACAAGGCCCGGCTGATCGAGAGCATTGCCGAGCATGTCAAGGAAAAGCGGATCGACGGCATCAGCTACCTCAACGACGAGACCAACCGCAAGGGCATGCGGATCGTGATCGAGATCAAAAAAGAGGCAAACCCCCAGGTGGTGTTAAACCAGCTTTACCGCTATACCCAATTGCAGGATACGGTTGGGGTGATTTTGTTGGCGCTGGACGACGGCGTGCCCAAAATCATGACCCTCAAGACCATGATGCAGCGGTATGTGGAGTTCCAGGACCAGGTGGTGCGCCGCCGCACCCAGTACGACCTCAAAAAGGCCAGGGAGCGGGCGCACATCTTAGAGGGGCTCAAGCGTGCGGTGGACATCGTGGACGAGGTGATCTATGCCATCCGGCACTGCGGCGGCGGGCAGGCCGAGGCCAAGGCCGCCATCATGGCCCAGTTTGGCTTTGACGACCCCCAGGCCGACGCCATCTGCAAGTTCCCCTTGGGCCGCCTGGCCGGGCTGGAGATCAAAAAGATCGAGAACGAGCTGGACGAGCTTCACGATAAGATTGACGATTGGATGTCGGTTTTGGCCGACGACCAGCGGGTGCTGGCGATCGTGAAAGAGGAGCTTTGCGCGCTGCGGGATAAGTACGGCGACGACCGCCGCACCGAGATCGCCCATGTAAGCGGCGAGGTGGACATCGAGGATCTGATCCCGGTGGAGGACTGCGTATTTACCCTGACCCATGCCGGCTACATCAAGCGCCAGGCCAAGGACACCTATCAGGTGCAGCGCCGGGGCGGCCGGGGGATCTCGGGGCTTTCGCACAAGGACGAGGATTTTGTGGAGGAGCTGTTCATCGGCTCCACCCACGACTATATCCTCTTTATCACCGACCAGGGCCGGATGTACCGGCTCAAGGGCTACCAGATCTACGAGGGCAGCCGCACCAGCAAAGGCACCAACATCGTCAACCTGCTGCCGCTGCAAAGCGGGGAGAACGTCATCCGCATGCTGCGCATGCCGGCAAAGGACGCCAGCGGCTACCTGACCACCGTGACCAAAAAGGGCTATATCAAGCGCACCGCCATCGAGGCGTTTGCCAACATCCGCAAGGGCGGGCTGCTGGCTGTGAGCCTCTATGAGGGGGACAGCCTGGCTTGGTGCCGCATCACCACCGGCGAGGACGAGCTGCTGGTGGCCACCAAAAACGGCATGGCCATCCGCTTTTCCGAGAGCGGCGCCCGCAGCCTTGGCCGGGTAAGCCACGGGGTGCGCGCGGTGCGGCTGGCCGAAGGGGACGAGGTGGTTGGCGTGTCCATCCTGCGGGCGGGCGCCACCGTCTTTACCGTAACCGAGGGCGGCAAGGGACGCCGCAGCCGCATCGACGACTACCGCATCCAAAGCCGGGGCGGCAAGGGCATCCGCAACTACGCCAAGGGCGCGGTGGCCGGCATCAAGGTGCTGGATGAGGAGGACGACATCATCCTCATCAGCCAGGAGGGCATCATCATCCGGATGCACGCGGCCGACATCAACGTCCAAAGCCGGTACGGCAGCGGCGTGCGGGTGATGCGGCTGGGCGAGGGGGACCGGGTGGTCACCGTGGCCCGCACCGAGCATTCGGACGAGGAGCCCACCGAAAAGCCGGAGGAGGAGGTCGAGGAACTGACCGGCGAGGAGCTGGCCGCCCTGGCGGCCGAGGACGCGGCCAGCGAGGCCGAAGGGCCTGCGCCGGACCCGGAAGAGGAATAAGGGCCGCCTGTTTTAGGGACGGTAAAACAAGGGGACAAAGGGCATAAAAAATTTGCGGCTTTGTTTTGCTATGGAACTGCCGCCCTTCCAAAAATCAAAAGGGCTGCTGTTGCAAAATGCACAGCGGCCCTTTTTGTCACCGCCGTGTAGGCGGCTGCTGTAAAACAAAACGGGGGGCGCAACAAAAAATGCTGCAGCAAAAAGGCAGCGGTGAAAAGAAGGCAAGGAATCCGAACGCGATTTAATCCGCCGCAAAAAAGGGGAGTACCGCCATGCCGCAGGCCACCGGACATCTGGATATACCAAAGCCCCGCCGGCTCCCTCGGCCCTCGGGGCATGCAAAGGCTATGGCGGCAGGGGTTTCGCTGATGGCACTGGCCCTATTGCTCTACCATTCGCTGGCCGGGGGGACTCTGCTGGTTCCGAACCCCTACGACAGCTACCTTTTGCAGGCCCAAAACTGGCTGGCCGGCCGTGTGAGCATTGCAAACGGCCAGAGCTACCCCTGGCTGGAGCTGGCAATTTTTGACGGAAAGTATTATCTTTCTTTTCCGCCGGTTCCTTCGGTACTGGCCCTGCCGTTTGCCGCACTGGACCTTGCGGTGGGCAACCTTGTGCAGGCGGGGTATGCGCTGATGCTTTTTTCGGGGGTCTATCTTTGCTTTTGGCAAAAGGAGGCGCGGCCCGAGGAATGTGTTTTTTGGGCGGGGTTCGTCAGCATGGGAAACGGGGTTTTCTGGCTTTCCTGCAACGGCGGGGTTTGGTTTCAGGCGCAGCTACTCAATCTCTGCTTTGCCGTTTGGGGCATTTTTTTCTGGCTACGTCGGCAGTATCCGGCGGCCTTTTTGCTGCTGGCGCTTGCGGTGGGCTGCCGGCCCTTTACGGCGATGCTTGCAGCGGGGCTATATCTTCCGGTACTGGTGCGGCATCTTCAGCAAAGGCGGTTTGGTCGGGCGGCTGCCTTCAGCCTGCCGCCGCTTTTGGTAGCTGCCGCCCTGGGCGGCTATAACCTTGCCAGGTTTGGCAGCGTTTTTGAGTTTGGGCACAGCTACCTGCCCGAATTTATGCGGGCGGCAAACGGCCAGTTCAGCGCCGTATATTTTTGGCAGAATCTCAAAAACATCCTGCGGCCGGTCACCCTCAACGCTGCGCTGGACCTGGAATTTGCCTTGTTTGACGGGTTTTTGTTCTTTGCAGCAAACCCGCTGTTTTTTGTATGGTTTTTGGCTATGCTACAAAAGGTGCGCCAAAAGTGCTTTGCCCCTGTGGACGGCGCCTTGCTGGCCGGTTTTTTGATTTCCCTTGCCGCTCTCTGCTTTCACCGTACCATGGGCGGCTGGCAGTTTGGCGCGCGGTATACCCTGGACCTTCTGCCCTGGGCGCTGCTCTTCTTTTTAGGATCTGCCGGCCGGCGGCCGGGCTTGCTTGCAGGATGGCTTGCGGCGGCGGGAATACTGTTTAACCTCTATGGCGCGGCGTACATGCTGGGGCATTAGGCGGGGTTCGCAGGCCCTTTAGCCTTGTTCCGCAGGGCGACAGGGACAAACGAAGCAGAGTCTATGCGGCTTGCCGCTGCAGGTGAAGCGGGCGGGCTGCTGTAAAAAATGGAATGGCGGTTTTTGGGATGGAAAGATGGGTTGGGCATCTGGGCAGCGGGCTGATGCTGGTATTTTTGGCGCTGCTGGCTTTGCGCTGTGCCGGACAGTTGTGCCTTTTTGCGAGCGGCTTGCCGGAAAAACAAACCTTGCAGCCTGTGCCGGCGAGGCAAAGAGGATTTTTTAGCCGGGCCGCGCGGTGGGAATGGGATGCACAGAGGCAGGCCTTTTGCCCCGGTTTTCCCGCATTGGCGGAGGCCTTTTTGGGGGTGCTGGCGATACAATGGGGCTTTGCCTTTGTATGTTGGCTGGGCCTGCGGCAGCCGGGAGGCCTTTACGCCTTTTTTGCGCATTTTTGGCAGCGGTTTACCACAGCGGGAGACAGCCCCCACTATCTGCTTTTGGCACGGCAGGGCTATGTGACTGCCGGCGAAGATGCCAAGTACATAGTGTTTTATCCCCTCTACCCGCTTTTGATCCGGGCTGTGCACGGGCTTTTGGCCCCCTTTGGGGTGGGG
>CAJTSP010000083.1 GCA_910578965.1 uncultured Oscillospiraceae bacterium
TTTTGCCCTTTGCAAACTGGTTGGCAAAAAATGCGAAACATCGGACCAGACCCCCTCTACATGACCTAATGAAAAAAGCGGGGCAGTGCCGGCCAACATGCCTGCACTGCCCCGCCCTTTTGACCAAAACGGCCCCTTAAAAATACCGGCTGGCCATCTTGTCAATGTCCAGCACGGCCTTTTCGGCCCCGCGGGCCACCTTTTTGGCCATCTTTTTGACCTCGCGCTGATTGCGGCTGGCAAGATAAGCGCCTGCGCCCACCGCACAGGCGCCGGCAATGCCCATGGCGATGTTGCGGGCGGTGTTGTTTTGCTTATGCATCCTTACGGCCTCCTTTTGATTCGTCTGGGGAGCCTTTTGATACCCGGCCGGCCGCCAAAGCCTGCCGGCGGGCTCGCGCATTGCTTGCAGGCCCCGCTTTTTTATGCGGCAGGGCCCGTATGGCAGGCCCCGGAAAAGCAGGCCGGGCCGCTGGCCGGGCTCGGCCTTTTATGCTTTTGTTTTTCCGCCCTATTAGGTTTTCCGCTTTTTTGCCCTTTATCCCGCTTTTTTTGCGAGGCGAAATGTGCTACAATAGGGTAGCGGTTTTTGGGCGGGGCTTCCCCGCCGGGAATGGACGCTGGGAAGAGGGATTTTTGTGAAAAAGCCAAAAGCACCGCCAACGGTGCTCTGCATCAACGACCTTTCGGGCGCGGGGCGGTGCAGCCTTGCGGTGATTTTGCCGGTACTGGCCGTGATGGGCTGCCAGCCGGTGGCCCTGCCCACCCTGCTGCTTTCCACCCACACCGGCGGCCTGGGCACGCCGGCCCGCCTTGGCTGTGACGAATACGGCAGGGCCGCGCTGCGCCATTACCGGGAGCTTGGGCTGGAGATCGGCTGTATCTATGCCGGGTACCTGGCCGGGCCTGCCGGGCTGCAGTTGGCCGGGGAGGCCTTTTCGCTCTGGCCGACTGCCCTCAAGGTGCTGGATCCCGTGATGGGCGACAACGGACGCTATTACACCGGGATGGATGGCCTTACGGACGGCCTGCGCCGGCTGGCCGGCCTGGCCGACCTTGTGCTGCCCAACCTCACCGAGGCCTGTTTTTTAACCGGCCGCCCCTATGAGGAAGGGGTATTCACACGCGAATCCGCGCGGGAATTTGCCCGGCCGCTGGCCGGGCTTTGCCCCAGCGTTGTGGTTACCGGCCTGCCAATGGGCAAATATGTGGGCTGCGCCGGAGCCGGCCGGGAGGAATTTGTGCTCAAAAAGCCCTATGCGCCCCAGCCCTGCCACGGTTCGGGCGACCTGTTTGCTGCGGTGCTGATTGGCGGGCTTTTGCGGGGCAACGCGCTCAGTGCCGCCGCCGATGCCGCCGCCGAGTTTGTTTCCACCGCCATCACCGCCACCCCGCCCGATGCCGACCCCCGGCTGGGCCTTTGGTTTGAGCCTATGCTGGGCCGGCTGGCCGCCCCGGGCACGGGCAGGTAGGCCCATGCCGGTTTTGAACATCGTGCTGGTGGAGCCGCGCATCCCCCAGAACACCGGCAACATTGCCCGTACCTGTGCCGCCACCGGGGCGCGGCTGCACCTGGTGGGCCCCATGGGCTTTGCGGTGGACGACAAAAAGCTCAAGCGGGCCGGGCTTGACTATTGGCACCTGCTTGATATAACATATTATAAAAGCCTCGGGGATTTTTTTGCCCGCGCCGCAGGGCCGTTTGTGTACTTTACCACCAAGGCCCCGGCCCGCTATACCGACCGCCCTTACCCGGACGGGGTGTTTCTGGTTTTTGGGCGGGAGGATGCCGGCCTGCCCGAGGCGCTGCTGGCGGCCAACCGGCCTGCCTGTGTACGGCTGCCCATGTGCTCGCCCGCCCGCAGCCTGAACCTGTCCAACACGGTGGCGGTGGCCGTTTACGAGGTGCTGCGCCAGTGGGATTTTCCCGGCCTGCAAAGCGCCGGCCGGCTGCGGGGATATGAATGGGAACCCTGAGCAGGGTATTGCCAGAGGCCCCGGCCGGCTTTTGCCTGCATCTTATGCATGCGGTGCCAACCTTTTTGAGCGAATGGAAGTGAAACGTTTGATCCGAAAAATTGCAGTTTTAACCGACTCCTGCTGTGATATTCCCCCCGAGCTGTGCGAAAAGTACGGCATCGACGTGATGTCCTTTGTCATTACGCTGGACGGGGTGAGCTACACCGAGCGGATAGACTTTGGCTTTGACGCCTTTTACAAGATGCTGCGCGAGGCACAGGGCACCCCCAGCACCGCCCACATCACCGCCATGCAGTTTTGTGAAAAATACTGTGCATATGTAGACGCCGGCATTACCGACCTTTTGCATGTCACCATCAACTCCACCGGCAGCGCCACCTATGAGGCAGCCCAGATGGCCCAGGGCCTTTTGCGGGAGGAGCGGCCGGAGCACCACATGCGGATCCACCTGATCGACAGCCACACTTATTCGATGGTATACGGCTGGCCGCTCTGCAACGCCGCCCAAAAGCTGCGCAACGGGGCGGAGCTGCGCGGGGTAGTGGAGGAGCTCGAACGGGTATACGCCTGCTCCGAGATCGTACTGGCGGCCTTCAGCTTAAAGCAGATGAAAAAGAGCGGCCGCATCAGCGCCGCTGCCGCCTTTGCGGGCGAACTGCTCGGCCTGCGGCCGATCATCAGCCTCAACCAAGGCGTCAGCAGGGTAGAGGCCAAGGTAAGGGGGAACGGCGCTGTCATCCCGGCCATGATCCGGCAGGTCAAGAGCCGGGTGGACGACCCCGCGGCCCTCGTTTACCAGGTTGGATGTACCGACCTGGACTGCACGGCCGACCTCATCAAGGCCTGCAAAAAGGAGTTTGGCCACCCGCCCGAAAACGTTTTTAAGCTGGGCGCGGCGGTAGCAAGCAATACCGGGCCGGACGCGCTGGCCATTACCTACGAGGGCCGGCCGGCACGCTGAGCCGGCTGCCACGCAATACCCGGGGCCGTCCGCATGGGCTGCGCCCCTTTTTTTATCCGGCCAAGGGGGTGTGCGGGATGCCGCGGTACAAACAGGGCAGCACCCCGGTTCCCGCCGCCGCGCGGCGGGGCGCAACCGTCGCCGCACTGGCGGCATTGAGCTATCCAGCCTGTCTTGCCGGGTGCGAGGCGCTCGCCTCCCTGCTGCTCTCGGCCGTAAGCGGCCTGCCGGGCGCAGGCCTTTCGAACCCGGCAGGGGTAGGCCAGGCTCCGGCGGCCCTTCTCTGGGCGGGGGCGTCGGTGCTGGCTCTTCTTTTGCCCTCTGCCTGGGCTGCCCGCGCGCTGCGGCTCCCGCCCGCCCGGCTGGGCCTGGGCCGCCCGCGGCCTGGGCCGGCCCTCCGGTGGTTTGCACCGCTCTTTTTAGGGGCGGCGGCATTGGCCGGCGCCGTCGGCGGCATGCTGGGCCGGGCGCTTGGCATCCCGGCACGGCAGGCCCTTTTGCCCGCAGGAGGCTGGGCGCTGGCCGCGGGCTTTCTGGCCCTTTGCCTGCTGCCTGCCGTCACGGAAGAGCTGTTTTTTCGCGGCGTTTTGCAAACCGCCCTGCGCCCCTTCGGCCCCGGGGCGGCAGCGCTGGGCAGCGCCCTGCTGTTTGCCCTCTGCCATGGCAGCCCCTCCCAGGCTTTAAGCGCGCTGGTGAGCGGCCTGCTGCTGGGCCTTTTTGCCGAATGGCGCGGCAGCATATGGCCGGGCGCGGCGCTGCACCTGGCCAACAACACGCTTGCATTCTGGTTCGGCTGGCTGGCCCAATATGCAGACGGCGAGCTCTCTGCCGCCCTGAGCCTTGCCGCCGGGCTTGCCTTTTTGGCCTGGGCCGGTATGGCAGCCTGGCAGGAGGCCCCAAAACGCCCCGCCGGGCGCATGGCCGCCCCGCAAAAGCCGCCGCGGCGGCAGGATGGGCGGCCCGGCGGCCGCGCCGGCCTGCCCCCTCTTGGCCGCGGGCCGGGGGGCGGGTTTGGAGTGCGCGCCCTCTTTGGCTGCCCGGCTTGGCGGCTGGCCCTGGCGGCCTTGGGCGCCCGGATGCTCTGGCGCTGGTTCTTTTAGGGCGGTACGCCTGTGCCGGGCGGCAAAATGGGGCGCCCGGGGCCCTGCCCCGCAAAGTCTTGCCCGTATGGGAGGTGCCGGCCATGACCGACCTTGAGCTGATGCAGCTTGCCCTGGCCCAGGCGCGTGCCGCGGCCGAGGAGGGCGAGGTGCCTGTGGGCGCGGTTATCGCCCGCCGGGGGGAGGTTGTGTCGGCAGCCCACAACCGGCGCGAGGGGGATAAAAACGCCCTCTGCCACGCAGAGCTGTTGGCCATTGATGCGGCCTGCAGGGCGCTGGGCGGCTGGCGGCTGTGGGAATGCGAGCTGTTTGTAACCTTAGAGCCCTGCCCTATGTGCGCGGGGGCGGTGATCAACAGCCGTATCCCCCGGGTAGTTTACGCCGCGCGGGATCCAAAGGCCGGCTGCTGCGGCTCGGTCTTGGACCTGTTTTGTTTGCCCTTCAACCATCGGCCCACGGTGGAGCAGGGGCTATTGGAGCAGGAGGCTGCCTCCCTGCTGGCAGAGTTTTTCGCCCGGCTGCGGCTGCGGCCCAAGGCTGCGCGCTGGAAAAAGCCGGCCGCGTCCGCTTCTGCCGTGCCAATGTCCTCCGAAACGCCACCCGGCGATGCACAGCCCTCTGCCGCAGCATTATCCCCGCCGGCCGAAATGCCTTGAAACGCCAAAAAAAGGGGCCTATGTTATGAAACAAAAAACCGTGCTCATCACCGGCGGCTCCCGCGGCATTGGCGCGGCGGCAGCCGAGGCCTTTGCCGGGGCGGGCTACGCCGTGGCGCTCGGCTACCGGCATTCAAGGGCCGCCGCCGAGGCGCTGGCCGGGCGCTGGCCGGGGCAGGTGCTGCCGGTACAGGGGGATGTGGCTGTCTGTGCCGAGGTAGACCGGATGTTTGCACAGGCCGAACAGGCGTTTGGTACGGTGGATGTGCTGGTTTGCAACGCGGGCATCGCGGCCCAGCGGCTCTTTACCGAGATTACCGAGGAGGAGTGGCGCCGGATGCTGGACGTCCACCTTACCGGCGCATTTTTTTGCTGCCGGCGGGCACTGCCCGGCATGCTGCGGCAACGATGGGGGCGCATCCTTACGGTGAGCAGCATGTGGGGGCAGGTAGGCGGTAGCTGCGAGGCGCACTACTCGGCCGCCAAGGCAGGGCTGATCGGCCTGACCAAGGCGCTTGCAAAGGAAGAAGGCCCCAGCGGCGTCACGGCCAACTGCGTGGCTCCCGGGGTAATCGATACCGACATGATGGCGGGCTTTGCCCCGCAGGAAAAGGCCGCCATCGCCGGCGAAACCCCTTTGGGCCGGCTGGGCAGCCCGCGGGAGGTGGCCGACGCGCTGCTCTGGCTTGCCAGCGAAGAGGCCGGCTTTATTACCGGGCAGGTGCTGGGGGTAAGCGGCGGGCTGGTGGTGTAACAGCGGCCGAAAGGAGAAAATGCCATGCTTCCAACGCGCGAGGAGGCCGAGGCGCTACTGCGCGAGGCCGAGCCCCACAACCCCGGCGCCTGGGCCGGGCACAGCCGCACCGCCGCCCGCTGCGCCGAACGCATTGCCCGGGCCTGCGGCGACCTTGATCCGGACAAGGCCTATGTACTGGGCCTTCTGCACGATATTGGCCGCCGGTTTGGCACCCGGCATCTGGGCCATGTGATCGACGGCTACCGGTATATGCTCTCGCTGGGGTACGACGAGGCCGCCCGCATCTGCCTGACCCACTCCTTCAAGCAGGGCAGCCGCACCACCGACGGCTATATCGGCCGGTTTGACGTTACCGGCGAGGAGCTGGCCGAGATACGTTCCGCCCTCAAAACCGCCCCCATGGACGAATACGACGCCCTTATCCAGCTCTGCGACGCCATTTCCGGGGCGGGGATGGTAATGGACATCGAGGAACGGATGGCCGACGTCAAGCGCCGGTACGGGGCCTACCCGCAGGGCCAATGGGATGCAAACCTTGCCCTCAAGGCACACTTTGAGCAAAAAATGGGTCGGAGCCTCTATGAGGTGACCGGGCAGGAGGGGTGAACGGGCCCTGGGCAGGCCCCTGCCCTTGTTTGACGCCAGCCCGGCCCGGGCGGTTTTTGCAGGAAAACAATATGCGGCATTTTGGAATATTTATTTTCCTGTAAGGTATTTTTCACATTTTATCGCACCCCACTACGTGCACAAAGAGTTTATCCTATCCGCAAGCTTTTTGCGTAAAAGCGCCCGCGGCCCTTGTAAAAGGGGCCGCGGGCGCTTTTGCGGCTCGCTGTTGCAATCTACGATTCCGCCTCGGGCACGGCTTCCACGGCGGCATCCCCAGGCATTACCACAGCCTCCTCCGGGCCGGCCGCATCCTCCGGCCCCGGGCCGCTCTCGCCACCCGTGGGCAGCTCATAGCCTTCGCGGGCCTTGCAGCCGGCGTTCCAGCCCATCTCAAAGGCGCGCTGTAAAACGGCGCTTTCCGACCATTCGGGCACAGGCTCGGCCGGGTCGCTCTCGGCGGCAAGATACCAGCCCTCCTCATAAGCCTGCTGGAGCTGGTAGTCCTGCTCCTCCATCCAGCCCTCGTTTTCGGTATAGACCTCATGGCTGGCCATCTCGGCAAGCTGCGCGGCGCTCGCGTCCCAGTCGTACCGGCTCGAGACGCTCAGGGCATAGTGGTTGGCTTCGTCGCCGGCAAAAAAGTCCACATACCGGATCGGCACCTCGAGCCCCCGCAGCACATCCAGCACCCCGCGGCAGGCGGCGGCAAATCCGTCGGTGTCGTCAAAGGAGCCGCGTAGGGTGACAGTTACCCCCACATAATCCTGTGCAGTTAGCTGCGAAAGGGCCATGTCGGTGTCAAACTCCACCCCGGTAAGGCTCACATTTACCGACATATTGCGCAGGTTCTGGCTTTTCAGGGCCGGGTAGGCCGCATCCACCAGCTCGTTGGCCAGCCGGTTCTCGGTCATCTGCCGATCCGGCCCAAAATAACGCCAGAGCGTTGGCACCGCCGCCGCGCCAATCGAGGCACAAAGCAGCACAAAGCAGACGAACATGCTCATAAAATCATACTTGATCTTCATGCTGCCCTGGTGGGTGCTCCAAAAAAGCACCTCAAATCCCAGCGCCACCAGCACCAGCGGGGCCAGCTTTGCCACCAGGGTAATGTCAAAGCCGGGCAGTATGAGGCTTGCACAGATCGAAAGCCCGGCTACGATCAGCGCAACCCCCATGGTAAAGGTACCCACCCGGCGCACCCGCTGCCGGGGCGCGGGCGGGCTGGCCTGTGGGGCGGAGGCCGGCTCTGCGCGGGGCGGCACCGGGCCCTGCGGGGCCGGCCCGCAGCCCAGGGTATCCTCAAAATGTTCCTGTGTCATGGTTATCGGCTCCCCTTTCGGTCGGGTTTCGTTACTGGCCCGGCGTAACAAACAGCCAGAGCAGCCCCAGCAAAAAGCCGGGCAGGATCATAAGGTTTTTGATGGTCTTCATCCCTCACTCCTCCTCATCCCAGGGCGCGGGGGGCATGCCCCCCGCGCCTCCGGTACTGGGAGTACCGGAGGCGTCCCATGGGCCGGGGCCCTTCCCGCGTCCGCCTCGCACCAGCCACAGGCCCAGCCAGATCAGGGCCAGGGCCAGCGCCAGGTTGGGCAGGCTGCGCAGCAAATCGGTCAAAAAAGATAGCTGCGGGAACGCATAGCTCAACTGCCACAGCCAGGGCGAGAGAAAATTCTCATACAGCATCATCCCTCCCAAGGCAACCAGCAGCCAGCCAAACAGGTTGTGCCGGCGCTGTAAAAGGGCTGCCAGGCCATTTTGCAGCCCCAGGTGCACCAGGTAGTCGTCAGGAGGGTTTGTGCCCTGCCGGATCTGCTCGTGCAGGTTCAGGGTATCAAAAAAGCTGTACATATACACCACCGGCAGAACCACAGCCAAAATGCCCACGCAGGCAGTTAAAAAAATGCCAAAGCAAAAGATCCCGATGATCGAAAGCCCCCGCCGCATGTACCCCTGGTACATCTGGCCCGCGCCGGGGATAAACGCCCAGCAAAGGGTAAAAAAACCGCTCTTCCTCATGGTTTACTCTTCTCCTCTCATGGCAGTTGCCGGCGTGCGGGCCGGCTTTTGGTTCTGCGCTGCAGTCCAGCGTGCATGCTGCTCCCCGGCATCGTCCCTGTCGTATCCGGTATCCGCCTGCGGCCCGGGCACGGGGTCCGGCCGCTGCGTACCCTGCATATCCTCAAGCGCCCCGTCCTTTGGCTGCGGAGTATCCGGCTGTTCCTGCGCGGGCTTCTGCCACCCCCGGCTGAGCAGTCCGCCGCAAAACTCGTTTGCCGCGCCCAACACCCCGTTTACAAAGCCGGACACCCCGGCGCCGGGGGCCTCCATGCGCACCGGCTCGGCCACGGGCTGCGGCCGGAGAATCTCGTCCCCCTGCGGGGCCATCTGGTGAAAGACCCCTCCTCCCCACAAGGCGAGGGCAACGGCGGCCGCCGCGGCAACGGCCGCATACCGCCGCAGGTTTATCCGCATCCCTTTTTTGCGCAACCTCCAGGCCACCGTGGGAGCAAGGTCGGTTTGGGGCTCGGCTAAAACGTCCGCAGTTAAAAGGCCGGTATACCGCTCCAGACACAGGGTGCAAAAGCCCAGATGCTCGGCGGCCTCCAGCCGGCCCAGCTCATCCAGCCGCCCATTCAGCAGCGCGTGCAGGCCGGCGTCGCTCAAATGCCCGTCCTCGCAAAACAGCTCAAAGCCGCCCTCCGCAAGCCAGGCATTTGGCTCGTTGCCAAACCGCTCCGGCTCGTAAAACAGCTCGTTCATGGCTGCCGCCCCCTTTCCTCGATCCTCCTGCGCAGCATTAGCCGCGCGCGGTACAACTGGGTATGTACGGTTTTGGGCGGGCGTTCCAGCACCCGCGCGATTTCCTCCACCGGCCGCTCCTCCAAAAAAAACAGGGTCGCCACCTTCAAATAAGGTTCTTTCAGATCCAGCACCATCTGCCGGATGGCCCCCGCCTCGTCCCGGCTCACGGCCAGCTCCTCGGGGCCGGGCGGAGCGTTGCCATGCAGCGGCGCCTCGGGCAGGTTTTCATCGCCAGGAGCACTTACCCTGCGGTTCCAGGCACTTTTCAGGTGATCCTTTGCCTTGTTTGCCGCAATCCGGGCCAGCCATGCCTTGTAATGCTCGGGCGGGCAGGCGTCGATATGGGTAAAGGCGGCCACAAAGGTATCCTGCGCCAGGTCCTCGGCGGTCTGGGGGTTTTTTACAAGCTGGTAGCACACGGTATATACCAAATTCTGGTACTGCCGCACAAGGCCGGAAAATTCTGTGCTCGTCACCTTGGCCGCGCTCCCCCCTTTCCCTGAAACCTCCGTCAGGGAACAGAGGTCCTTGGAGGATGCAGCGGGCCTTTTACCGCTTCGCCGCATCCTTCCCGGCAGAGGGACGGCCCGCCAGCCGGACCTCTGCCCTTGCGCGCTATTCATAGAACGATCTGCCGGCCGCCGTTTCTTCAAAGCGGCCCCCTATAAATAAACTTTTTTGCCAAAAAGCCGGGCAACTCCCCCCCTGTCCCGGCGCACAGCCAGGCGCACCGAGGCTAAAAGCAAAAAGCGGCAGGGGTGTCCCCGCCGCTTTTTGCTTTTAGCCCAGCACCGCGCCCAGCGCGCCAAACAGCCCGGCGCTGGCCGCGCCCATCAGCAGGCCTGCCAACAGCACGCCGCCCATCGCGGCCAGGGCGCTCTGCTTAAAGTCCATATCCAGGATGCTGGCCGCGAGGGTACCGGTCCATGCGCCGGTACCGGGCAGCGGGATGCCCACAAAAAGCAGCAGGGCCCAAAACAGCCCCCGGCCGGCCTTTGCCTTGAGCTTTTCGCCTCCCCGTTCGCCCTTGCGGTAAAACCAGTCAAAAAAGCCGCCCACCCGCGGCAGGGTACGGCCCCATTCCAAAACCTTGCGGGCAAACAAAAAGATAAAGGGTACCGGCAGCATGTTGCCGGCCACCGCCACAACATAGGTAGGCAGCAGCGGAAGCCCCAGCCCCACCCCAATAGGGATCGCGCCGCGCAGCTCAACAATCGGTACCATCGAAACAAAAAACACCCAGAGATATTCCCTTAGCATCTGCGTAAAACCGCCTTTTCCCTTTTTAGGCCCAGCGCGGCGGCCCGCTCACGAGGTCGCCGCGTTCCCGGCTTTTTGCAAGGCACGGGGCAAAGCCTGCCCCCCTTGCTTTATCAAGCATACAGGATTTTTGCCTCCTGCGCAAGTGCAAACGCGTTTTTACTCGGTTTCGTCCCAGCCCAGCAGCCGCCTTAGCCGGTAATAGCTGCCCCCGCTGTCCCCGCCCTGCTGGCTGAGGCTCAGCAGCAGGGGGGTATTGCCGGCCATCAGCTTTGCCAATTGGGTCGTATAGGCGTTCAGCGCCGCCTGCGCTCCGCTGGCCCGCTGCGCGCTTAGCTGGGCAAGGTTGCCCTGGTGGGTATTCAGCAGACCGGCCAACTGGCGCTGCCGCTCGTTTTCCAGCTTTACGCGGGCATTGCCGTAGTTGTTGTACAGGCTGCCCAGGGTGGTCTCGCTGGCGCCGCCCCCAAGGCCCTGCGCCGCCATATCCTGCGGCAGATGCAAAAGGCTCAGCATCTTGTTGATATAGGCCTCCTGCAGTGCGCGGTCGGTGTCGGTGTTCAGCCGGCCGGCCGCGTACTCATAGTCCTTTTTCTGCTGCGCCTCGGCCACGCGGTAGGCCTCGTCCCGCGCCCGCTGCTGCGCCTGTAAAAAGGCGTTCAGCAGCTCCAGGGCGTTCAGGCCTCCAGAGCCGCTTTCCCCGCCGCCAGCATCTGCGCCGGAGTCGCCACCCCCGGCCGGCCTGGCCGGCCCTGCCGCCGCGCCCTGTCCGCCGGATGTCCCGCCGCGGGGCGCGCCGATACCCGTATAGACCCATTGCGGGGTCGTTTTGTCCTTTTTGATCTTATCCCGGTCGCTTTTGGTATAGCCTCCCCGGTTTTCGCTTAGTGCCCAGTCTGCCAGTGCCATCCGCACGCCCTCCCTCTTACCTTTTTCAGGCAAAGGCATTTCCTCCGCTCCTCCGCCTGCCCTTCCATCGCCGCAAAGGCATTCTCCGTCCTTTTGGGGAACAGCGCCCCCCATTACCCCAAGGTTCTCCGGTACCAAAAAGCCCGCCGTTTGCGGCAAAAAATAGGATCGCCGCCATACAAAAAGCATACGCCCTGTACGGCGCTGTTCCAACCGCCCGCCGTCCCCATGCCGCTGTGGCCAGCAGCGTCCGAAACCCCTTCCCCGGTCATTTTTATCCCCCTTTTCCTTTGCCGGCCGCCGGCCTGCCGGGCAAAAGGCCGACCCGGGCCGGCGGCGTGTAACGGCTCCCTGCGGCTCCCGCCGGTCTTCCCGCCAAAAGGGCAGGGTAGCCCTTGCCCCGCTTCATGCCTGCCCTACAGGTCATCCCAAAATGTACGCGTACACATTTACCGCCGCCTTGAAAGAGCAGGCAAACGGCGTATCGCCGGACCAATTTTCCTGCGCCCAGCCCAGGTTGGAAAGCGATACGATCCCGTTGGCCGGATTGTAGCTCAGGGCCGGCACGACCCTTGCGCGCCAGGGGTTTTCGTACCTTTCCCACGCGGTAAACGTCTCGTTTACGATCTGCGCGCAAAAATGGTCTGCGGTCAGGTACTGCCATCCGGGCACGGCGGTGGCCGACAGGGTATAGGTTACGTTCGTAGTGCCCGTTGCCGTAACCGACCCTACAAAAACCCTCCTGACGGCGAGCGAACCGGTTACCTGCTGCACCACCTTGCTGCCCTGCTTCACCGTGACCG
>CAJTSP010000084.1 GCA_910578965.1 uncultured Oscillospiraceae bacterium
TTATTATATAATGCGCAATCTTTCTTGAAAATTTCCAAATATCTTATCCTGCGTTAATGCAAAGCTTAACCTTATTGATGCAGCGGCAAATAAGCTTTTGCCCCTGCACAGCCCAAAGAAACGCAAAAAAACCGGCGCATCGTTTTTCCTTTTGAAAAAACGATGCGCCGGCGCCTTTGGGGCCTGGTTTTACGCCGGGAGCCCAAAAGGGCCCCGCAGCGCTTATATTATAGCTCCTGCTCCTCTACATGGATTTTCATGCGCATGACGGCGCTGCCCATGGATTTGCCCAGCGAATCCAGCCGGAGGCTCATGGTGGCCCCGCCGCCTAAAGCGTGCTTCATCACAAAATTAAACCCGTTCAGGCTTGGCAGGTCATACCGGATGATTTCCCCCTTGACCATATCGCCAAAATGCGCGTGTAACGCCTCGGGCGTTACCTCCCGCGCAATGATAGAGTAATATTCCGGCTTGCGGGCGTACACGCAGACGTTGCTGGTATCGCCCTTATCCCCGCTGCGCCCATGGGCGATCTCGTTGAGATAGATTTCCATCCTTATTTCACCTCCAAAATGTGCGGCTCTACCTTAACGGCATCCCTGGGGACGGTGGTAGGCCATAGGGCAATAACCTCCTGTACATGCGCACGGCCGCCAAAGAAGGACGCCCCCGGAGGGCCGTTGAGCTGCAGGGGGCTGATTTCGGGGATGATCTTGGCCGCCTGGGCCTTGTCCTCGCTGAATACGGCGATGCGCATCACGCATTCGTTGAGGTTTTTAAGGGCCTCCTCGCTGGTATCCGCCACGTTCAGGTGCAGGCTGTTGAGCCCGATGAAGCTGATGTGCACATCCTGGGCACGCATACCCTTTTTATCCATCTTTTTTAGGATGATCTCGGCGCAGTACCGGGCCTTTTCGTAGGCGTCCGGCCAGGCAAAGCTCAGCATCGAGACGGTCTTCCAGCCCTTGTGGTAGCCCACGCAGAGCTTGAGGGTGTCCGGGCGCTTTTTGCCCCGGATGTTCCCGATGCGCACCCGGTTCTCTGCCACCTGCCGGATGGTGGCCTGCGAAATGTCCACATTGACGTCCGGAGTGATGTAGTTGGCCGGGTCGTGCACCTCGTACAAAAACTGCTCCTTAACGCTCTGCTCGCTGATCAGCCCGCCGCAGTTTGGCGCCTTGGTGATCTCAAAGGTATCCTCGGTAAGCTCGGCAATCGGGAACCCAAGCTCCTCCATTTGGGGCACGCTGCGCCAGTCGTACATAAAATTGCCGCCCGAGCCCTGCCCGCCGCACTCCAGCAGATGGCCCGCCATGATGCCGCGTGCAAGGTTGTCCCAGTCGTCGTCCTGCCAGCCAAATTCGTAGGCCAGCGGGGCAAGGAAGAGCGCGCTGTCGGCTGCGCGGCCGTTCAGCACCACATCCGCCCCTGAAGCGATGCACTCCTCAATACCCTCATGGCCAATATAGGCATTGACATTGTAGATTTTGTCTACAATGTCCAAAAAGCTCCCGTCATAATCAAAGTTCGGGAAGATCCACCCCTCCTTGAGTAGCCGGGGAATCTCTGCCTTGATCTCATCGCCCAGCACATAGCCGATTTTGTAACCGGACATGCCCGCCTGCTCGGCCCACTGCCGGGTGGCTTCCACGGCCCCCCGGATGTTCATGCCGCCGGCGTTGGTGCATATTTTGATGCCCTTTTGCCAGGCCTCTTTGCCGGCCTCTTTTAAGATGCCGTTTACAAAATCCGGCGCATAGCCGGCCGCCGGGTTTTTGATCTGCTGGCGCGCCATGATCGACAGGGTCAGTTCTGCCAAATAATCGCAGCTCAAATATTGCAGGCTGCCCTCCCGGATCATGTGGATCGCCGCATCGGGAGAGTCGCCCCAAAACCCCTGCCCGCCGCCAATGGCTATCTTTTTCATTGTACCGCAAACCTCCTTTAGCTTTTCCTTAAGCAGGTTAAACGCTTAGCTAAAACGTTTAACCTTTCAACCGCACCTACTATATCCCGTTTCCGAGCCTATTGCAACCCTCTTGACGCCCGGCCCAAAAAGTTTGGCAGTTTTTACAATTTTAGGCAGGTTTAACGAAATACAATAACAAGGCCCTAAAGCAGGCCGCTAGCTTGCAATCTTTAGATTTTGCTTTATACTGTATATTGCCCGGCAAAAACAAGCATGGTCTTGGGGAGGGCAGAAAAAGGGGACAGTGAGAAGCCTCCTTTTGCCCGGCCGCAGGGACACCACGATATTGTGAAAGGGCGTGACGTTTTGGTTACGATCCGCCAAATAGCAGAGGAAACCGGGTTTTCGATTGCTACCGTTTCCTTTGTGTTAAACGGCAAGGGGGATGCAAGATCCATTTCTCCCGCCACGCAAAAGGCCATCCGGGCCGCGGCGCAGCGGCTCGGTTATCGCCCTAGCCTCCCGGCTCGGGCGCTGCGCAGCGGCAAAAACCAACAGATGCGGGTTATTGGGCTTTATTTCAGCGCAGATTATCGGTCTTCCATGATGAACCGCTTTACCAACGGCCTTTGGGCTTGCCCGCTCTGCCAAAAGCCGGACATCAGCCTGGCCATTGTGCCCTACCAGGTGGGCAGGCTCTCTCAAAACCGGGAGCTGAAAAGCCTGACACGTTTCCATGGGGTGATCTTATGCAACATGAGCGACCCAGACATGCAGTATCTGGAGGCTTCCCGCCCAAGCATGCCGGCCGTGCTCTACAACCGGACCCTTAAGAACTATCCCAGCGTTGTTGTGGACAATGCGCAGATCGGCCGTACCGCGGCGGAGGTGTTTTTTCGGCATAGGCGCCGGCACGCAGCGGTGCTGACTAACACGGTAGAGCACACCCATTCTTATCTGGATACCCGCACCCGTGCATTTTTGAAGGCCTGCACAGCCTGCGGGATGCTTACACGGCCGCCTTGCCTTTGCGGCAACCTGTACGAGGACGGATACCGCGGTGCATCGGCCCTGCTGGAAAGTGACGGCATCGACTGCCTGTTTTGCACGTCGGACACCCTTGCATATGGGGCCATGCGGGCTATTTTGGATCGCGGGCGGCGCATCCCCCAGGATATCGAGGTCCTTTCAGCCGGAAACGGGGACCCGCAGCAGGCTGCCTATGCCTGGCCTTCCCTATCCCATATCCTCATCCCCATTGAGGCTATGGCACAGGAATGCTTCCGGCTGGTAATGGAACAGATCGACCGCCGCCCCGAAAGGCCGGAGCAAATCTGCCTGCCCACCCGGTATATCCCGCGCGAAAGCTGCGGCGGATAGCCCTATGCAAAGCGTACACAAAAAAGCAGGCCGGCGCCCCCCGTTTTGCCGAGGGACGCCGGCCTGCCTTTTTTATATGTCCTTTGAAATGCCCTTTCAGCCTGCAAGGTACAAGCCGCCGCAAGGGCCCTTTACACGTTTATGCAAGGAGGGCAGGCAACCCCTGCGCTCCCCATCCCCTGCCGACAGGGCCGAAGCCTTTAGGGCGCCGGACCGCCGCTCTTGCCGGGGCCGGCAAAAGCCAAAGCCCCCTTTACCGCTTGAGCTGGAACTGCTGGACCTGGGTTTTGAGCTGGTTCGCCTGGCTGAACAGCTCGCTGCTGACGGCCGCAGTCTCCTCGCTGCTGGCAGTGTTGGTCTGCACCACCGACGAAATCTGCCCAATAGCCTCGGTAACCTGCGAAATTGCAATGGCCTCGCCGCGCACCGCCTCGGCGATAGCACCCATATCGCTGCTGGAGGCCGTGACCAGCTCGAGGGTGCTCTTCAGCCCCTCGGATACCTCGCCCACAATCCGGCTGCCGCGTTCGGCCGCGCTTACGCTGCTCTCGATGAGGTGCTTGGTTGCCTTGGCCGCCTCATCCGATTTGGAAGCCAACTGCCGCACCTCGTCGGCCACCACCGCAAAGCCTTTGCCGGCCGCACCGGCCCGTGCAGCCTCCACCGCCGCGTTGAGGGCAAGGATGTTGGTTTGGAAAGCAATGTTCTCGATGGTGGCGATGATCTGGCCGATCTGCTGGGAGGTGCTGCCGATGTCTGCCATGGCTGAGACCATATCCTGCATCTGCTGCCCGCTGGTGGAAACCTGACGGCTGGTCTCGTTGGCGCGTGCCTGCGCCTCGTCGGCCATCTCAACATTCTGCTTGGCATTGCGGGACAGGTCGTCCAGGGTTGCGTACAGCTCCTGCACCGCGCTGGCCTGGCTGGTGGCTCCCTGCGCCAGCGACTGCGAGCTGCTGGACATCTGCTCGGCGTTGCTCGAGATGCGTGCCTCGGCCTGGGCGATCTGGTCCATCGCGGCCGAGAGGGTATCGGTAAGGCTGTCGGCCGCCCGCTGGATGCTGGTAAAATCGCCGACATAATCCATGCCGGTAGAGGTGTTGAAGTTGCCGGTGGAAAGCTCGCCCATCAGCCGGTTGATGTCGGCCACATAGGTGTGGATCATCCCCACCGAGTGGCGCAGGGTATCGCAGAGCTGGCCCATCTCGTTGACCGAGGTATACTCAAGCTGCAGGTCGAGGTTGCCCTCGCCCAGCGGGCGGACGCTCCGGGTAATCTGGATAATCGGGTCAACAATGCGGGTCATCACATAATAGACCAAGCTGATAAGGCAGACCAGCGCCAGCAACAGGCAAACGCCCGAGCTGATGTTCATAAGCAGGGTGGTCTGCTTCATCTCGGCGGAGGCCGCGTCGCTGAGCGCGTTGCCCCGGGTAATAAGCTGGTCCAGCACGCCGACCAACTGCACCACGTTGGGCTGGATAGTGTCCTGGTAAAACTGCTGCGCGGCGGCAGGGTTTGCACGCAGTTGCTCGAGCACCGTGCTGGCCGACTCATGTATCGTCCGGTGCAACGGCTCGATCTGCTCACGCAGGGCGAGAACCTCGGCGTCTTTGGTACCGGCCTCGCCATACAGCCATTGGCCCAACGCGCAGGTAGTGGGATCCATGCTGCCGGTAAACTCCGTACCGGCATACAGCGCGTTGCTGAGATTGGTCAGCCATTTGTAGTGGGCCACCTCGGCGGCCTCCGCCCGCTCAAGCACCGAAGCAGCCTCCTCGGACCTTGTATCGGTCGCCTTGATGCGGAAGGTATTGTAGGTGGTCATAAAGCTCAGCAGCAGGATGGATATGAGCGCGCAGACCACCCGGATGTTCACCGAACGTTTGATACTTTTACCCATGATCTTACTCCTCACTTGGCTTGCCGGCAAAGCATGGCCACCCTGCCGCGCCCCTCCCCGCCTGCCGCTAAAGGCAAAGGGACAGACAAAACAAACGCGGGGCGTCAGCCAGGGGCGTCTCGCGCATCCAGGGCCTGCCAAAAGGCGGGCTTTGCCAAACGGCTTTTTATATGGTTTACATATACTTATAGTATACACCTGACAGACGATTTTGGCAATAGCCTACCCAATTTTTTCCGAGCCGAGGCTGGCGGAGCAGCAGGCGCCGGCCGGCATTATGGCGGCTGGCACGTTTTTTGCTTTTATCCCCCCATCCTCTTGCGTTTTGCACAAAGAACGGATACCATAAAGACGGTAGGGCCTGGCCCGTATTGTTTGCCGCAGGCGGCGTTGCGGGCAAGCCCGTACAGTATGCGTCAAGGAGTGAGCTATAATGGAACCGAACCAACCAAACGGGCGTCAAAAGCCCCTTCCCCTTTTGCTGCGCTGGCCGTGGATCATCCTGGTTTACCTGGCTTTGTTCGCGCTGCTGCGGCTTTGGGCCATCCCGGCGGTGCTGCTGGTGGGGGCCGTACGCAGGAAGTACAGCCCCCACGGTGTAGCCGAGGGCTACTGCCTGAGCCGTACCCGCAAAAAGCTCAACCAGCTACCGTTGGCCGTGCTGCTGCTGTTTATTGCAGTATGCGTAGGGGTTTACGCCTTGTACGGAAACATCGAGGCCCTTTACAAGCAGCTACTTGCCGGCGCTATGGCGGCTGGCCTGCTGGCGATGGGCGGCTATACCGGCTTTGCCGCCGTGCGGGACAGCTTTTTTCCCGCAAACAGCCAGTTGGCCCGGTCGATCCGCAGCCAGTTGCCCTTCCCGGACGAAGCGCCGGATGTGGCCGAGCTGTTTGGCATGGTGGACGCCGACCTTGGCGACGACCCTCTCTGGATAGGCAGCATCGGCGTTGGCAAGGAGTGGGTTCTGGGAGACAGCGCCAGCCTCATCAGCCGGATTCGCGGCATCTTTACCATTGACCGTATCGAGCACCATCGCCGCTCAAACGGAGGCAGCACCACAAGCCGCATTTTGGAGCTGGTGCTGGTAGATGACCGGTGGAACGAGGCGGTAACCGATTTCAAGAGCCCAAAGGACCTGCAGGACGCCGCCGACTGCCTGGCCGGGCGGGTACCCGAAGCCCGGCGGGGCGGCGAAAACGCCCGCGCGGCCTTTCGCAGCATGAAGGAGGAGGAGCGCGAAGCCTTTTTGCAGGAATTTGACCGGCGGCAGGCGGCGCGGCTGGCCAGTGCAGCGCCCCGGTTTGACTGAGTTTTAAGCCGGTATCAGGCGCGGCAGGACGTCTTGCTGCACAAAACCGCCAAAACAGCATAGAAAAGGAGCTTTTTAGAATGGGTAGGTTTTTTAGCGACGCAGTAGAACAGGCGCTGCAATACATTTATTATGATATGCGCGCCGGCAGGGGGGCCGAAGGCCTGCGGCTGCTGGAAACGGCATCGGCCGCCGGCGACGGGGACGCTAGCTGTGTGCTGGCCCGCTGCCTGTGCGGTTACCAATATGTCTGGTCGGGACACCATTTCCCCGAGGATGACAGGCGGGCCACCAAGCTGCTGCACCAGGCGGTGCAGCAGGGCAGTGCTTTGGGGGTGCTGGTGGCCATGCGCAGCGGCGAGCTGCCGGCCTGGCTACAGAATAAAATGCCCTTTGCCAGCCTGCAGGAGGCCTTTGACATTGTGCTGGAAAAGGCCAAGGCGGGCGAGCCGTTTTGCCAATATGTGATTGGCAATGTATATTTTTGGTGGGATTTTATGCGTATCGACGGTAAAAAGAAAAGCGATTTTGCCAGCGATACCGAGTTTAACCTGTATATGGGCGAAAACATCCCCAAATGCGAGGAGTGGTTCTGGAAGTCGCTGCGCGGCGGGGTGTACTTTGCAGCCAACAACCTCAACCGTTACTACACCCAGGGCGACACGCCTTATGTGCTGCCCGCGCCGGAAAAGGCCAAAGACCTGTGGCGTACCGGAGCCGAGCTGGGCTACCCTATCCACCAATACAATCTGGCCGACAAACTATACAAGGAGGGCCAAAAGGCCGAGGCCCTGCGCTGGTACAAGGCCGCAGCCGAGGGGGGCGAGCCGGACACCTGGTACTATGTAGGCCGGGCCTACGAGACCGGCGACGGCGCCGAAAAGGACCTTGGCTATGCCGTGCACTGCTATGAGGCCGGTGTGGAAAAGGGCGAGGTTGGCTGCTGCAACCGGCTGGGAGCGCTGTACTACAAGGGCCTGGGGGTGCGGCAGGACTATACCCGCGCAGTAGAGCTGCTGATGGTGGGCTACCGGAACAACACCACCTCGCCGCTGCCCTACCTGGGCAAATGCTACTACCAGGGCTGGGGCGGCCTGCCGCAGGATTACGGCAAGGCCCGCGAGCTGCTGGAAAAGATCACCTGGAACGACCCTGAGGCCTTTTTCATCCTAGGGCGCATCTATGCCCGGGGCCAGGGCGTGCCCGAGGACATTGCCAAGGGGGTGGCCTGGCTGCAAAAGGCCGGCGATTACCCGCCCGCCAAGGAGGAACTGCTACGCTACAAAAAGACCCTGTTTGGCGGCAGGTGGGTGCGGCGGTAAGGCCGCAGGCCCAAGCAGCCGCCCAGGGCCCCGTTTTACGGCCCGGCAGAAAAGGGGAAAAACGGCAGAGCACAGAAAAATCCCGGGCCCGGCGTCCCGCCTTGCGGCCCGGACATGCAGCAAAACGCCCCCGGCGGGCAACCCCCGCCGAGGGCGTCTATAAAAGGCCCTGCCAGGCCCTACGGCTTATGGTTGTTACCGTTTATGCCTCAAGCTCGATGCCAAGCTTTTCGGCAATTTCGTCCAGCTTCATGCCGGATTTACGCGCCTGCTTGATCAGTTGCTGAAGCTGCGCGCTCTTGGAGCGGCGAGGCTTGCGCTTTTTAGGCGCCAACGCCGCCTTTTTCTGCTCTTTGATCTTTTCGATCTTAGCGTTTACCGCGGCAATCTTTTCATCGTATGCAGCAACGGCCGCAGCCCTTTTTTCTTCAATAGCACGGATAGACTCCTCCAGCTCAGCAATCTTTTCATCGCGGGCGGCAGCCATTTCCTCCGGCGTGCGGCGGGTACGTTTTTCTTCAGCCATGGGTTTCTACACTCCTTTTTGCAAATTGTATTTTATGGGAATTTCCGGGGTGGCCAAAACAGCGCAGGCTGCCTTGTTTTTGGCTATGACCCCATCAAAGCGTTTTCATATTAGCATATTCTTTAGGCGTTCACAAGGGTTTTATGCCGAAACACACCCAAAATCTTCCTTTGCCGCTTTGGCGGCGCAGCGTTTTCCATTTGCAAAAAACGCAAGCGCCCGCCCTGCCTGCTCTGCCGAACTGCAAAAACGTCCTGTATAAAAAGCGTCCGGCATACAAAAGCCCCTTGGGTTGGCAAAAGCCTATGCGCCATCTCCAAGGTGTTTTAAAAAACAGGGCTTGCAAAAAGCAGCGGCGGTTTTGCAAAAAGCGGGGCTTTTAGAATACGTACTTACGAACCGCCCCGGCCCGGCCGCCACATAAAAACAAATCGCCCTTTGCCGCACGCCAACCAATCGATTTTTACAAGGAGGCGGCTTATGCCAACTGCGTTCACTTTACGTATTTACAAAACCGTAAAGCAGATCCCTAAAGGGCGGGTAGCCAGCTATGGGCAGGTTGCCGTACTGGCCGGCAACCCCCGCGGCGCACGGGGGGTCGGCTTTGCTCTGCACCGCAACCCCGAGCCAGGGGTGATCCCCTGCCACCGGGTAGTATTTAAGGACGGCAGCCTCTGCGCCGGTTTTGCCTTTGGCGGGCCGGAGGTGCAGCGCGCAATGCTCGCAGCCGAGGGAGTTCCCTTTTTGCCGAACGGCCGGGTAGACATGGCCCGCGCACGCTGGCTATAGCCTTGGCTACGCTGTTTTTTTGCGGCAGCCACACGGATGGATATGGCCCATACGCCGCCCGCGGCGCCGGAACGGCCCGCCCATAGGCCCATTGCCCGGCCGGGCAATGGGGCCGCAACAAAGAACCACCCGGGCCGCCCCGCAAAACGGGGGCAGCCCGGGTGATTCTTTTAGGGCTTGGAGGGCAAAAGGCCGCTTTACCCCTTATTTTTGGGCAACACCCAAATCGCCCCAATTGCAAAGATAAAAGCCTGCGCCGGCCGTTTTCTTTATGCCCCCGGTTTGGACGCTCCCGATGCCTGCTTCCTTTTATGCTGCCCTACGCCGCCGCGTCAGCGGTCCCATTTTTCGCACAGCTCGTCAATCTGGCCGGCAAAACGGCCAAGGTCCTTGTTGGCGCCGCCCTTGTTGCGGCCAATAACCTCCAGCAGGCGCTTGCCGGCGGCCAGCAGGCGCTGATACGCCGCGCTGACCGGGTAGCCGTCGCCCTGCGCGGCCCGGGGCCTTTTGCGCTGGCGGTTGCCCTCGGTAATCCAGCGGCCCTGGGCAAAATCGTACTCCCCGCCCGGGTAGGGAGCCGTCGCGTCGTACCCGAGCTCGCTGTGCAGACGCGCGGTAAACGAATCGCAAACCGCATCGTCGCCATGGACCACAAATACCTTTTTAGGCTTTTGCTCAAAATTGCCCAGCCAGCCAATAAGGCCGCCGGAGTCGGCATGGCTGCTCATGCCCTCCAGCTTTTGGATGCGGGCGCGCACCTCAATTTCCTCACCAAAGATGCGCACCTTGGGGGCGCCCTCCAGTAGCGCCCGGCCGAGGGTACCGTGGGTTTGATAGCCCACAAACAGAATGGTAGATTCCGGCCGCCAGAGGTTATGCTTGAGGTGATGGCGGATCCGCCCAGCCTCGCACATGCCGCTGGCCGAGAGGATCACCTTGCAGCGATGGTCCTCGTTGATAGCGCGGGAATCCTCGCTGGTTACGCTAACGACAAGGTCCCGGAAGGATATGGGGTTGACCCCCTCGCGTAACAGGGCCAGGCAACGCTCGTTGCAGCAATCCCAGATATTGCGGTTAAAGATGTTGGTTGCCTCGTTGGCCAGCGGGCTGTCCACATAAACCGGGAAATGGTCATGCCCCTTTACAAGGCCCCGCGCCTTGATCTGCTGCAAAAAATACAGCAACTGCTGGGTACGCCCCACCGCAAAGGAGGGGATCACGACATTGCCGCCCCGGTCAAAGGTTTTTTGCAGCACCTCGGCCAGCAGGGGGATATAATCCTGCTGCGGGCCATGGGTACGGTCGCCATAGGTACACTCCATTACCACATAGTCGGCCTGGCGGAGCGGCTGGGGATTGCGGATGATCTTTTGATTGCAGTTGCCGATATCGCCCGAAAAAACAATCAGCTCGGTTTTGCCCTCTTCGCTGACCCATACCTCGATACTGGCGCTGCCCAAAAGATGGCCCGCGTCATTAAAACGGATGTCCACCCCGTCAAACAGGTGGATTACCCGCCCATAGGCATAAGGCCTAAACAGCCGCACCGCCGCAACTGCATCCTCCACCGTGTAGATAGGCACATACGGCTGGCCGCCGGCACGCTTTGCCTTGCGGTTCCTCCATTCGGCCTCAAACTCCTGGATGTGCGCCGAGTCCCGCAGCATGATGTCGCACAGTTGCGCGGTAGCGGTAGTAGCGTACACCGGCCCGTTAAAGCCCTGTTTGGCCATCAGCGGGATCAGGCCGGAATGGTCAATGTGAGCGTGGGTAAGCAGGATGGCGTCCAGCTCGCCCGGGGCCAGCGGCAGCGGCTGGTTCTCGTAGATGTCCGGTCCCTGCTCCATGCCGCAGTCTACCAGGATTTTTTTGCCGCAGGCCTCCAGCAGCATACTGGAACCCGTTACCTCGTGCGCGGCGCCCAAAAATGTAAGCTTCATGGCGATGCCTCCCTTGCGGTAGTTTTGCCCCCCCCAAAAAACGGCGGGGCAGCCGATATTTTGCCCCATACCGGGCAAAGCAGCCCTGTAAGCGTATGGATCATATGCCGCAAGCGCACGGCATAAAGAACGCGATCCACGGCCTCACCGCCGCCCCCCTCGGCAGGGGCAAAGCGAAGGGCATTAAAAGGATTCGAATTGTTTTATAAATATTATAGCATACTTTTGGCTATTCGGCGCTATTTTTTTGTACAAATTCATCAAATCTTAACAAAAAACCGCAAAGCCGGCCTCTGCGGCGGCCCAAGGCCTCGCAAAGGCCGGTTGGAGGCCTTTTTTGATTTTTAGCGGGCAATCACCCTTACCGCAGGGCCAGATCCCCTTTCTTGATCCAGCCGACACGGCGCAAAACCATACAGAAAGCAACGGACAGCACTGCGGGCAACACAAAGCTGATGAGTACAAGGCCAAACCAGTCCATGCCGGTGATGGCCGCCTTGGCCCCGCCGGCAACATCCGCCACCCAGCCGGAGTACACCCCGATCTGCCCCACCAGGCC
>CAJTSP010000085.1 GCA_910578965.1 uncultured Oscillospiraceae bacterium
GTGCTCACCGAAAAGCCGTGTCGGGCAAGGTCGCGGGCCAGCGCGTCGGCCGCCTTGGCGGTGCCGGCCAGCACCGTAACGGCGTAGCCCTGGTTTTTGAGGGGGGCAAGGTCCTCGGCCAGCCCGGCCACCTCCCCGCCCCACACCGGCAGGCTGTGGGCCGGCGCGTTGACCACCTCGGTCAGGGGCAGGTCCGGGATGGTGCGGGCAAAGTTTTCGCAGCAAAGGGTGCTGTGCTTCTGGGCTGCCGCCAGCAGGTAGGGGGTGTCCTCGTAGAGGACGTCCAGCCCGGGGCAGAGCACCCCCTCCTCAAACAGGCTTTTCATCTCCTCGGTGCGGCGGAACTGGGTGGCCTTTTGTGCCTGCCGGATGCCGCTGGGCTCTTCCAGCACAAGCAGGGGGCTTTCCAGATGGTCCAGCAGGGTGGCGGGCTTTTGGTAGCGCACGCCCAGGTACTTGTCCAGCGCCTCGGGCAGGATGCCCGCATCCAGTTGGGCAAGGTCGGAGGCCATGGCGCGCTCCAGCGCGGTCTTTTTTACGCCGCGCGCCTTGGCGAGGGCGCTTCGCAGGGCGGCGGCGGTCTCGGCCGCATCTCCAAACAGCACCTCCCGCGCGGGGGAGATGTAGAGCTTTTCGAGGGGGGCCTCCCGCCGCTGGCTCACCGGGTCAAACCGGTCCAGGGTGTCGATCTCATCCCCCCAAAACTCCATCCGGGCAGGCCCCTCGCACTCGGGCGGGTAAACATCCAGGATGCCGCCCCGCACGCTGAACTGCCCCGGCCCCTCCACCTGGCTGCGGCGCACATAGCCCGCGTCGGCCAGCCGGGCGGCCAGCGCGGCCGGCTGGATGGACGCTCCCGGGCGCAGGGTGAGGGTATTGGCGGAGAAATCGCTTTTGGGCACCGTGTACTGCAAAAGCGCTTCGGCCGGGGCGCATACGGCGTCCAGCCGGCCGCCGGCCAGCGCCCCCAGCACCGCCAGGCGGCGGTACTCGTATTCACGGGAAGCGCTTTCCACCGGGCGAAGTAAAAAATCCCGCGGGGGGAACACCGCCGCCGCAAGCCCAAAGGCGGCAAGGTCGGCCGCAAAGCGGGTGGCCTCGGCCTCGCCGGGGGTTACCACCAGCAGCGGCCGGCCTAACTGCCCGGCCAGGGCGGCCAGCATGGCGGCACGGCCGGCCGGAGGCAGCCCAAACAGGGCCGAGGCCCCCTTTTGCGAGAGGGCGGCGGCCAGCCGCTTGTATTCGGCGGTGTTTTGCAGGAGCTGTAAAAACATGGATGGATTACCTCGCTCGGATCAAAGATGGATGGGGATGGACGAGAAACGGGAAAAGGGCGGTGGAATTGCTTCCGCCGCCTTGCCGTACCTGCCAAAGGGGCCTGCGCCTGCCGCTTAAAAGGGCGGCATCCCCGCACGAAACGCCGCTCTACCCGTTGAACCGGTTCTGCGCCTCGCCAAGGCGCCCGGCCAGGATGAGCCGGATAGCCTGCTCAATGTCGGCGTGGCGGGCGGCAATGGCGGCCGCCTCGGCCTTGCCGGGACGGCCCAGCACCCAGGCGGCCAGGTCGTACTCGGGGGTGGGCTTGGCCCCCACCCCAATGCGGATGCGGGCAAACTCCTGGCTGCCCAGGCAGGCGATCAGGTCCTTGAGGCCGTTGTGCCCCCCCGCCGAGCCGCCGGGCCGGATGCGCAGCCGGCCGGGAGGCTGGGCAATGTCGTCGCAGAGCACCAAAACCCGCTCGGGGGGAAGCTTGTAAAACCGGGCGGCCGCGGCCGCGCTGCGGCCAGAGAGGTTCATATAGGTGGTGGGCTTTAACAGCACCGCTTTTTGCCCCTCCAGGGCAACGCTGCCGGTAAGCCCCTCAAACTTTACCCGGTTTACCGGCACGCCCCACTGCCGGGCGGCGGCGTCCAACGCGTCGTACCCGGCGTTGTGGCGGGTGCCCTCGTATTTGGGGCCGGGGTTGCCCAGGGCCACGATCAGCCAGTCGGCCCCGCCGGCCGCACGTTTCCAAAACATGGGGTCATTTTCCTTTCCTGGTCTTGTGGTTGGGGCCGGGCAGCCGGCCGCTGTGCCCCGCCGTGTCAGGCCGGGCAGCCGGCTCAGCGGGCGCTTTCCTTCAGCTTTTTCTTTTTGGCAATGTAGGAGGCCAGCTTTTTGGCAGCCCAGCCGGGCTTGTTCTGCTGCCGGCTGCGGGCCACCGCCAGCGCCCCGGCGGGCACCTCGCCGGTAATGGTGCTGCCGGCGGCGGTGTAGCAGCCGTCGCCTAAGGCCACCGGCGCGATGAGGTTGGTGTTGCAGCCGATAAAGGCGTAATTGCCAATGGTACAGCGGTACTTGCCCTCGCCGTCGTAGTTGCTGGTCACGGTGCCGCAGCCAAAGTTGCAGTATTCCCCCACGTCCGAATCCCCGATGTAGGTCAGGTGGCTCACGGTGCTGCCCTCGGCAATGCCGGAGTTTTTGGTCTCCACATAGGCGCCCAGATGCACCCCCTTGGCGGTAACGGTGGACGGCCGGATGTGGGCAAAGGGGCCAATGCGGTTTTCTTCGCCCAGCCGGCTGTCGTATGCTTGGCTGGCGTTAAAGGTGCTGTTTGCCCCTAAGGTGGTGTTTTCCAAAAGGCTGTTGGGGCCTACGGTGCAGCCCGGCCCGACAACCGTTTTGCCCCGCAGGATGCAGCCGGGCAGGATCAGCGCCCCCGGCGCAATGACCACCTCCGGGTCGATGTAGACCTGCCGGCTGGTAAAACGGACCCCGGCGGCCAGGTGCTTTTCAAAGGTTTCGGCGTATTGGCGCTCGGCGGCGGCAAGGGCCGCGGCCGCGGAGCTGGTGTCTGGCATAGAAAAAACCCTCCCTTGTTTGTCCCAACAGGATGCATACTTTTTTAGTTTACCGTTTTTTTGGGGCTTTGCAAGAGAAAACCGTCCTTTTCTCAAAAATATCGTGAGAAACTTTTTTTACCCCGGACATTTTGTGAAAAAACCGGCCCTTTTTACAACCCCCCCCCGGCAAACCGCCGCCTGCCGCAAACGTTTTTGGAAAAACTGCCCCGCTGGCCGAAAAATCCGCGCATATCGGGCAAAAATATCGGCGCAAATACTTTGCAAGCACCCGGCTTTTTGGTATAATATGGGGGCGTTCCCCAGAACTTGGAAGGGCGTGCTTTGGCCTGCGCGCAGTTTCGCGGGCAGGCAAACGCGCATGGGAAGCGAATTATTTGGGAGGTAGAGAGATTTGAGCGAAAAGAAAAAGTATGTGTACCTGTTTACCGAAGGCGACATGAGCATGCGCAACCTCTTGGGCGGCAAGGGCGCCAACCTGGCCGAGATGACCCATATCGGGCTGCCGGTGCCCCAGGGCTTTACCATCTCCACCGAGGCCTGCACCCAGTACTACGAGGACGGCCGCAGGATCAACGATGAGATCATGGCCGAGGTTATGGCCAACGTGGCCGAGATGGAAAAGATCAACGGCAAAAAGTTCGGCTCGAAGGAAAACCCGCTGCTGGTGTCGGTGCGCTCGGGCGCGCGCGCCTCGATGCCCGGCATGATGGACACCATCCTCAACCTCGGCCTCAACGACGAGGTGGCCGCCTCGATGATCGCCGGCAACCCGGACCCCAAGTTCGAGCGGTTTGTCTACGACTCCTACCGCCGCTTCATCCAGATGTTCTCGGACGTCGTGATGGGTGTGGGCAAAAAGTTCTTTGAGCAGCTCATCGACCAGATGAAGGAGAAAAAGGGCGTCGAGTTTGACGTGGAGCTCACCGCCGCCGACCTGAAGGAGCTGGCCGAGGAGTTCAAGGGCGAGTACAAAAAGCAGTTGGGAGAGGACTTCCCCTCCGACCCCATCGAGCAGCTCAAGCTGGCTATCGAGGCGGTCTTCCGCTCCTGGGACAATCCCCGGGCCAACGTCTACCGCCGCGACAACGACATCCCCTATAGCTGGGGCACCGCCGTCAACGTGATGCCGATGGTCTTTGGCAACCTGAACGACGAGTCCGGCACCGGCGTGGCCTTTACCCGCGACCCCGCCACCGGCGAAAAGAAGCTGATGGGCGAGTTCCTCAAGAACGCCCAGGGCGAGGACGTGGTGGCCGGCGTGCGCACCCCGATGCCCATCAGCCAGATGGAGCAGGAGTTCCCCGAGGCGTATGAGCAGTTCATCAAGGTCTGCAACCTGCTGGAAGACCACTACCATGACATGCAGGATATGGAGTTTACGGTTGAGAACAAGAAGCTCTATATGTTGCAGTGCCGCAACGGCAAGCGCACCGCCCCCGCCGCCCTCAAGATTGCCTGCGACCTGGTGGACGAGGGCATGAAGACCGAGGAGGAAGCCGTGGCCATGATCGACCCGCGCAACCTCGATACCCTTTTGCACCCGCAGTTTGACGCCAAGGCCCTCAAGGCGGCCACCGCCATCGGCAAGGGCCTGGGCGCCTCGCCGGGGGCCGCCTGCGGCAAGGTGGTGTTTACCGCCGAGGACGCCGAGGCCTGGCAGGCCAGGGGCGAAAAGGTGGTGCTGGTGCGGCTGGAGACCAGCCCCGAGGACATCACCGGCATGAAGGCCGCCCAGGGCATCCTCACGGTGCGCGGCGGCATGACCAGCCACGCCGCCGTGGTGGCCCGCGGCATGGGTAAGTGCTGCGTATCCGGCTGCACCGAGATCGCCATGGACGAGGAAAACAAGAAGTTTACCCTCTCGGGAAAGACCTTTGGCGAGGGCGACTGGATCAGCATCGACGGCTCGACCGGCAATATCTACGACGGACAGATGCCCACCGTGGACGCCACCATTGCGGGCGACTTTGACCGGATCATGGGCTGGGCCGACAAATACCGCCGCCTCAAGGTGCGCACCAACGCCGACACCCCGGCCGACGCCAAAAAGGCCCGGGAGCTGGGCGCCGAGGGCATTGGCCTGTGCCGCACCGAGCATATGTTCTTTGCCGAGGACCGGATCGCCGCCTTCCGGGAGATGATCTGCGCCGACACGGTGGAGGAGCGCGAGGCCGCCCTGGACAAGATCCTGCCCTACCAGCAGGGCGACTTTGAGGCCCTGTACGAGGCCATGGAGGGCGATCCGGTCACCATCCGCTTTTTGGATCCGCCGCTGCACGAGTTTGTGCCCACCGAGGAGGCCGACATCCAGAAGCTGGCCGACGCGCAGGGCAAGAGCGTTGAGACTATTAAGAACATCATCGCCTCGCTGCATGAGTTCAACCCGATGATGGGCCACCGCGGCTGCCGCCTGGCCGTGACCTACCCCGAGATCGCTAAGATGCAGACCCGCGCGGTCATCCGCGCCGCCATCAAGGTTCAAAAGGCCCATCCCGATTGGAAGATGGTGCCTGAGATCATGATCCCGCTGGTGGGCGAGGTCAAGGAGCTCAAGTACGTCAAGGATGTGGTTGTGGCTGTGGCGGACGAGGAAATCCAGGCTGCCGGCATCGAGCTGAAGTATGAGGTGGGCACCATGATCGAGATTCCCCGCGCCGCCCTCACTGCCGACGAGATTGCCAAGGAGGCCGAGTTCTTCTGCTTTGGCACCAACGACCTGACCCAGATGACCTACGGCTTCTCGCGCGACGATGCCGGCAAATTCCTGAACGCCTACTATGACGCCAAGATCTTTGAGAACGACCCGTTTGCCAAGCTGGACCAGACCGGTGTGGGCAAGCTGATGGAGATGTCCATCAAGCTGGGCAAGGGCGCCCGGCCCGCCATGCACTGCGGCATCTGCGGCGAGCACGGCGGCGACCCCACCAGCGTCGAGTTCTGCCACGAGATCGGCCTGGACTACGTGTCCTGCTCGCCCTTCCGTGTGCCCATCGCCCGCCTTGCCGCCGCGCAGGCCGCGATCAAGGAAAAATAAAAAGCCGCGATCCCGAAACGGCTAAAGCAGCAAGCGTCCCGCCCTATGGAGAGTCTTTCATAGGGTGGGGCGCTTGCCCTTTGGCGGAGCCCCTGCGCGGCCGGCCCGGCCGCGCAGGGCATAAGCCCGGGCGAGGCAAAGGGCCGGGATGCGGCGCCCTACCCACAAAACGGCCGGTTTGCCGGCCCCGAAAGGAGCAGACCGATGGTCCGGGACATGACACAGGGCGGCGTGGTACGGGAGCTGGTTGGCTTTTCGGCGCCGTTGATGCTGGGAAACCTGCTGCAGATGGCGTATAATGCGGTGGATTCGATCATTGTAGGGCGATTTGCAGGCAAGGATGCGCTGGCGGCGGTGGGCACCGCCGATCCGGTCATGAACCTGCTGATCTTAGGGGTGTCCGGCCTGTGTGTCGGCGCCTCGGCCCTGATGAGCGAAGCCTTTGGCGCCCGGGATGCGGTGCGGCTGCGCCGGTGCTTTGCCTCGGTGCTGTATCTGGGGGCCGCTTTTTCGGCGCTGGTAGTGGCGCTGGGGCTGCCCTTGAGCCGCTTGCTGCTGCGGGCACTGGGGGTGCCTGCCGGCATCCTGCCGCAGGCCCATGCCTACCTGCGGATCATCCTGGTGGGCATGCCCTTCGCCTTTTTATACAACGCCTGTGCTGCCGGGCTGCGCAGCCTGGGGGACGCCCGCACCCCGGTGGTTTTCCTGGCTGTATCCTCGGTGCTGAATACCCTGTTGGACCTTGCCTTTGTGGCCGGGCTGGGCTGGGGCACGGCGGGGGCTGGGCTGGCCACCCTGCTGGCCGAGGCGGTGTCGGCAGCCTTGGGCGCAGCTATGGTCTGGCGCAGCGGTTCCCCCTTGCGACTGGCCCGGCCGGAGCTGCGGCCGGATGGCATGCAGCTCCGGCTTACCCTGCGGCAGGGCGGCGTAACCGCCTTGCAACAGGCCTGCCAGCCCCTGGGCAAGCTGATGATCCAGCGATGCGTCAACGGGCTGGGGGTGGGGGCGATTGCGGTGTTCAATGCGGTGGGCCGGGTGGATGAGATCGCGCTTACCCCCGGGCGGTGCATATCCAGCGCCATGATGACCTTTGTTTCTCAAAACCGGGGCGCCCGCCGGCCCGGCCGCATGCGGCAGGGGCTCTCGCGAGGGTTGCTGGTAGAGGCCTGCGGCTGGGCGGTGGTCTTTTGTGTGGTAATGCCCCTGCGGCTGCCGGTGATGCGGCTGTTTGTAGGGCAGGATGCCGCCGCTGCCGCGCTGGGGGGGAGGTATCTCTTTTGGATGGCTTTTTTCTACCTGCTGCCCGGCCTTACCAACGGCCTACAGGGGTACTTTCGAGGGCTTGGCGAGATGAAGGTTACCCTGCTCGGCTCGATCACCCAGATTTCGGTACGGGCCCTCTGCGTCTGGTGGTGGACCCCCCGCTTTGGGCTGCTTGCCGTGGCCTGGGCCAGTTTGGCCGGCTGGGCCTGCATGCTGCTGCTGGAGCTGCCGCTGCTGCGGGCGGGGCGCGGCAGGCTGTAAAAAACCTTTCACGGGTAAAATGCGCTTTTGCGCTCAAAGGGATACGGCCGGAGAGTGCAGGGCAAGCGGCTTATCCCTCCCGCACCAGCGCGGCAAGCTGCCGCTCCACCTCCTGTGCCTGTGCCAGCCAGGGGCAAAAGGCGGTGGCGCTGCCGGCGGCCACGCCAAGGCGCAGGGCCTTTGGCGGGTTCCCGCCGCCGGCCAGGCCGGCCAAAAAGCCGGCCAGCAGCGAATCGCCTGCGCCGGCGGTGTTCACCGGCTGGCCCGCCGGGGCGGGCTGGAAGAAAAACTCCCCGCTTTCGGCCAGCAGCGCCGCGCCCCAGCCTCCCAGGCTGGCCAGGACGTTCCGTGCGCCCAAGCCTTGGGCAGCGCGCATCGCCCCCTCCAGGGCTTCTATTGCCGGGGCCGTATCCTGCGCCGGCAGGCCGGCGGGCCGGGAGGGCTTGTCCTGCCCGGCGGCGGTTTTATCCAAAAGACCGGCGGTGCCGATCAATTCGGCCAGCTCGGCAAGGTTCGGCTTGATGAGCCAGGGCCGGGCGGCGAGCCCCGCCGCAAGGGCGGGGCCGCTGGCGTCCAGCACGCAGCGCACCCCGCGCGCGGCGCAGGGGGCCAGCAGCCGGGCGTAGGCGTCCAACACAAGGCCGGGGGGCAGGCTGCCCCCCGCGATGAGGGTATCCCCGGGCGGGATAGCGGCCAACTGCCGCTCGAGCGCCGCAATCTCTGCCGCGTCCGGCCGGGGGCTGGGGGCGCTGAGCTCGGTTTCATGTGCGGGGGTTTTCAGTTTGAGGTTGATGCGGGTAGCCCCCTCTTTAAGCGGCAGGAATTCCTCCGAAAGGCCTTCGGCGGCCAGCATCCCCCGCAGCATCCGCCCGGTATCGCCGGCCAAAAAACCCAGCGCCCGGGCGGGCTGGCCCAGCCGCCGCAGCATTACGGCCACGTTGATCCCCTTGCCGCCGGCAAACAACCGGGCCGAATCCGCCCGGTTGAGGGCGTCCGGCATAAATTCCTTTGCAAATACAAGATAATCCAGCGAGGGGCTCAAGGTAAGGGTGTGGAACATGGGCGGCCTCCTGTGGGGAGAGTTTCCGGGCTGGGCCCTGTGATGGGTGTGCGCTGACCAATGGGAACGGGTTTATCGCTGTGCCGCCAGCGAAAAAACATCCCCATGTTGTCAGGGCAGGCCAAAAGCCAAGGGTTCCATTCGCCGGTCGCCGGCGGGCAGCCTCCTGACATGGCCAAATTTTACGCCGGGCACAAATCCTTGTGCCCGGCGGGTTGAGGGGCATGGGGGATGCGTCCCCCATATCGGCCCAAAGCTTTTTCACCATGCGCCGGGCCGGCCGTTACAGCCCCTCTTGTTCGCAGAGTTTGCGGCCCATTAAAACGCCCATCACGCTGGCCATCATCAGGCCGCGGGTCCAGCCGCTGGAATCACCCAGGCAATAAAGCCCCTCGATGCTGGTGACAAGGTTTTCGTCCATCTTTACCCGGTTGGAATAGAATTTGAGCTCCGGGCTGTACAAGAGGGTCTCGCCGCTGGCGAAGCCCGGTACTACCTCGTCCAGCATGCGGATAAACTCGATGATGTTGGTCATGGCACGGTAGGGCATAGCGGCGGTGATATCCCCTGCCACCGCGTCGGCCAGGGTAGGGCGCAGGTTGCTGTGGGACAATTCTTTTTGCCAGGTGCGCTTGCCATCCAGGATGTCCCCATACCGCTGCACCATGATCTGCCCCGCACCCAGCATGTTGGTCAGCTCGCCTACCCTTTGGGCGTAGGCGATGGGCTGGTTGAAGGGCTCGGTGAAATTATGGCTGACCAAAATAGCCAGATTGGTGTTTTCGCTCTTGGTATCCTTGTAGCTGTGGCCGTTGACTACCGCCAGGTCATTGTCGTAATTTTCCTGGCTTACAAATCCCCCGGGATTCTGGCAGAAGGTGCGGACCTTGTTTTTGAAGGGACGGGGATAACCGATCAGCTTGGATTCGTATAGCACTCGGTTGACCGTTTCCATGATCTCGTTGCGCACCTCGACCCGCACCCCGATGTCCACCGTTCCGGGACGATGGGCAATGCCGTGCTCGGCGCAAAGGCTCTCGAGCCAGTCGGCCCCGCGGCGGCCGGTAGCAATAACCACCCGGCGGCCGTAGACCTCGCGTTCGGCCCCGCCCTCCCGCAGCAGCACGCCCCGGCAGGCGTTGTCCCGCAGCAGGATGTTGACGCACTCGGCCCCGAACCGCAGCTCTACCCCCTTGGCCTCCAGCTCGTTTTGGAGGGCAAGGTACAAGCCCTGGGCTTTTTCGGTGCCGAGATGCCGGATGGGGCAGTCGACCAGCTTAAGCCCTGCCCGGATTGCCCGCTTGCGGATTTCCTTGATTTCTTCGGCCTGGCCCAGGCCTTCGATATGGGGATCGGCCCCGAATTCCAGGTAAATGCTATCGGTATAATCGATTAGCTGCTGGGCCCGGTCTTCCCCAATCAGGCTGGGCAGGTCGCCGCCCACCTCGCAGGACAGGGAAAGCTTGCCGTCCGAAAAGGCCCCTGCGCCCGAAAACCCGGTGGTGATATGGCAGTAGGGCCGGCAGTTCATACAGCGGCCGGTCTCGGCCTTGGGGCAATGGCGCTGCTGTACCGGCCGGCCTTTTTCTGCCAGCAGGATTTTGGCAGAGCTGCCCCGGCGCAGCAGCTCCAGCGCGGTAAAAATGCCGGCCGGTCCGGCGCCCACAATAATCAAATCGTAGGTCATATTGGCAGTTGCCTCCTTTACGGGGGTGTCTTGCCGGGGCTGGTGCAAACGGGGGGATGCATCGCCGGCCCCGGCTTTTCAGGAAATGAAGTTTCCCGCCGCACAATGATTTGTGCGGCAGAACGGGGGTCCAGGGGCAAGGTGAATTGCCGCGCAGCAGCAAGACTACGCCCGCAGGCGCGTGTCGGAGGCCCCGCCGCAAAGCGGCGGTTCCAAGGCCGGAGACGGAGGGCGCCCTGGGGCAGGCAAGCCCCCCTGGATTGGCCTTTACCCCTCCGGCTCAAGCATGGGCGCGATGATGCTGCGGTAGACCCGCCGCAAAAAGAGAACGCTGAGGGCGAGGCTCACCAGCTCGGCGCAGGGGAAGGCGAACCAGACAAGGTCCAGCCGGCCGGAAAGGCTGAACAGCCAGGCCAGCGGGATAAGGGCCAGCAATTGCCGCCCCACCGATACCCAAAGACTGAGCATCCCCCTGCCCAACGCCTGGAACACCGACCCCGCAATGATGCAGGCCCCGGCCAGCAAAAAGCTCAGGCTGATGCGGCGCAGCGCATGGCTGCCGATCTCCAGCATCTCGGGCGAGGCGTCAAACAGGCCCAGCAGCAGGCCGGGCGCCAACTGGAACAGGGCAAAGCCCGCCACCATGATGCCGGTGGCGTAGGCCATGCTCAGCCACATGGTCTTCATCACCCGCCGGGGCTGCCGTGCGCCGTAATTGTAGCTGATGATGGGCACCATGCCGTTGTTGAGCCCAAACACCGGCATAAAGATAAAGCTTTGCAGCTTAAAGTATACCCCAAACACGGCCGCGGCCGTGCTGGTAAAGGCCATGAGGATGCGGTTCATGCAGAACACCATGACGCTGCCGATTGACTGCATGGCAATGCTGGGCAGCCCTACCGCGTAGATGCGCCGGATGGTCTCGCCGTGGGGCCTCAGGCTGTGCAGCGAAAGGGTGATGTCCGGGTTGCGGGCCTGGTTGAACCAGAGCCCCAGCGCCATGGCCACCCACTGGCCGATCACGGTGGCCACCGCCGCGCCTGCCACCCCCATTTTGGGCATGCCCAGCAGCCCAAAGATCAAAATGGGGTCCAGCACAATGTTGGTGACCGCGCCCGCCATCTGCAAAAGCATGCTGTACAGGGTACGGCCGGTGGAAGCCAGCAGCTTTTCGAGCATCACCTGCACAAACAGCCCCTGGCTGAAGGCGCATACAATAAAGGTATAGGCCGTGCCGCCCGCCAGGATTTCCGGGTCGGCGGTCTGGCTGCGGAAAAAGGCGCCGGAGAAAAACACCCCAAACAGCACGAACGCCACCATGCTGCACAACGCCAGAAACAGCCCGTTGCCGGCGGCGCGGTTGGCCTGTTCGTAGTTCTTTTCGCCCAGGCTGCGGCTGAGCAGTGCATTGACCCCCACCCCGGTCC
>CAJTSP010000086.1 GCA_910578965.1 uncultured Oscillospiraceae bacterium
GCCCAGCGCCCGGCCCCCGGCCGGCCCCTGCCCATCCGGGTTTTTTCCAAAAACGGCAGACAGCCGTGAAAAAACTGCTTTCAATCCGTTCTCTCCCCTACCCTTTGAGCCCGCTGGACTGGATGCCCAGCTCGAGATAACGCTGCCCGCACAAAAACACCAGCACCGCCGGCACCAGCGCCACAAGGCTTGCGGCCAGCGCCAGCCCGCCCAGCCCCGAGGCGGCCGAAAAGCCGGGCATGGCGATGGAGAGCGGCCAAAGCGAGGGGCTTTTGAGGTAGGTCATGGGCTGCTCGATGAGGTTCCAGCCGTCCAAAAAGCCCAGCACCGCCGCGGCCGCCACCCCCGGCGCGCCCAGCGGCAGCCCGATGCGCAAAAAGGTTTGCAGCGGGCCGGCGCCGTCGATGCGGGCGGCCTCCAGCATGGCGCGGGGCACCGCGTCAAAGCTTTTGGCCATGATAAACACCGGAAAGGTGGAAAACACCCCCGGCAAAACCACCGCCCAGCGGGTATCCAGCAGGCCAAGCGAGCCCAGCACCAGATACCCCGGCACCATGGTAACCTGGAAGGGCAGCACCATTAAAAGCAGGTACAGCCCAAACAGGGCCTGCCGCCCAAAAAACCGCAGCCGCGAAAAGGCCCAGGCCGCCGGCGCGCCCACCAAAAGCTGCCCCAGCAGCTGGGGCAGGGCCAGGCGGCAGCTGTTCCAGAACATGGCAAAAAACTCCGGCGTATCCAGCAGCAGCTCGGCCAGCGGGCGCAGGGTGGGCCAGCTGGGCAGCACCGTCCAGCCGGCAAGGCCGGGCGCGTCCCGGAGCACCGGGCCGTACAGGATGGCCAGCTCTTCCGGGCTTTGCAGGGCCCCTAAGGCCAAAAACCAAAGCACCCACCACACCGGCAGCGCCGCCGCCCCCAGCACCAAAAACAGCAGCGCCCGGCCGGGGGCTTTTTTTGTGGATCGTTTCATGCTGCATTACTCCCCGCTGCGGTTTAAAAGGCGCAGCAAAATTAAGATGAGCCCGCCCAGCGCCAGCGCCAGCAGCACCGCCGCGGCCGACAGCCGGCCCAGGTCCAGCGACGAAAACCAGTTGTTGAACAGATGCTGCAAAAGATAGATGCTCTCGTGCGGGTAGGCCCCGGCCACCAGATACGCCTCCCGGAACACCTTAAAGCAGTTGAGCAGGCTTAGCACCGACACAAGCCCCAAGGTGGGCCCAAGCTGGGGCAGGGTGATGCGCCAAAAGCACTGCCAGCGGCCCGCGCCGTCCAGCATGGCGGCCTCGTAAAGGGCGGAGGGCACCCCGTCCAGCCCGGCCAGCCAGAGCACCATATTGTAGCCGCTGTTTTTCCACAGATAGGTGCCAATGAGCACCCAAAAGGCCGCGCCGGAGCCCATAAAATCCACCGGCCGCCCGCCCAGGGCGCTTAACAGGGCGTTTGCCAGCCCCTTTTGGGCAAACAGCAGCTGCCAAAGCAGCGCAATGCTGGCCACCGGCAGGGCCATGGGCAGCAAAAAGCTGGTTTGAAAGGGCCGGCTGCATGGGCGTGCGGCCCGCACCAGCAGCGCCAGCAGCAGGCTGCCGCCCAAGAGCAGCGGCAGGCAGACGCAGATAAACCGCGCCGTGTTGCCCGCCGCCTGCCGGAAGGCGGCGTTTGCCAGCACGCTTTGGTAGTTGGCCGCCCCCAGCCAGCGGCGGCCGGCGGCATCGGTAAAGCTGCGGTACACCGTAAGCGCAAAGGGCCCCAGCACAAACACCGTCAGCCCGGCCAGGCTGGGCAGCAAAAACCACACCGCCCCGGCGTCCCCCTTAAAGCGCGGGCGGGGTTTTAAAACCGGGCGGCCCGGGCGGGGTTTGGGAACTGGCCCGCCCCGGGCCGCGGCGGGGCGCAGCGGCCGCTTAGCCCCGCTCGGCAAAATAAAGCTCCAGATCTTTTTGGGTGCCGGCCACCGCCTGCTGCACCGTTTCGGTGCCCTTGGCAAGGGCCTCGGCGTGCGCGGTAAGGGACGCGCGCAGGGTCTCGTTTGGCAGCGAGGGGGTTTTGGCGGCGGCAAGCAGGGCGTGGAAGTTTTCCAGCAGTTCGGGGGTAAAACGGCGGGCGGACCGGAACCGGTCCTCCACGATCTGCATACCGCTTTGGGTTACCGGCAGGCCGTCCAGGTAAAACACGGTGCCCTGCACCTCGTCGCAAAGCAGGGTGCGCACAAACTCCTTGGCAAGGGCCTCCTGGGCTGTGGCGGCGTTGACCGCGGCCAGCACCTGCGGCCGGTAGGCCCCTTCGGCAAGGCCGGGCTGGAGGGCGGCGGCCATGGGGGGTTCCTCCCCGTCGTCCTGGCCCCGCATCCAAAGCAGCATGGCCGGGGTGCCCATCCATTCCCGCGCAAAAAGGGCGCGGCCCCAGCTGTATTCCTGGCTGCTCTGGCGGGCGATGACCGGGTCCTCCCCGGAGGCGCTGCTCACCGCCGCAACGTCCAGCTGCGGGTTGGCCGGGCGGTAACCGCCCAGGCCGTAGTGCCGGGCCACCGCCTCAACGCCGGTGTAAAAATCGCCCAGGGCGGCGTCGTTCAGCCCGCCCTGCTCGCTTAAAAGGGCCGGGGCGCTGGCGGCCAGCAGCATCTCCACAAGGTCGGCGGTATCCTTGACCGAAAAGGCGTACCGCTCGCTTTCGGGCAGGGCATCGTAAAAACCGGCGTCGTTTGGGGCAGCATCCGGCCGGGCGGGCGCGTCCAGGAAGCTTTGGATCAGCCCCTCCCAGCTTGATACGGCGGCCAGCCGGTCTTTGGGGGCATACAGCACCGGCAGCACAAAGCGGGCGGGCAGCAGATACACCGCGTCCCCCTGCATAAAGGGGCCGGTGATGTTATCCAGCAGCTTTAAATCGCTCACCGTACCATACAGGTCGGCCAGCAGCCCCTGCCGGGCGTAGGGGGCGTAGTCCACCCCGTCCAAAATCAGCACGTCCGGCCCGCCGCCGGCCAAAAGCTCGGTGTTCAGGGCGCGCAGCAGGTCCTCCCGGCCGGGGCCCTCGGCGCCGCTGGGCTGGGCCACCGTGTACTCCACCTCCGCCTCGGGGTGGGTTTTGGCAAAGGCGGCAATGGCCGCGCGCACCGTCTCGTTGTCCTCCAGCGACCAGAGGGTCAGCACCGTATCGCCCCGGGCGGGCAGGGTCTCGTCAAAGTGGTAGCGGTAGAGGGTACAATTGTAATCCGCGGTATTGTAGTCGGCCAGCAGCAGCAAAAAGTCTCCCGAGGCGGCGCGCACCAGCGCCTGCCCGCCCATCTGGGGGTGGGCAAAGGCCATGGCGCTGCCCTCCACCACCGTTTCCACCAGGCTGCCGCCGGCGGCCAGGCAGTGGATGCCCTGATCGTTGGCAAAATAAAGCGAACCGTCCTGCGCGGCAAAAACGGCCTCCAGATAGCCCGCCCCGTCGCCGGTATACAGGACCTCCTGCCCGCCGGCGGCGTCCATGGCCAAAATGCCTGCGCCGTATTTTTCGTAAAAAAGCCTTTGCCCGTTGGATGCGCAGGTCAAAATATCCCCCTCCATGCCGGGCCAGTCGCCAAGGCGGCGGCCGTCTGCAAAGCTGTAGATGCCGCTGCCAAACACGGCGTCCTCCTCGCTTTGCAGCCGCACTCCCCCGCCCGAGCTGACCGTATAAAACCCTTCCCGCTCGCCGGCGGGCGCTGCACCCGGCTGCGGGGCACTGGAAGAGGCCGCGCCCGCGCCGGCCTCCTCCGGCTGGCCCACCTCGGCGGCGTCCATCTGTGCAAAGCCCCCGCCGGCCCCATCGTTCTGGCCGGGCAGCGCCGCGCCGGACGCATAGGCCTCCCAGGAGATGGCAAGGGCCTCCCCGTTGATAAAGTGCGCGCTGCATTGGAACATGCCGGGAACATCCGGCAGGGCAAAGGGCTCCGGCTGGCAGCCCGGGGCCATGCGCCAAAAGCAGGTTTCGGCCCCCTTCTCTGCCATCATATACTGCTGGGCCAGCACCGCCCCCTCGGGCGAGACGTCCAGCACCCGGCAGGCATCCAGCGGGGCGGGCAGCGGGCTTTGCTGCCAGCTCTGGCCCCCGTCCGCCGATACATAGCGCACCGAGCACATCCGGGCTTCATCGGCCCCCATCAGCCAGAGGGTGCCGTCGGCCAGCTGGTAAAGGGCGGCAGGCTGGCAGCCCTCGGGCAGGGGCAGCTCGCTCTCGGCCCAGCGGCCCATGGCGGCGGGGGCCGCCCCCGCGCCGGAGGCCGCGCCCGGCTTAGAGCCGCAGCCGGCCAGCAATGCGGCCAGCAGCGCCGCCGCCAGCAGCAGGCAAAGGGGCCTTGCGGCCCATGGTTTGGTTGGATGGTTCATCTTGTTCTGTCTCCTTCCCGGCAAGGGGGGCGGCAGATTCCCGCCCCGCCCTTGGTATGCCCTTTATGCTACCAGCGGTTTCTCAAAAAAACTTGAAAACCCTTTATTATCACAAAATTGTCAGAAATTCTTTGAGACTGTTTTGAAGTTTCTTTTGTATAATAAAGGAAACTGAACGGAAAGGGATGTGCTGCCCTGTGCGTGTTTTGCTGATCGAGGACGATGAGACCCTGACGGCCGCGGTGGCGGCGGGCCTTGCGGCCGACGGCATCCAGACCGATGCCTGCGGCGACGGCGAGGAGGGGCTGGCGCTTTTGTGCGGCGGGGTGTACGACGCCTGCTGTTTGGACCGGATGCTGCCCGGGCTGGACGGCCTTGCGGTGCTGCGCCGCGCCCGGGCGGCGGGGGTGGCCACCCCGGTGCTGCTGCTGACCGCCCTGGCCCGGGTGGGCGACCGGGTGGACGGGCTGGACGCCGGGGCGGACGACTACCTTGCCAAGCCCTTTGACCTGCGGGAGCTGGCGGCACGGCTGCGGGCGCTGGCCCGGAGGCCGGCGGCCTTTGAGCCGGGACGCTGCCTTGCGGCGGGCTGTGTGGCCCTTTACCCAAACGAGCTGCGGCTGGAGGGCCCGGCCGGGCCGGTAAAGGTATCCAAAACCGAGTGCGAGCTTTTGGAGATGCTGCTGCGCAGCCCCGGCCGGCTGCTGGCGCGCGAGACCCTGCTGGCCAGGGTGTGGGGGGCCGCGGCCGAGGTGGAGGATTCCTCGCTGGACAGCTACATCTATCTGGTGCGCCGCAAGCTGGCAAAGGCGGGCGCGGGCGACGCGGTGCGGCTTGCCACCGTGCGGGGCGCGGGCTACCGGCTGGAGCTGGCCGGATGCTGAGCCGGAGGGTGCGGCCCGGGGCCGGGCGCGGCCCGCTGCAAAGCCTGCGGCTGCGGCTTACAGCGGTGTGCACCCTGCTGACCGCCCTGGTGCTGGGGGCCGCGCTGTGGGCGGGCTGGTCGATGGCGCGGCGGCAGTACCGCCAGAGCGCCGACGCCCTGCTGGCCGGGAGCCTGGCTGGCCTTTTGGAAAAGCTGGAAACCACCGGCTGCATCTCGGACCGGTTTTTGGCCGAGCTGGAAACCCAGGGCCAAACGGTGGCCTGCCTGTGGGACAACGGCCGCCCGTTGCAGTTTGCCGGCGTTTGGCAGCCCGCCACCCCGCGGGAGGAGCTGGCCCGGCGGGCGCTGGAGGCCGCCGGCGGCGAGGGCATCTGGTACAATGTGGTGTCCGGCCGGCGCTGGCAGGCCCCCCTTGCGGTGCGGGGTACCGCCGGGGAAAGCTACACCGGCTATGCGGCCCGCCCGGCAAGGCCGGACGGGGTGCTGGTGCTGCTTTTGCAGGACATGGCGGTGCACCGGCGGGCGCTGGCGGCGCTGGGCTGGCGGTACCTGGGCCTGGGGCTTGGCGGGGTGTGCGCGCTGGCCCTGGCCGGCTGGGTGCTGGCCGGGCTTGCCATACGCCCCACCGCCGAGGCCCTTGCCCGCCAGCAGGAATTTGTGGCCGCGGCCAGCCACGAGCTGCGCACCCCCCTGGCGGCGGTGGACGCCAGCCTGAGCGCGGCCGGGCTTTGCCCGGCCGAGGGCGGGCGGTTTTTGCAGGCGGCCCAGCGGGAGACCCGCCGGATGGCCCGTTTGGTGGACGACCTTTTGCTGCTGGCGGGCAGCGACGCCGGCGCCTGGCAGCTGCGGCCCGCCCGGCTTTTGCCGGAGGAGGTGTGCCGACGGGCCTACGAGCAGTTTTTGCCCCTGGCCGCAGCCGCAAACCGCCGGCTGGCGCTGCGGCTGCCCCCCGCCCCCGCCCCCGAGATTTTGGGGGACGAGGAGCGGCTGGTGCAGCTTTTGGGGGTGCTGCTTACAAACGCGCTGGAATATGCGCCGCCGGGCAGCGCGGTGGAATTGGCCCTGGAAACCCACGGCGCGCAGGCGGCCCTGCTGGTGCGGGACCACGGCCCCGGCATCCCGGACAGCGAAAAGCCCCGGGTGTTTGACCGGTTTTACCGCTCCGAGCGCAGCCGCACAGACCGCGCGCATTTTGGCCTGGGGCTGGCGGTGGCCGCCGAGCTTTGCCGGCTGCACGGCGGGCGGCTGAGCGTGCGGGACACCCCCGGCGAGGGCGGCAAACCCTGCGGCGCAACCTTTGTGCTGGAGCTGCCCGGCGCGCCGTAAGCCCGGCGCGGGCAAAAAGCGATACAAAAAAACGCCTCGCGCTGTGGCCGGCAGGCTTTGCGCGGGGCGGTTTTTTTGTGTATGGCAAGGCGGGCCGCCCTACCTGGCGGGGCACGGCAGGCTTTACCCGCCGCATTTTGCCGGGCGGGGGCTACATGAGCGGCGCAAAAAGCCGAAGCACCTCCTGCACCAGCCGCAGGGCCGCGCCGCAGCGGCACTCCTCCAGGGTGACCCGGTGGCAATCAGGCAGGGTGGCAAGAAAATCCTCCTCCACCTGCCGCACGGCGGAGGAGCCGTACATCCACACACCGCACTCAAAATGCAGGTACAGGCTGCGGAAATCGAGGTTGGTGGTGCCCACCGTGGCCACCCTGCCGTCGGCCACAAAGGTTTTGGCGTGCATAAACCCCTGGGAATATTCGTACACCTTGACCCCCGCCTCCACCAACTGCCGGTAGTACGAGCGGGTGGTCATGTGCACCAGCCGCTTATCCCACCGGGCGGGGGTAACGATGCGCACGTCCACCCCGCTCTTGGCGGCAAGCGAGAGGGCCGAGACGAGGTTGTCGTCCACAATCAAGTAAGGGGTGTTGATGTAGAGGGTGTGCCGGGCCTGGTTGATGATCTGGATATAGACATGCTCGCCCACGTTTTCGGCGTCCATGGGGCTGTCGGCATAGGGCAGCACAAAGCCGTCCTGCTTTTGGGTGCAGGGGGCATCCTGCCAGGGACAGAGGGCGGCGATGTCCGGCTCGGCGGCGTGGCTGGCCAACTGCCAGAGCTGCAAAAAGATCACGGTCAGGCTCCAGGCGGCGTCCCCCTCCAGCCGGAGGGCGGCGTCCTTCCAGTAGCCGTGCTTTTGGATGGCGTTGATGTACTCGTCGGCCAGGTTGATGCCGCCGGTGTAGGCCACCCGCCCGTCGATCGAGGCGATCTTGCGGTGGTCGCGGTTGTTCTGGATGGCGGTGATAACCGGCGAAAAGGGGTTGAACACCGCCGCCTCGATGCCCCATTCCCGCAACTGGCGGGCGTAGCTGCCGGGCAGGGTAAAAAAGCAGCCCATATCGTCGTACATCACCCGCACCAGCACCCCGGCCGCCGCCTTGCGCCGCAGTACCGCCAGCACCTGATCCCAGAGCTTGCCCTCCTGCAGGATAAAATACTCCAAAAAGATGTACCGCTCGGCCCGCTCAAGGTCGGCCAAGAAGGCGGGCAAAAAGGCCTCGCCGGGGCTGTAGTAGCGGGTGGCGGTGTGGCAGCTTACCGGGAAATGGGCGCAGTTTTGCAGGTAGGTAAGGTCCCGCGCGGCCTCGGGGCAGGCCGCAAGGGCGGCGGGCAGGCTGTTGCCCCCGCAGGCCATAAGGGGAGCGGCAGCCTGCTCGAGCAGGGCCAGCTTGTGCCGGTAGTACCGGGTGCTGGCCTGGAAATTGAAGAGCAGGTAGGCAAGGCAGCCCAGCACCGGCAGGGCCAAAATCAGGATGATCCACATCAGGCGGTAGGCGGGCTTGGTTTTGCGGCTTACGATATACAGCACCACAAATACGCTGGCCACCCGCAGCGCGGCCGCAAACGCCCTGGCGTAAAAGGTGTCCACGCTGACGATGTACACGATCGAACAGACCTGCAAAAGGATCATCAGCGCCACCAGCACCCGGCGCAGAAACAGCCGGCGCAGCCATCTGCGCTTCATCCGCTTCCCTCCCCTCTTTTACCGCCGTTTGCCAAAAGGCCGGCCTGCCCCGCGCCCCGCCGGGGGCAGAGGGCCCGCCTTTTCAGACTTACTCGGCCGCGGCGGCCTCCTCGCCCAAAAGCGGCGGTTGTTCCATCAGCTTCATAAACTCCTCGCCGGTGATGGTCTCGTTTTCGTACAGGTGCTTTGCCAATGCATGCAGCTCGGCCATATGCCCGGCCAGTAGCTGCTCGGCCTTTTGATACTGGGCGCGGATGACCTCCTCCACCTTTTTATCCACCAACGCGGCGGTCTCGGGGCTGCAGGCCAGCGAGGCGTCCCCGCCCAGGTAGGCGTTGCTCACGGTTTCCAGCGCCATCATGCCAAAATCGCTCATACCAAACCGGGCCACCATCGAGCGGGCCAGCTTGGTGGCCTGCTCGATGTCGTTGGAGGCCCCGGTGGTCACCGAGTGGAATACCAAATCCTCGGCCACCCGGCCGCCGGTGAGGGTGGCGATCTTATTTTCGAGCTGGGCCTTGCTCATGAGGTTCTGCTCTTCCTTTTCCACCTGCATGGTGTAGCCCAGCGCGCCCGAGGTACGCGGGATGATGGTAATTTTGGATACCGGGGCGCTGCCCTCCTGCAAAGCGGCCACCAGCGCGTGGCCGATCTCGTGGTAAGAGACGATCAGCTTTTCTTTGTTGGACAGAATCTTATTCTTTTTTTGGTAGCCTGCAATAACCACCTCAACGCTCTCCATCAAGTCGTTCTGGGTTACTGCCTTGCGGCCGTCCCGCACCGCGCGCAGGGCCGCCTCGTTGATCATGTTGGCCAGCTCGGCCCCGGACGCGCCCGCCGCCGCCCGGGCAATCGGCCCAAACTCCACATTGGGGCCGATCTTGACCTTTTTGGCGTGCACCTTTAAGATCTCCTCCCGGCCCTGCAAATCGGGCAGCTCCACCGGGATGCGCCGGTCAAACCGGCCGGGGCGCAAAAGGGCGGGGTCCAGGCTTTCGGGCCGGTTGGTGGCCGCCAGCAGGATGACCCCCTTGGTGCCGTCAAAGCCGTCCATCTCGGTAAGCAGCTGGTTGAGGGTCTGCTCCCGCTCGTCGTTGCCGCCAATGCCGCCCGCACCGTCCCGCTTTTTGCCAATGGTGTCGATCTCGTCAATAAACACGATGCAGGGCGCTTTTTCGTTGGCCTGCTTAAAGAGGTCGCGCACCTTGGCCGCGCCCATGCCCACAAACATCTCCACAAATTCCGAGCCGGACATCGAGAAGAAGGGCACGTTCGCCTCGCCGGCCACCGCCTTGGCCAGCAGGGTCTTGCCGGTGCCCGGAGGGCCTACCAGCAGCGCGCCGCGGGGGATGCGGGCGCCTATCTCGGCGTATTTTTTGGGGTTGTGCAAAAAGTCCACGATCTCGGTCAGCAGCTCCTTGGCCTCGTCCTCGCCGGCCACGTCCGCAAAGCGGATGCCGTCGGTAGACTGCACATACACCTTGGCGTTGCTTTTGCCAAAGGACATAAAGTTGCCCGCGCCGCCGCCGGCCCGCTTGGCAAGGCTGTTCATAAGCACCCGGCCCAGCAGCATAAACACCAGCAGCGGCAGCACCCAGCTGATGAGCATGCTGGCCAGGGGGCTTACCTGCTGCACAATGGGGGTGCCGTACTGGGTGATGCCGGCCTCGTACAGATGGCGGGCAAGCCCGGGGTCCTCCATGCGGCCGGTTTTGTAGTAGCCGGTGGGGGTGGCGGTGTCGGCAAAGACGATCTCGTGCTCGTCCACCTCCACCTGACTCACCCGGCCCTCGTCCACCATCTGCAAAAACTCGCCGTACTGCACCTCTTCCACCCGGGCGGTAAATAACTGGGGAAACACAAAGGCGTTGAGCAAAAGCATCACCAGCAGCACAATGCCGCAGTAGTATAAAAAAGATTTTTGAGGGGGCTTATATTCTTTCATGCAAAACAGGGTCCTTTCCGGGGCAAAATGCCCAAACTGCTTTGCCTTTGCCGGCATGGCCGGGCAGGGCAGCTTTTATTACAGGATAGTGTACCCAGCCAACCGGGCATTGTCAAGGCACAAAAATCAAAAGATTTGTAAAATTTCGACAGTATGTTTTTGAACGGTTTTTGAAAGCATCAGCCGGCAAAGGCACAGGCGGCTTATAGGGCAAAGCAAACGGCAGCAAAAGCAAAAGAGCCTTTCTCTGCCCGGGCAAAAAATGTTTACCATAAAAGCTTTGCAAGGCCGGCGTGTGGGCTCTTGGCAAGGGGCGCATATAGAAACCCCGGGCAGGGCCCTTAAAAGGGCCCTGCCCGGGGTTTTGCTGCGCTATACGGCCCCATCCTGGGCCGGCTCAGATGACGTTGCGGTCTACCCGGCCGGGGATACCCGGCACGCTGCCGCTGGAGGTATACTGCCACATGTCGTACTTATAATTAAAGTCCAACTTGCTGGCAAAATGCGCCACCCAAATTTTATAGCGGCTGATACTGGAAAAATTGAGGTTGCCGGTAAGCCAGCTACGATAGGAGTAGACGCCCGGCGTATACCCGCCGGACTGGATGGTCTGGCAGAAGGTGACCGCGTTGGCGGTGCGCTGGCCGCGGTCAAGATGATCGGCCCGGCCGGCGCCGCCGCCGTCCGAATTTTCGGTGTCGTAGTAAACCGGATAACTTACCGGAATACCGTACTTTTTGATCAGGCTGAGCACAAACCCGGCCTCGTCGGCCGCCTCCTGCTCGTTGACCGCCTGGGTAAAGAAGTACAGGCCAATCTTGATACCCGCCGCCCGGGCACCCTGCACATGGCTGGCAAGCATCGGGTCCTCCACCAGGGCGCCGGTACCCCAGCCGCGGTAGCCTGCCCGGATGATGACAAAATCGATGCCCGAGGCGCGCACCTTGGCCCAATCGATACCGGTCTGGTATTTGGACACGTCGATGCCCTGCAGCTCGTTTTTGCGCACGCCGTCTGCCCCAAAGTTATAGAGCTGCCCGTCGATGACCTGCGGCCCGGTAACCGGCTGGTGGGTATCGGGATGGTAATAATACTGCTGGCCGTTGATGGTCTGCCAGCCGGTATAGACATTTTCGGTACCGGTTTTCATCTCGGCCGTTGTCAGCCTAAAGAGGTCGTTGGCAACTACCTTGCCGTCTTTATAAAGGTAGATGACCTGGGGCAGGTTGGTGGGAGTGGAGGTCGGGCT
>CAJTSP010000087.1 GCA_910578965.1 uncultured Oscillospiraceae bacterium
GGGCTTTTTTGGGGATGGGCGGCGGCATTACGGTAGGGCAGTTGGCCAGCTTTTTGAGCTATGCCAACCAGTATACCAAGCCCTTTAACGAGATCAGCGGGGTGGTGACCGAGCTGCAAAACGCCCTGGCCTGCGCCGGGCGAATCTTTGAGCTGATCGAGCAGCCGGCCGAGCCGCCGGACGCCCCCGACGCCGTGACCCTTCGGCCGGACGGCCGGGTGGGGCTGGAGGATGTGCGGTTTTCCTACCTGCCCGAAAAGCCGCTGATCGAAGGGCTGAACCTCTCTGTACGGCCCGGCCAGCGGGTGGCCATTGTGGGGCCCACCGGCTGCGGCAAAACCACCCTCATCAACCTCTTGATGCGGTTTTACGATGTAAACGGCGGCGCGGTGCGGGTGGCCGGCACCGACATCCGCGCCGCCACCCGCCAGAGCCTGCGGGCCGGGTACGGCATGGTATTGCAGGAGACCTGGCTTAAGGCCGGCACCATCCGGGAAAACCTGGCCATGGCAAAGCCGGACGCCACCGAGGAGGAGATCCTGGCCGCGGCCAAGGCCAGCCATGCCCACGGGTTTATCCGCCGGCTGCCCCAGGGGTACGACACGGTAATCGGGGAGGACGGCGGCGCCTTGAGCCAGGGCCAAAAGCAATTGCTCTGTATCGCGCGGGTAATGCTCTGCCTGCCCCCCATGCTGATTTTGGACGAGGCCACCAGCAGCATCGACACCCGTACCGAGCAAAAGATCCAGAGCGCCTTTGCCGCCATGATGCAGGGCCGCACCAGCTTTATTGTGGCCCACCGGCTATCCACCATCCGGCAGGCGGATGTAATTTTGGTAATGCGCGACGGCAGGATTGTCGAGCAGGGCAGCCACGACGAGCTGCTGCAAAAGGGAGGCTTTTACGCCCGGCTTTGGGCCAGCCAGTTTGCCCGCTGAGGGGCGGCCGCACCGGGCGTCCCTCAGGCGGGAACCACGCAAACGGCAAGGGGGCGGCTTTTTGCCGGCCGCGCAGCGGTTGGCAAAAAAAGAATGGAGGCGTTGCAGGGTGGCCAATAGGCTGGAGCTGACATGGTACGGCAAGGGCGAGCCGATCAAGGCGGAGCCGCGGCTGCTGGTTGAAAGCGCGGAACTGTCCAACACCGCGCGTGCGCCGGATACGGAAAATATGCTCATCCACGGGGATAACCTGCTGGCCCTAAAGGCCCTGGAAAAAAAGTTTGCCGGGCAGGTGAAGTGCATTTATATCGACCCGCCGTATAATACCGGCAACGCCTTTGATAAATACGACGACAACATAGAACACTCGATCTGGCTCAATTTAATGGAATGCAGGTTCAAATATTTATATTGCTTGCTAAAAAAAGACGGTTTTCTGTTTGTGAATTTAGACGAGCAAGAACACGCTTATGCTAAAATATTGTTAGACGGCATTTTTGGGCGTGAAAATTACATAGGCGATATTATCTGGCAAAAACGCAGGGGCGGCGGAAACGATTCGCGGTATCTTGCGCTGGATCATGACTATATCCTCGTATATGCAAAAGATGCCTCCAAAGAAACGCATCCGCAAAAGTGGCGTACAGCCCAATCCGAAGAATATCGGAAGCGTTATAAAGAAATTGACAAAAACGGGAAACGTTACTACTGGGATACAGTGGCCCGCAATGGGCTGCAAAGCCCCATTCCTGTTTCTGTTGTATGTCCCGACGGGACAGTATTATCCATCAACTCGCAAATCGGGCAGGCATCCATTGATGAAGGCCTGCTGAACGGCACGGTACGTTTGACAAAATCGAAGAACGGTTGGACACTGCACCATAAGGTTTATATGGGGGAGGGGCAGGTTCAGCGTTCCATTATGAATGACGTTGGAACCAACAAAACCGCCGGCGACGAAATGGAGTATCTTTTTGGAGATAAAAAGGCCTTCCCTTATCCAAAGCCCGAAAGCCTGATTTCCAGAATTTTAGAATTGTCGACACAAACAGGCGACCTTGTACTGGACAGCTTCCTTGGCTCCGGCACCACTGCCGCCGTCGCCCACAAGATGGGACGGCGGTATATCGGCATCGAGATGGGCGGCCACGCCTACACCCACTGCAAGGTGCGGCTGGATAAGGTGATCGCCGGGGAAGACCAGGGCGGCGTCACAAAGCCCCAAAACTGGCAGGGCGGCGGGGGCTACCGCTTTTATGAGCTTGCGCCCACCCTGATTAACAGGGACGCTTTTGGCGAATCGGTCATCAACCCGGCCTATGACGCCGACGCGCTGGCGGCAGCGGTGGCGCTCCACGAGGGCTTTGCCTATCGGCCCGACGCGGACACTTTCTGGAAGCAGGCGGCGGGCAACGAGAACAGCTACCTGTTCACCACAACCCGCCACCTGACGGCCGAGTATTTAGACGCCATCAAGAGCAGTATGGAGGCGGGGGAGTACCTTGTCATTGCCTGCCGCTCATATGACGGGGGGCTGGAGAAGGCGTACACAAATATAGCGGTAAAGAAAATACCGCAGATGCTTCTTGACCGCTGTGAATTTGGCCGGGACGATTACAGCCTGAACATCATACACCCGCCGGTTTATGAAGATGAGGAGGTGGAAAAGGGTGGCGAATAAGCTGGAATTGACGTGGTACGGTAAGGCTGAGCCCATTCAGGTGGAGCCGCGGCTGTTGATTGAAAACGCGGAGCTGTCCAACACCGCCCTTGCGCCGGATACGGAAAATATGCTCATTCACGGGGACAATTTGCTTGCCCTGAAAGCCCTGGAGAAAAAATTTGCCGGGCAGGTGAAGTGTATCTATATAGACCCGCCGTATAATACCGGCTCTGCGTTTGAGCACTATGACGACAATCTGGAGCATAGCCAGTGGCTGAACTTGATGCGGCCAAGATTGGAAATTTTGCGGAATTTGCTTTCAAATGATGGAAGTATATGGATTAGTATAGATGATGATGAGGGGCATTATCTCAAAGTATTGTGTGACGAACTTTTGGGGCGGGCCAATTTTGTCAACACAATTATCTGGGAAAAGAAATACGCGCCGCAAGGCAATGCCCAATGGTTTACAGACAGCCATGATTTTATTTTGGTATATGCAAAAGATAAGGCGGTTTGGCGCCCAAATCTTTTGCCTCGCACTGAATCAATGAACGCAAAGTATAAAAATCCCGATGGAGACCCCCGTGGCCTTTGGCGCCCTGACAATGCGACAATTAGTTTGTCTGGGGGCCAGCGCGGCGCCCAGTACGCTCGAACAGGTGTATGCGAAAATATTTATGAGCTTCACGCACCAAATGGAAACGTATATCTTCCCCCACAGGGGCGGTGCTGGTACTATCCAGAGGCAAAGATGATCGAGGCAATCGCGGAAGGGCGCGTTTTCTTTGGCCGGGACGGAAAAGGTGCGCCGCAATTAAAGCGTTATATGTCGGAAGTCAAACAGGGGTCGGTCGCTATGACTTTGTGGAAAAGAGAAGATGTTGGAGATAACCAAGATGCAAAAAGAGAAGTGAGAGAGCTGAATCCAGAGTCGATTTTTTCCACCCCGAAGCCGGAACGTCTTGTGGAACGTATTCTTACCCTCGCCACCAACCCCGGCGACCTTGTTCTTGACTCTTTTCTCGGCTCCGGCACCACAGCCGCCGTCGCCCACAAAATGGGGCGGCGGTATATCGGCATTGAAATGGGCGACCACGCTTACACCCATTGCAAGGTGCGGCTGGACAAGGTAATCGCCGGGCAGGACAAGGGCGGCATTACAAAGGCCCAAAACTGGCAGGGCGGCGGGGGCTACCGCTTTTATGAGCTTGCGCCCACCCTGATTAACAGAGACGCTTTTGGCGAATCGGTCATCAACCCGGCCTATGACGCCGACGCGCTGGCGGCAGCGGTGGCGCTCCACGAGGGCTTTGCCTATCGGCCCGACGCGGACACTTTCTGGAAGCAGGCGGCGGGCAACGAGAACAGCTACCTGTTCACCACAACCCGCCACCTGACGGCCGAGTATTTAGACGCCATCAAGGGCAGCATGGAGGCGGGGGAGTACCTTGTCATTGCCTGCCGCTCATATGACGGGGGGCTGGAGAAGGCGTACACAAATATAGCGGTAAAGAAAATACCGCAGATGCTCCTTGACCGCTGCGAATTCGGCCGGGACGATTACAGCCTGAACATCATACATCCGCCAGTCTATGAGGAGGAGGTGGTAGACGATGATTGAGCGCTTTCCCTTATATACTACCGACTACATCAGCGGCGTGATGTCTTTGCGCAAACCGCAGACTGCTTCGCTGAAGATTCTGGAGGAGATCGTTACCTCTGTCCATCTCCGCAAGGGCATGAACCTGAGGGCGGCGCTGGGCAGCGTCCATGCCATGTACCCCACCTGTTCAGACTTCGAGCGGGAGTTCATGTCGCTGACCTTCGCCCTTGCCACCGGCGTGGGCAAAACCCGCCTGATGGGTGCGTTTATTGCCTATCTGTATACCCAGCACAGCATCAAAAATTTCTTTGTTGTGGCGCCCAATACCACGATTTACGATAAGCTGAAAAAAGACTTGAGCGACAACAGCAGCCCCAAATATGTGTTCCGGGGGTTAGGCTGCTTTCCGGTATTGCCGCAGATCATCACTGACGATGATTACAGGGATAAGACGATTTCTCTGTATGATTCGGATATCCATATCTTTATCTACAATATCGATAAATTTAACAAGGAAGGCGCAAATATGCGCAAGGTGAACGAGCTGTTGGGCGACTCGTTTTATCAGTACCTTTCAAATTTGCCGGATTTGGTACTCATCATGGACGAATCCCACCATTACCGTGCAGAAAGAGGGGCGCAGGCGCTTAACGACCTGCATCCGCTGCTAGGCTTGGAGCTGACCGCAACGCCTCTTGTAACAAAGGGCGCAAGGCAGGTTCCGTTCAAAAATGTGGTATATGAGTACCCGCTGTCCAAAGCGATTGAGGACGGCTATACCCGCACGCCCTTTGCCGTAACCCGCTCTGATATTGACTTTTATAACTTCGGTGACGAGCAGCTTGACAAGATGATGCTGTTGGACGGTATCGCCTGCCATGAGCGCACAAAGGGAAAGCTGGAGATCTATGCCGCCAATTACAGCACGCCGGAGAAGCCTGTGCGTACGGTAAAGCCCTTTATGCTGGTGGTCCGCAAGGACACCGAGCATGCGGCATGGGTAGAGGGCTTTATTAAATCTGACGAGTTTTGCAGCGGCGCATACCGCAACAAGGCAATTACTGTCCATTCCCGGCAAAGGGGCGCGGAGACAGAGGCAAATACCCGCCTGCTGCTGGATGTAGAAAGCCCGGACAACCCTATTGAAATCGTTATCCATGTCAATATGCTCAAGGAAGGCTGGGACGTCAACAACCTCTATACCATCGTCCCGCTCCGCACTGCCGCTTCCAAGATTTTGCGGGAGCAGATGGTGGGGCGCGGGCTGCGCTTGCCTTACGGCGAACGCACAGGCGACAGGGATGTGGACGCGGTCATGCTCACCGCCCACGATAAATTTCAGGATATTTTGGAGGAAGCGCAAAAGGGGGATTCCATCTTTAAGGCGGGCAATGTCATTAAGGCAGAGGAAGAACTGGATACGCCGGAGGAGATCGTCTCTACCCAGCTTTCGTTGGATACCGGGCCGGAGCAGGAATTGGCGCAAGCCTATGAAAAGACAGGGCTTGCGGAAAGTGAAGAAAACAGCGCCCTGCTGCAAACGGCAAAAGCCTACCTGCAAGCGGAAACCGTAACCTACCTTATGCAAAGCCGGAAAACCGCCGCTGCCCCAGCCCCACCGGAAAAGCAAAAAATTGTGCAGACGGTAAAGCGAAAGCTGGAAGAAAAGCAGGATTGGGGCAAGATTTTTAAAGACCATGAAAACCCGTTCCTTGCATGGATGGGGGAAGAGACAGAAAAAATCTATACCGCAGCAGAGGGGAAGTTCATACCCATCCCCCATATCCGGATCACAGACGCAGGGGCGGAGGAATATGTCTTTGTGGATTTTGACCTTGACTTAGGTGCTTTTACCCATGTGCCAATCAAAAATGAGCTGTTGATTCAAAATCTGGAGGATATGAGCGACCGCGAGCGGATCAAGGGGGACGCCATTGACTTTGAGGGGTATAACCCCAAGAAAGTGATTTTGGCAGAGCTTCGCAAAAAGCCGGAAATCGACTATGAGCGCTGCTCTGGGCTGCTGTTCAAGCTGATTACACAGGCGTGTGAGCATTATGAAGCGCGGTATGGCGTGAACGGTATGCAGAATATTGTGATGATGTACCGGCGCGATGTTGCGGGCAAAATATACGACCAAATGATGAAGCATTTTTATTGTGAAAATGGTTTTTTGCAGGAAGAAGTGGTAGACGTTGCATACTGTAACCTGCCGCAGAAAATCGATTGCAAGCAGCGCGTGGGGCTGTATGATAACTTCAAAGAAAGCTATGAAGGGCATATGAAATCCGTCCTGTTTACAGGGATCAAAAGGGGCGTCTATTCCGAAGCAAAATTTGATTCCTTTGAAGGCGAATTAACCTTTGCCCGCGTCCTTGACAGGGACGCCGAGGTGTTGAAATGGCTTCGCCCTGCGCCGAACGAGTTTAACATTACATACAACCGCGGCAAGCGGTATCAGCCGGACTTTGTGGTAGAAACAGCGGGCTGCTGCTATCTTGTGGAGGTAAAGGGCGAGGACAAGCTGACCGGCCCCGATGTGCTCGCCAAGAAAAAGCGCGGGATCCAGTATTGCGAGGTTGCAACCCGCTGGTGCAAGGCAAACGGCTACAAGCCATGGAAGTACCTGTTTATCCCGTCCAAGCAGGTGCTGGCAAATTCGACATTTGCCAGCCTGGCAGGGAGGTTTGAGGAAAAATAATCCCCCTGGTTTCTGATAAGACAGGGCGGGACGCAATGACGCTTTTTTGCCCGGCCAGCTTCCCGCCCGCTGCGCCGGCCTTTGGAGCCGTGGGCCGTTTTCTGCCCGGCTTTTTCGTGTTTTTTGCCGCAAAAGTTTATACTTTTTGTTGAATTCCTCTTCATTTATCCAAAACACAGCAAGGACGACGTCTGCTGGACGCCGCCCTTTTTTGACCGCTTTTTGCATTTTTACAGTTTCGATACATCCCGATGCAGACTTTGAGCGTCCGCCCGCCGTATGCTGAAAGCAGGGCGGCCGGGGCAAAGGCTCTGGACGGCGCTTCTGCCAAAAGCGCCGCTGCAAACCGGTTCTGTGCGGCCCATCCCCCAAAAAGGAGGCCCCCGCCATGAATACTGGCACCATCCTTTTACAGCCCGCCCGTTCCCGCCGCCCGCACACCGAGGGTGCGCGCCGCGGTACGCCGCGCGCCGCCATGGCCCGGCAGGCGGCCTATGCCCCGGCCTGCGGGCACGCGTACCCGTCCGGCGGCGGCTGCCTACCCGGCCCGGCCCTTGGCCGCCGCACCGCACACCGCCGCCGCAAAAGGCAAGAGCGCCGCCGTCGGGCGGCGCGGCGGCTGCTGGCCTTGCTGCTGCTGACCCTTGGGCTGGGCGGGCTTTTGGCCCTGCATGGCTTTGCACCGGGCCTGGCCGTCTGGCCGGGCGAGGCGGCAGAGCCGGCGGCCATTCCGGAGGGCCGGCCGCTGGAGCTGCTAAAGCAACGGCCGCTGCTGCCCAACGGCTGCGAGGCCGCCAGCATCGCCATGCTGCTGGGCTGGGCCGGCGCACCGGTGGGGATGGACGAGCTGTTTTTTGAGCACTTCCCCCGGGCGGCTTTTTCGTACATGGGAGGCGACCGGTTTGGCCCCGACCCCGAGGAGGCCTACGCCGGCGACGCCTCGAGCGAGCGGGGCGGCTGGTACTGCTTTGAAGGCCCGGCTGCCGAGGGGGCCAACGCCTTTTTGGCCGCACAGGGCAGCGCACGCAGAGCCCGGGCCCTGTACGGGCTGGACCGCGAAACGCTCAACGGATACCTAAACGCAGAGGTGCCCCTGGCGGTGTGGGTAACCTGCGGCTACGAGCAGCCCCGCGCCAGCAGCTTTAGCTGGGTGCTGCCAAACGGCAGCCGCTATGCCCCCTATGCCAACCTGCACTGCGTAGTGCTGGCCGGCAGGCAGGAGGGAGGCCTTTACCGCATTGCCGACCCTCTTGAGGGCTGGCAGGCAGTAAGCCCGGAGCTTTTTTGGCAAAGCTTTGCGGCCATGGGCGGCCGGGCGGTGGTCATCGAGTAGCCGGCCCCCCTTTCTGCACGGAAAAAACTGCGCCCCGAGCGGCCTTTAGCCGCCCGGGGCGCCCGCGATTTTTGAAAAAGCCCGCACAGACGCCGGTCCGCTCTGCGCGCAACCGTTTTTTAAGAGGCGTCTGGCCTTTTGCCGGGAAGCTGGGTAAGCACAATCGCCGCAAAAATCAGCGCGCAGCCAAAAAGCTCCCGCAGCGAAAGGGCCTGGCGCAGCACCACCCAGCCGGCCAGCACCGAAAAGACCGATTCAAGGCTGAGCACCAGGCTGGCAATGGTAGGATCCAGCCCCTTTTGGGCCACCGTCTGCAAGGTATACCCTACCCCGCAGGATAGCACCCCGGCGTAAAGGAGGGGCGCCCAGCTCGCAAGGATGCCGGCGAGGGTGGGCCGCTCAAAAAGCAGCGCCGCCGCAAGGCAGATGCCGCCCGCCACAAAAAACTGGATGCAGGACATCCGTACCCCGTCTACCAGGGGGGAAAATCGGTCGATGAGCAAGATATGGAAGCTGAACATCAGGCTGCCCAGCAGCAGCAGCGTCTCGCCGCGGCCGATGCCAAGCTGTTCCGGCCGGCAGAGCAGGTAAAAGCCCGCTACTGCCAGCACTACCCCGGCCCAAACCTGAGGGCCGGGCTTTTTGCGCCAAAAGATGCCGAGCACCGGCACAATAACAATGTACATGGCGGTTAAAAAGCCCGCCTTGCCCACGGTGGTGTACTGGATGCCCGCCTGCTGCAGGCTGGAGCCTGCCGTAAGCGCCAGCCCGCAGAGCAGCCCGCCCTGCCAGAGCGCCCGACGACCGGCCGGGCCTTTGGGGGCGCGGCTGGGCTCGCCGTTTTTTTTGGCCAAGCCGTCCAGCAGGGGGATACAGGGCAGCAACACCAGCCCGCCAATGATGCTGCGCACCCCGTTAAAGGTAAAGGGCCCTACATGCTCCATGCCTACGCTCTGGGCCACAAAGGCCGCGCCCCAGATCAGGGCGGTAAGGGCCAGCAGCAAAAGCCGCCGGGTTTGCTGTGCTTTTGTCACTTACTCTTCGCCCCCGCCTTCCTGGCCATTTTCGTCATCGTCTGCGTCTGCGCTGGCAAGCCCTCGCACCGCCATGCTGCCGGTAATATAAAATTTGCTGCTGTCATACGCGAGGGTAAGCTTGTACCGCGCGCCGGGGACAAGCCCGCTGAAGCTGCCGGTGTACCACTGGCCATCCGCCGTCAGGGCAAGGGTGCTGCCCTCGGTATACACCGTGGTGCCGTAATCGGTCTGCCGCCAAAGCGAGACCCGGTAGCCAAACAGGCTTTCGCTCTCGGTGGTGGCCCGGGCGTCGATGGTGATGCTGCTGCCCGCCGGGGTAAAATAGGGGGTGCTGCGGTTCTGGATGCCGTTGAACATCACCCCCAGGGTATCGCCGTTCACCTCGGTGGCAAAGCGGGCCGCCTGGTCGAACCCCTCTGAAAATTCCGGCCCGCTGCCGCCTAAGACGGCCTGGATCTCCTTGCTGGGCTCCTGTGCGGGCTCTTCGTCCTCCTGTTTGCCGCAGCCGGCCAGCAGCCCCATGCAGAGCGCAAGGGCCAGCGCGAGGGCCAGCAGCCGGCACGGATGCCGTTGGTTCATGTGTATCCCACCTTTTTACGGTTTGATTTTCTCTGTTTGGGCAAACGGCTGCGCCGATTGCCGCCCATGGCTATTATAGCCGGGGTTTGCGCGGCATACAAGGGCCCGCCGGCTTTTTTAGCCTGCGTTGGCCGCAGCCAGGGCCGCGCCCTCGCTCGATGCAAGCTCGGCCCAATCGTTTGTGCGAAACAAAAAGTCGTACCGGTAAAGGGCGTAGCCGTCTGCACCGCACTCCCGGCCGGTACCCACCATATCGGCCAGGGTATGACCGGTCTGCCAGCCGGAGGTTGCCGCGTCGTAATTGCCGCCGTCGCCCTCCCCAATGCGGTAGGCGCCCAGCCCAAAATAAAGGGCCACGCTGGGCGCGCGCTGCATGCCGGCCCACTCGGCGCTGATGTTTTCAAAGGCATACCGGGTGCTGCCGCCCCGGGTGGTGTAGCCATACCCCCAGTAGAGCTGGGGCAGCACATAATCCACATAGCCGCCCTGGCGCATCCAGAGGCTTACGTCGCTGTACTGGCCGTTGTAGTTGTTGTCCGGGTTGCCCTGGGGGCTGATGCCAAACACCGCCGCCGGCCGCTGCGCCTTTACAGCGTCGTAGCAGGCGCGCACCAGGGTATTGACATTCTGGCGCCGCCAGTCGTCCAGGCTGAGGCCGCCGCCGGCCGCCTGGTACTCGGCCGCGTCAAAGGCGGGATCGGTGGTGGGGTAAAAATAGTCGTCAAAATGGATGCCGTCCACCGGGTAGTTTTGCAAAATCTCCTCTACCCCCTGCACGATATACCGCTGCACCTCGGGGTTTGAGGGGTCAAAGTAAAGCCCTTCCTGCGCCTGCTTGACCCATTCCGGGTGGAGCACGGCCGGGCTACTGGCCGCCAGCTCGCCGGCCGGGTTCTCACCGTTCAGCCGCACCCGGTAGGGATTGAGCCAGGCCTCCAGCCGCAGCCCCCGGGCGTGGGCAAGCTCGGTCAGCACGGCCAGCGGGTCAAAGCCGGGGGCCTGCCCCTGGGCGCCGGTGCACAAATGGCTCCAGGGGAACAGCGCGCTCTCGTACAGCGCGTCGGCAAAGGGGCGCACCTGCGCAATGACCGTGTTGAGGCCCAGGGCGGCGCAGTTGTCCAGCATGACCGACGCGTCCCGGCGGAAGGCCTCCTCGCTCGAAAAATCCACTGCCTCCCATTCAAGATAGCTGATCCACATGGCGCGGTATTCTCCCGAAAGGGGGGCGGCGGGGGCGTCCCCCGAATTGCCGCCGGGCGCGGAGGAGGCG
>CAJTSP010000088.1:0-3185 GCA_910578965.1 uncultured Oscillospiraceae bacterium
GGGGCGCGGGGGCGGCAAAGGGTACGCAGCGCGCAGCGCGCCGCTTACAGGCCGGCGGGGCGCTTACAGGTAAAGCTCGCACTCCTTGCGCACCGCGCAGGCCTTTTTGAGCTTTGCGGCCAGCCCCGCCGTAAGCAGGCTGCCAAGCCCCCGCGCCTTTTGGGGGCAAAGGGCCACGCAGCGCATGCAGCAGATGCATTTGGCGGCGTCGGTGCGGCTGGGGTTTGCCTGGGGGATGGCCTGCACCGGGCAGTTTTGGGCGCAGAGGCCGCAGCCGGTACAGCCTGCGCCCGCCGCGGGCGCCAGCTTTGAGCCGCCCCACTTTTTGTAGGGGCGGCTGCCCGGGATGGCCGGCAGGCTGGTATCGCCCTGCGCCAGCTTTTGGGCGATTTGGGCGGCAAAGCCCTCCAGCACGGCCTTGTCCTGCGCGTCCGGCCGGCCGGCGGCGTACTGCCGCAGGATCGAGTGTTCGGCAACGGCGGCCACCGCCGCCGCCACCGCAAAGCCGGCCTCGGTGGCGGTATCCTGCAATTCGGCCAGGGTGTCCTCATAGGCGCGGTTGCCGTATACGCAAACCAGCACCGCCCTTGCCCCCTGGCCCCGCACCCGGGCCAGCCGCTGCACCGCAATGTCCGGCACGCGGCCGCCAAACGAGGGCACCGCGATGACCGCCAGCTCGCCGGGAGCGCACACCGCGCCGGAGAGATCGGCGGCCGGGTCGGCAAGGTCGATGGTGCGGCCGGCCCCGCCCAGGGCGTCGGCCAGGATGCCCGCCACCCGGCGGGTGCCCCCGGTGGGGCTGAACAGGATCTGTGTACAGGGCATAGCGTCCTCCTTTTGGCAGATGCGGCCGATCCCCCTGCCCGCGCCGGGCGGGGGCCGCTTTTATGTCCCTTCGTTTTGCGCCAGCCGGCGGCGCAGAAGGCTGTAGGGCGGCAAGGGCTGCGGCGCGGGCAGGCTGAACTTCATCATGGGGTGCGGGGTGGCGTTTATCCGCTCGCCCTCGCCGTCCTCGATCCATGCGGGGGTAAGGGGGAGCACCGCGCCGTCCGGGCAGAGCACCTCGAGGCTTTCGCCCAGGGTAAACCTGCCCCGCTGGGTGCACCACGCCCGGCCGCCATACCATTCGTCCACCGTGCCCACCAGCTCCCACTGCCGGATATAGCCGTCCCGGCCGGGGCTTTGGGTGGCGCGCTGCGGCCCAAAGTAAAAGCCGGGGGAATAATGCCGGTGGCTGGTGCGGCAAAGCTCGTCCAGCACCCGCTCGGGGCACTGGTAGCGGCCGGCCGGGTTTTGTAAAAAGGCGTCCAGCGCCTGCCGGTAGGCCGAGGTGACCGAGGCGACGTAGTAAAAGCTCTTGGCCCGGCCCTCGATCTTGAGGCTGTCCACCCCGGCGGCGCAGACAAGGTCGATGAAGGGGGCGGTGCAGAGGTCGTCGGCATTAAGGATATAGCTGCCCCCGGCCTCCTCACCAATTTCCATATACTGGCCGGGGCGGGTCTCCTCCAATAGCTGGTACTTCCAGCGGCAGGGCTGGGCACACCGGCCCCGGTTGGCGTCCCGCCCGGCCAGGTACTGGCTTAGCAGGCACCGGCCCGAAACGCTCATGCACATGGCCCCGTGCACAAAGGCCTCCAGCTCCAGGGCGGGCGGGGTGTTGTCCCGGATGAGGGCGATCTCCTCCAGGCTCAGCTCCCGCGCCAGCACCACCCGGCTGGCCCCTAACTCGTAGGCCGCGGCGGCCGCGGCGTAGTTGGTGATGCCCATCTGGGTGGAAAAATGGATGGGCAGGCCGGGCGCGTGCTTTTGCACCAGCCGCAGCACCCCCAAATCGGCCACGATAAACCCGTCCGCCCCGGCGGCGCGGGCCGCCTCGATGGCCCCGGGCAGCCGGGGCAGCTCCTCGCTGCGGGGCAGGGTGTTGAGGGTGACATACACCTTTTTGCCCCGCGCGTGGGCAAAGATGCAGCCCTCCTCCAGCTGGGCGGGGGTGAAGTTTTTGGGGGCCGAGCGCATGCCGAACTCCGGCAGGCCGGCGTACACCGCGTCCGCCCCGTAGCGGATGGAGTATTGCAGCCGCTCAAGGTCCCCCGCGGGGCTGAGCAGCTCGGGCGTTGGCAGCATAGGGCCCCTCCCTTCTAAAAAACAGATCCGCAGGGTTTGCCGGCACCCCCGGCGCACGGCTTTTTCAGGCCGCCCCTTTTAAGACACCGAGAAGGCCGTGTTGCAGTTGGCCGCGTGCTCGGCAGTGGTTTTGCCGTAGTAGTACTTGCCGTTTTTATCGGTGACAAAGAAGTAGTATTTTTCGTCCAGGAACTCCTGGTCCGGCCAGAGGGCGGCCTCGATGGCCTCGATGCCGGGGTTGGAGACCGGGCCGGCGGGCAGGCCCACCCGCTCGTAGGTGTTGTAGGCGTCGTAGATGTTTTTGTGCTCCTGCATCATCACATCCCAGCCGCCCAGGTAGGGGGCCACCCAGTTGTAGAGGTAGTTGTTGTCGTTTGGGTTTTCCACATAGCTGCTGACATTGCTCTCCAGCCGCGGGAAGGGCGAATCGTCGGCCAGCCGGTTGTGGAAGACGGCCGAGACGTGGGCGCTCTCGGCGTTGCCGGCCTCCTCCTGCACAAAGCTGGCCAGGATCACGGTTTCGTCCAGGGTCATGCCAAGCTCGGCCATCCGGGCCTTGAGCTCGGGGGTGATGGTGGAATCGAACTGGCCGTAGAGCTTGTCCACATAATTGTAGACCGAATCGTCGGTGTAAAACTCGTAGGTGTTGGGCGAGAGGTAGCCCTCGGCCCGCATAAAGCGGTCGGGGTCGTCCGGCATCTGGTTCCAGAACTCGTACTGGCCAAAATCGCTGCCGTCGAGGCCGTTGGCACAGTCCAGGAATTCCTGCGCGGTGCACAGGCCCGCCTGTTCCATCCGCTGGGCAAACTGGATGGCGGTGATCCCCTCGGGGAAGGTGACGGTGGTGGTGGCCCGGCGGTTGACCGTGGTGGTAAGCACCTCGATGATCTCGTCGTAGCCCATGCCCTGATAGAGGGTGAACTCGCCGTACTGCAGGCTGCCGGCCGCGCCCTTTTGCTTAAGGTAGAGCCGGAAGACGCTGGGCCAGCGGATGAGGCCGGAGTCCTTGAGGTTTTGGGCGATGCTTTGCGGGCCGCTGCCCTGCTCGATATACAGGGTGA
>CAJTSP010000088.1:3195-11126 GCA_910578965.1 uncultured Oscillospiraceae bacterium
CGGCGCCGTGGCTGCCCTCGCCGGTCACCTCGCCCACGATCTGCATGCCGGCCGCCCCAAGGCCAAGCAGCGCCGCCACCAGCAGCGCCAGCACCACAAGGCAGCCCAGCCGGGCTTTATTGGGCCCGCGGCGGGGCGGCCGGCCGCGGCCCTCGTCCTCCTCGTAATCGTATGCCTGCCGGCGGGCCGGTTCCCGGGCAGGGCGGGTACTGCGGCCATCCCCGCGGGGGCGGCGCCGGTCCTGCCGGCGGTTTGGGTTTTGGTATACCTGTCGTTCCATCTGCGTGATCCTTCCTTTTTGGCGGCCGAGCAGTACCGCGGCGGCTTTATAGAAAAACCCGGCCGATCAATTTTGGGGGATACCCTTTTTTCTTGCCTCCGGCCCCACGGCCTTTTTCCCTGCAGGCCGCCATAAAGCCGGGGCGCCCTTTTGCCTCCGGCAGGCACGGCCCTCTATAGCCCGGCGGGCGGCTACGCCTGCTCGTCCATCATGTTGCTCATATAGCAATCCGACACATCAAAAGGCTGGCCCAAAAAACGCACCATGCCGTAATCCTGCGCGGCGCCCTCGCCCAAAAAGAGGCCCTGCGACGCGCCTAAGGTGATTTCGGCCCGCTCGGCCCGCTCCCGCTCCCGGGCGGCCTCCATCAGGCGCTCGGCGGCGCGGTCGCCCTCGGCAAACAGCTCGATAAACCGCATGGTGTCCCCCTTGGCAAAGTACATGCCATAGCCCTCCGGCGACGAGACGATGGTAAGCCCGCAGGAATACAGGTCGGTGAGCACCGCCGCCGCGCCGGCGGGGGTAAGCATGACCGAATCCGGCATATACTGGCTACGCAGCGCCTGCCAGTGCTTGGCGGTGACGGTATCGAACTCGGCCTGGGCCCAGAGGTTATGCCGCACGGCGCGGCAGAGCCTGCGGCGGCCAAACGCCTTTTGAAAGCCCCGCTTCTGGTAAAAGGCAAAGAGGGCCGGCCCCTCGGGCACAAGGGCGGCAAAGCCAAGGCCCTGCCGCGCAAGGTCGGCGCAGGCGTACTCGATGAGGCCGCTCATAACCCCTTTGCCCCGGTGGGCGGGGTCGGTGGCTATGCCGTAAAAATAGGTTCCCGAACGCCCCTTGAGGGAAACCGGCACCGCGCAGAGCACAGCCTGCGGCCCGGCCTCCCCCTCTGCCAGATACACCCGGCCCGGCCCCGCAAACTGCTCCAGGACCATTCGGGCAAAGGCCTCGCCGCCGCCAAACACCCCGTCAAACAGCGCCGTGCAGGCGCCAAGGTCGGCCGGAGCGGCCTTGCAGTATTCCATACCTGATCCCCCCTTTTTATGCGGCATCCCCGCCTGCGGGCAGGCAATGCCTGATATGTCCCTGCGGCAAACGGGCGCGGCCGGCTACCGCCTGCGCCCCAAGGGCTCTGCCTACCCTTCGTTTTGGCAGGCAAGGGTGGCAATCCATTTTTCCTCCAGCCGGGCCGGGTTATACGAGAGCTTTGCCGCACGCAGCCCCTCCTCGCCCACGTCGTCCTCCCGGTTAATGAACTCGTACCCGGCGCAGAAGGCTCGGGCCATCTCACGGTTGATGATGTTGTAGGCGCCGTTGACGTCGTAAAGGGCCTTTTCCACGTGGGTGTCAAACACCCGGCCGTTGATGGCGCTGCCAAACGAAAAGGCCACGATCCGCCCGCCGGCGGTGATATAGCCGCCCTTGAGGCCCAGCGCGTCGTAATGGCGGAAAACCCGCTCGATGGCCCGGTGCTCGGCCGTGATACCGGCGTCGTCCCGGTTGTCGTAGAGCTGGCACCACTCGTTGTTGAACTGCCGGATGGCCGGCATGGCCTCATCCGTGATGGGCAAAAACTGCCAGTCCGGGTTTTCCTTGATAAAGCGGGAGACGTGGTTGCGCTTTTTCTGGAATTTTTTGCCCGCAAGCTCCGCCAGGTCCCGGGCGTTATAGAGGTAGTCGTAATCGGCCCGGTCGGCCGTAAAGCGGTACCGGCCGGGGAAATACCCCTCCATCCGCTCCTTTGCCTCGGGCGAGACCGAAAAGATCACCAGCCGCTTGCCGTCCTGTTCGGCGTCCTGCCGGATGGCCTCAAGGACGGCCTTTTCGTCCCCTTTGCCCGCCGGGAACAGATAGTGGTAGGAATGCCGCCCCTCGCTGCGGGCAACGACCCAGTCCTCAAACCGGGCAATTTTAGTATGGTAGATGTGGGCCCACATAAAGATGGTAACAAACGCATATTCGCAGCTTGCATAACCGCTCTGCCGCAGCAGCGGCCCGGCCCATTGGCCGTCCTCGGCCGTTACCTCATGAAAATTCACCCTGACCCCTCCAAAACGATCTTGAGTATTTCCCGCCCGATCTCCTCCGCCGGGCGAATGCCCTGCCCGGCCGCGCACTCGATGGTGCGCCAGCCAAACCGGGCGGCGCAGTAGTCGGCCGCGGCCCGGCTTTGGGCCAGATAGGCGGCGTCCCGCTCGTGGATATCCTTTTTGCTCTCGTCGCCGGCATACCGCGCAGCCAGCAGCCGCTGGCTTACCGCCGGATCTACCCGCAGGTAAACCACCGTATCCGGCGCAGGAATGCCCAGCCGGCCGTATTCAAAGCGGAACAGCCAATCCAAAAAGCCGTCCCACCCGGCTTTTGGCAGCTTTGCGCACTGGTGCACCGCGTTGCTGGTGGTGTACCGGTCGGCAACCAGGATACCGCCGGCGGCGTAAAATTCGCCCCAGTCGGCTTTATAGCCGGCGTACCGGTCCACCGAAAAAAAGGCCGAGGCCGCGTAGGCGTTTACATCCCCCGGATGGCTGCCAAACGCGCCGGCAAGATACATGCGCACCAGCGCCGACGAATCGCTTTTGTAATTGGGGAAGGTGATGCCCCGCACCGGCAGCCCGCGGGCCGCAAGGCTTTGCACCAGCAGCCCCGCCTGGGTGGCCTTGCCGCTGCCGTCCAGCCCTTCCAGCACGATCAGCCGGCCCTTTGCCGCGCCGCCCGGCTTACTGGGCCTCTGGGCCATGCCCATACGCCTCCTTTTTGAGCGCCGCATACTCAGCCCGCACCGCATCGGCCCTGCCGCAGCTCATCCGCCCCTCGGGGCAGGGCCCGCAAACGCAGGAAGGGCCCGCGTTTTCAAACAGGGCCGGCGCTGTCTCCAGCACCAGCCGCAGCATCTCTTTGGCCAAGGCGCGGATTTCCCACTGAGCGCGGCTACAGCACCGGTGACGGAAAAAATTGCACAGGCTGCGGGCGTTCATGGTAACGACCATCTTGGTATCGCAGGCGTTTGGCAGCACAAAGCGCGCGTCTTCAATGGCCAGCTTTTCGGCCTTTTTGGCGGCGGCCGCCTCGTCCATCCCCTCGGCCGTCAGCCGGCGGATGTGCCCCTCCTTTAGGATGCCCGCGATGCGGCGGTAATGTCCGTTCTGCTGCTCCATCGCCTCGCAGAAAGCGGCCTCAGCCTCGGGGTTTTGGGCGATCTCGGGCGGGGTTATGCAGCCAAAGCCGTCCATCCGCACATACCGCTGGCTCTGCACGCTGTAGCTAGCAATACGGTGCCGGGTGATCTGGGCCAGCAGGCTGCGCGAGACCCCCTCGATGGCAAAGGTAAAGCTGGCGTGCTCGGTAGGGCTCTCGTGCCCCATGCCGGCCAGCATCCGCACAAACTCCCGGCTCTTTTGGGGGGTGAGACCGGCCAACAGGTCATCCACCGAGGCGTTTGAATAGCAGAGCCTCGCCGCCGCCGCCACCACCTGCTCGGGGTTTGGGGTATGCGCGATCAGGGTAACCTTCATGCCCAATCTCCTCCTTGCCGCACAGACCGGCGGCTTTTTACGGCGCGGCCGCGTTCCCTCATTTGGGCCGCCTTTTTCCCGTTTGGGCCAGGCGTTTTCGCCTTTTGCCCAAAACGCCTTTTATCAACGGCGCCGCGGGCAAAACCGCCCGGCCCGCCGCGGCCTATCCGCCAATTTTAGAAAGCGGCGCGTAGTTCGCCATGGTCTTTTTGACCCCCGCACGCTCAAACTCAATTTCCACAATGGTGTCCCCCGCCACCGGGGTCACCTTTCGTACCCGGCCGCGGCCGAATACCTTATGTTCCACAAGGTCGCCCGGCTGGTAGGCAACCGCCTGCCCGGCTGCCGGCTTTGGGGCCGCTCCACCCAAAAGACTGCTGGCGCCAAAGCTGACCCTTGCCCCGCCGGCCGGCGCCGGCCGGCGGTAGCCCGCGCCGTAGCCGCCCAGGCCGCTCTGCCCCGAATAGCCGCTGCGGCTGGGGACGGCCCCGCCGTAGCCGGACAGATGGCCGCCCTGCCACCGGGAGGGGCGGGCCAGCGCGGGGCTTTCTTCCTCCTCCAGCAGCTCGGGGCCGATCTCCTCCAAAAAGCGGCTGGGGTTGTTGCGCTGGGTACGGCCAAAGATCATCCGGCTTTGGCTGGATGAGAGATACAGCTTTTTTTTGGCCCGGGTGATGCCCACATAGCAGAGCCTTCGTTCCTCCTCCAAATCCTCGTCCGAAAAGCGGCTGAGCTCGCTGGGAAAGATGCCCTCCTCCAGCCCCACCAGAAAGACATACTCAAACTCCAGCCCCTTGGCCGAATGAATAGTCATCAGCACCACAACGTCGCTCTCGGCGTCATAGCTGTCGAGGTCCGAAATAAGGGCGACCTCCTCCAAAAAGCCGGCAAGGCTTGCCTCGGGGCCGCGCTGATCCGCATAGGTACGCACGCTTGAGATAAGCTGGCCGATGTTGTCCAGCCGGTCCTGCCCGCGCTCCTTGTCCTGCAGGAGCATTTCCTGATAGCCGGTAAGCTCCGGCACCTTTTGGGCAAAGAGGTCGAGCGGCAGGGTGTCGTGGGCCTCGCGCAGCGCCTCGTACACCCCATAGAACCCGGCCAATGCGCCGGCGGCACGGCCCAGCAGCGGATAGTCGGCCGCGTGGGCGCAAACCTCCAGCATGCCCACCCCCAGTCCGGCGGCGATCTGGGCCACCCGGTCCAGGGTGGTAGCCCCAATCTTGCGGGCGGGCTCGTTGATGATCCGCCGCAGCCGCAAATCGTCCTGCGGGTTTGCAACAACAGCCATGTAGGCCAGCATGTCCCGGATTTCTTTGCGGTCGTAAAACCGCTGGCCGCCCACGATCTTATAGGGGATGCCGGCCCGGGCAAAATAGGTCTCGATGGGGCCGGACTGGGCGTTCATCCGGTAGAGCACCGCGTGGCTGCGCAGCGGCTCGCCGGCCTGCCGGTGCTCGGCAATGGTGCGCGCAACCGACGCCGCCTCGTCCTCCTCGCTGGCTGCCTCGTAATGGCGCACCTTGGCCCCCTCGCCGTTCTGGGTCCAGAGAGTCTTGCCCTTGCGGCCGGTATTGTTTTGGATGACCCGATTGGCCGCGTTCAGGATGCAGCCGGTGGAGCGGTAGTTCTGCTCGAGCCGGATGAGCCTGGCCCCGGGAAAATGCTGCTCAAAATTAAGGATGTTCTCGATGGTGGCCCCGCGGAAGCGATAGATGCTCTGGTCGTCGTCGCCTACCACGCAGATATTTTGGCGGCGGCCGGCCAGCAGGCGCACCAGATGGAACTGGGCAACGCTGGTGTCCTGGTACTCGTCCACTAAGATATAACGGAACCGGTCCTGATAATACTCCAGCACCTCGGGGCAATTTTGCAAAAGCCGGACGGTGTGGTAGATAAGGTCGTCAAAATCCATGGCGCCGGCCGCCTTGAGCCGCCGGGCATAGGCGTCGTAAACCTTGGCCAGCAGCCCGGCCTTGGTGTCGGCCGGGGCCGCCAGCGCCTCCTCGGGGCCGATGAGCTGATCTTTCATCCGGCCAATCTGCGAAAGGGCCGACTTGACTGGCAGGAACTTGTCGTCCACCATCAGGTCCTTATAGGCCTCTTTCATGGCGCGCTGCTGGTCGTCGGCATCATAGATGGTAAAGCTTTGGGGGAAGCCCAGCTCGCCGGCGCTGCGGCGCAAAATACGCACGCAGGCCGAGTGGAAGGTGGAGGCATTGACATCCCCGCCTTGGGTTTCGCCCAGCATGGCGGCAAGCCGGCTTTTGAGCTCCCCGGCCGCCTTGTTGGTAAAGGTGATGGCCAGCACGTTCCAGGGGCGCACCGGGTTTACCGGCAAAAGGCCGGCCACCTCGCCGGGCAGCGGCACGCCACCCTCTACCGCAGCGCGCAGGGCGGCCACGTCGGCCGGAGTGGGAGTGCGCCGCAGCTCGGCCGAGCCGTGGGCCGCGCCAAACCGGATGAGGTTGGCAATGCGGTTGACCAGCACGGTGGTTTTGCCGCTGCCCGCGCCCGCTAAGAGCAGCAACGGGCCCTCGGTGGCAAATACTGCCTGCCGCTGCACCGGGTTCAGCCCGGTAAACTGCGCTTCAATGTAGGCGTCGCGCAGTGAGAGGAACTCTGCTGTTTCGTTTGACATAACGCACCCTTTCCCCAAGGTTTTTGCGCAGGGCCCGCCCGGGCCAAGGGCATATAGGCTGCCGGCGCGATGCTTTGCCAAGCGGCGCCCCCGGCGCTTCAGCGGGGCAAAGCCGCCGCTGAGGCCTTTGCCCCGCAGGCATACGGGTGTATTATAACACATCCCGCGCAAAAGGGAAACCCCGCCGGCCAGGCAGCGTACTGCCCGGCCGGCGGGGTTTTTGCAAAAAATCCCCTGTTTTTTGCTACAAAATCCGCCGCAAAAAAATTTTTTAAGGCGCCTTTTTGAGAGGCTTTTGGGATATGCTTTTTGGGGGCAGCCTCCAAACCGCGCGCCCCGTCAGGCCGCGCCCTGCGTTTTTTAGGCAAAAGCCTTTTGGAAAAAGGGCCTTACCCCATGCTGAACCACCGGATCTCGCCCGGCGCAAGGCTCAGCGCAAAGGCTGTGCCGTCGCCGGTATAGGCGGTGGTATCCTGCTGCGCATAGCTGTTGTTTACCACGCAGTACCGCCCGGCCCCCGGGTAGGCGTGCAGCTCGGTGGCCGGGTTTTTGCTGAACCACCGCTCGGTTTTTCCCTCGGCATGGGCCGCCCACAGGATAGCCCGGTGCAAAAGCCGGCTGTTGGCAAAGCTGTATGGCAGCCCGCTGATATACACCCCGCGCCCCGCGCCAAATACGTTTGCCGCAAGCTGTACCTCCTTTTGCCGCTGCACCAGCACCTCGGCCCCCGGCAGGGCGTACATATCCTTTTTGCCCTCGCCAAAGTCCACCGGGCCCCCGGCATCCGCCAGGATAAAGTGCTCCGGGCGCTCGGCCCAGTTGTACTTGTCGTACCCCAGGGTAAAACCGGTCTCCTTTTCCACCCCCAGCACGCCCGATAGCTGCAAATACCGCCCCTGGTACTGGTGGCCGGAAGGCTCGCCTATCCCGATAAAGCCGCCGCCTTGGTATACAAACCTCTTAACGGCGGCCGTCACGGCCGGGTTTTCCCACACGGCGCCCCCGGTGTGGGCCGTGTCCCCGTCCCCGATATTCAGCAGCACGTCTACATTTTCCAGCACCCCGGGGTTGGCCTCAAGCTCGTCAAAGCTTAAAAACTGTACCTCAAACGGCGCGCCGGAAAGCGTCTCGATTACTCCGGCATAGCTGTAGTTCTGCTTTTGGTAAAGCGCGTGATGCACCATATGGCAGCCCCAGGAGCGCATTTTCCCCCAGCTATTGAGTACCGCTACCCGCGCCGCACAGTACGGCTCGGCCCCATGGACATATCTGTACAACTGCCGGAACTCGTTGCAGACGCTCTCGACATACTCCAAAAACTCTGGGAACCGGCAGGCCAGCTTTAGGTAGCCCCCGTACCCGATCCGGTCCACGGGTTTGCGCAGGATCGCCCGCCGGGCGGTGATCCAGTTTTCCCGTGCCTCCTTAACAGGGTCGCCCCCTTCACAAAAAACATCCGGGAAAAAATAGGGTAAAAACCGCCCCTCGGTGTATCTCACCC
>CAJTSP010000089.1 GCA_910578965.1 uncultured Oscillospiraceae bacterium
CCGCTGGGGGCTGCGGCTGCTCTACCCCGCCGCCCAAAGCACGGCCAGGCCGCTTAAGAGCCAACGCAGCCCGGCCCAAAAGCCGGCGCGGTCTTTTTGGCTCCAAAGGCGCGAAAACCGGGTAATAAACGGTACAAACAGATAAACCGCCCCCACCTGCAGCACCAGCACCGGCACAAACACGCTGTTAAAGCAGCCCAGGGCCTCCCCGCCCAGCAGCCGCTCGCAGTAGTATCGCGGCGCCGAGCCGATGGCCGTGTTGAGGCTGGCGTACACCGCCAGCGGCAGGCATTCGAGCAGCAGCGCCTTGACGCTGCCGCCGGCCCGGCCGCACACGGGGCCAAGGCAGGCGTATCGGCGGGCCAGCGGGATATCCACCGCCAGTACATACAGGGCGTTTGCCAAAAACAGGGCGCCCATGGTAAGCACAAGGCTTTTGGTCAGCCAAAGGCCGGCGGTTACGCATACGGCGGTGGCAAGCCCCCGTACCCCAAAGCTGATGCCCACAAGGTCCATCCGTTCGGCCTTTTGCAGGTATCCGTGCCAAACGTCGCTCCAGCTTTCGATTAGGCGATACCCGGTAAACAGCAGGATCACCCACCGCTGCTGGGCCGAGTACCGGTTGGCAAAGGCAAACACAAGGCAGCCCAAAACGGCCGCCGCAAGGGTAAGGTACCGGCTGCGCAGGTAGGTGCGGTCGGTATAGCTGCCGGCAAGGTCGGACACCTGGAAGGTGCGCATGCCATAGCTGGCAAAGCTTACGCAGACATTGGCCGCCGTCATGGCTACCCCCAGCACCCCGCCGGCCTCAATGCCGGCCAGCGCCACCACCAGCAGGTTGATGGCGGCCTGGCAGAGGTAGAACAAAAGGCTGCCGGCTGTGTTGAACAACAAATTTTTGCGAAGCTGCTTTTCCATAGGCCCTCGCTGCAAAGGCTGCCCAAAGACGATGTGGGTGCAGGGAGCCACCCCTTTTTAGGCAGCCGGATTTGTGCCCGGCCGGCATTTCTGGCCCGGCCGGCCCCGTTTTAGGGATATGCCGTGCCGTATCTCCCGCCTGCAGCGTCCTGCGCGCGGCCGATTTTTTCGACGTACGGGCGCAGCCGCGCCGCCATCGCCTCACGCTCGGCAGGGGGGACATACGCATTTTCCACATACCCATAGATGCGCTGGGCAAAGCGGGCCAGCGGCGGGCAGAAGAAAAAGGCCTTTTTGGGCTCCAGCCGCAGCGCAAAGAGGATGTGTACCCCCCACAGCGCCAGGAGCTTGAGCTTGTTGAAATGGGGCGAGAAGCCCTCGCCCATGGGTGCGTCCCGCGGCTCTTCGCACCATACCTCCTCTAGCAGGTCGGCCATGCGCAGGTAGGCGGGCTTTTCGCCCGCCGAAAAATACCCCTCGATCACCGCCCGTTCGATGGGAAACCCCTGGCCCGGCCCGTCCATGGCAGAGCAGAAATCCTCGTAGTGGGTTACATACTGCGCCCCGGCATAGATCACCGGGTCGTACTCGTGGGGGATGGGCATCGGCCGCAGGATGTGGCAGCTTTTGCCGGCCATATATACCTCGGCAATGGCGGTGCTCATCCAGATGCTGATCGAATCCGCCGCCACGATCCACTCCTTGACGCTGCCCTCAAACAGCACATGGAAATTGGGCCTCCGGCGGGCCAGCGCCTCCAGCTTGTGGCTGTTCCATTCGCTGGGATGGCGGCGGTACACCAGCTCCACCTCCGGGTGGGCGGCAAGGTATTGGTCAAACCAGCGCAAGGTCTCGTCCATGCTGGCGCGATTAACGGCGGCAAACCCGGCAAAATCGGTGCCGGCCATCTTGCTTAATTCCCGCACCTCCTCGTCGGTCATGCTGGCATAGCCGAAGCTCGAGATATAAAGGTGCAGCGTTTTGGCCGGGTCCAGCCCATGCCTTTGGCACAGCGCCTGTTTGCCGGCAAAGTAGCCTGCAAACTCCGGGCGCAAAAAATCCATCATCACCGCGCCGGTTACGGGGCTGTTTTTTTCGGTCACACCGTGCGCACGCAGCCGCAGGGCGGTTTTTTCACCCCAGCAGGTCTGTACGCATTTTTTGGCGTTGCCCTTGAAATTGAACCAGTCGCCTTCCTCCTGGGTGTCGCTGAGCATCTGCTCCCAATGCAGGTTCACGATCCGCTCGCAGCGGCCCACGTTGTTATACACATGGCTGTTGATGGCGGCATTGTCGTACATGCAGCTAGCTACCAGCACCCGGGGCTTTTTTAGGGTAAAATAGCGCAGGCGCTTACGGTCCAGCAACTGGCGGATCTCGGCGGTGTAGCCGCGGCGCTCCAGCTCCAATTTGAGCAAAAGGTCGCTCTCGTACTCCCGCACCGGATGCTCGTATAAGATCAGAAAATCCAGGCCCATGATCCTTTGGGTACGCCTCCTTGCCTGTGGTTTGCGGCCCCCGCCGCCCCTGCCAAAAGCGCCGGCCGTTCCTGCCTATGCGCCGCCGGCCAGCGCGCTGAACAGGGTGCTTGTCCACTCGGGCAGGCCGTAGACCACGTCCAGGTGGAAGCCGTCGTAAAATTGGGTGTCGTCGTTTAGGGGCGGCCGGTCGGCCCATTCATAGTCCAGTACCTTAAAGCCGTATTCCTCCCCCCAGGCCGAAAGCTGGGGCAGTACCTCACCGCGCATGGCCCCGGCAATGCCATAGGGCTCGCAAACCTCCGTGAGCACATTGTCCGCCATAGGGGCCAGCACAATGGTAAGGGCGATGCCACGCTCTTTACAGGCCACGGCCAGCGCCGGCAGCTCCCAAAACCAGGGCGAAAGCTGCCAGCCCTCGCATCTTGGGGCGATCACCGCCGGGTAAACTGCCAGCGCGGTGTGTACCGGGTACACCGTGCCGTCCGGGCCGGTATAATCCTCGGGATACTGCCATACCCCGGTCTCGTGCTCACGCTGGGCCTCGGCCCAGTCCCAGTCGGTATTGCCGGAAAGCCGCTGGCGTGCCCAGCCCAGCCATTTGCCCAGGTTTTCCAGCATGTTGATGTTGTACTCAAGGTTCAGCAGATAGGCCAGCGGATTTTGCAGGGTGGCTTCAAGCCCGGCCATCCGGTCGGTATCGTAGCCGGCGTTGAGGGTGTAAAACGAAAGCCCAAATACGAGCTCCTTTACATCCGGCCCGCGTTCCAGCACATACCCGGCAAGGTCGAGGTTTTCTTTGAGGCTTGCCCCGCCAAAAGCGAGGTTCTGCCACTCCCTGCCGCTGGCCGCCCGCATCAGGGCAGGGTCAAACTGGGCAAACCGCGAATCCCCCAAAATCAGATATTCGCCCGGCGCGTCCCGGAACGCCCGGATCAGGGCGATGGGGGCGCTGGAGCTGGTGGTTTTATGCAGGCCAAAATAGTTGTTTGGCTCAAAAGCCACAAACAGCGCCAGATACAGCGCCACCGGCAAAAGCAGCAGCGCCAGCTTTTTGGTGATGTGTCTCATGCCGGAACTCCCCCTTTGGCCCTTAAAAACCGGCGTAGGCAAAGCTCTGGCCGCCAAACCCGCCGCTTTGTACCACCAGCCCGGCAAAGATGCCCAGCACCAGCAGGTAATAAAGCACCCAGCGCTGCGCCCTGGGCTGGGCGGCCAGTACCTCCTCGGAGCCGGAGCCCTTGCAGTGGGCAAACCGCTGCCAGTCCAGCCAAAAGCTCAAAGCAAGCCCAAAAGCCGCAAAGGCCAGCCAGGCTGCCGCCATGAGGTCGTTTGCGTAAAAGCCGGCCAGCACTGCCGCCTTGGCCTCGGCCGCAAAGCGGGCGGGAGCCCAGCCGCGCAAAAGCCCGCCCAGCAGGGCCAATGCGTCGCCTACCGGGCGCGGGCCGTCTGCCCCAACGCCGGAGCCCATAGCAAAAAAAGCCATGCCAAGGGCCCACAAAACGAATACCCCGGCCCGTTTTGCCCATACCGTATAGGCGGGCGCTTTTTTGCGGGGCCTGCCAAGGTACCGGTGACAGAGCTCCTCCCCCGCGCGGTAAAGCCCCTGCAAAGCCCCCCACACCACAAAGGGCATCGTGTTGCCGTGCCAGAAGCCCGAGAAAAAAAAGACAACGAATACGCAGAACACCGGCGAAAGCCGCTGTACCCTGCGGCCCAAAAGGGGGATGCGGGAAGCGTCCGCCCAAACCAACGGGGTAAACAGGTAATCCTGCAGCCAGCCCGAAAGGCTGATATGCCACCGCGCCCAAAAGCCGGAAAAATTGGTGGCAAAAAAAGGGGTCTTAAAGTTTTCTGGCAGCCGGATGCCCAGCAAAAGCCCGCTGGCCCGCGCCATCTCGGAGTAGCCGGCAAAATCAAAATAAAGGTAAAGGGTGTAGCCCAACAGCGCGGCCAGCAAGACCGGGCCGCCGTGGCCGGCAATGTCTGCAAATACCGGGCGCACAAACAGCATCAAGACATCCGCCACCGCCACCTTTTTGAACAGCCCCAAGGCGTACAGCCGCAGCGCGCGCACCGTGCGCTCCTCGCTAAACCGGTGCTCGGCGTGCAGTTGAGGCAGCAGGGACGGCGCGCGGCAGATCGGCCCGGCCGTGATGGTGGCAAAAAAGCCGGTAAAAAGGGCGTAGTGCACAAAGCTGCGCTCGGGCGCGGTTTCGCCCCGGGCGGCGTCCACCAGGTAGCCGACCGAGGCAAAGGTAGTAAAGCTGATGCCCAGCGGCATGGCCAGCGCCGGAAGCCTCACGGCCAGCCCTGCCCGGGCAAAAAAGGCCGAGAGCGGCGCGGCCAACAGGCCGGCGTATTTGAAAAATGCAAGGCAGCCAAGGCTGCCCGCTACTCCCAGCAGCAAAAGGGCATTTTTGTGCCGCCCGCTCAGGCCCAGCCCGCACAGCCAGGTAAACAAGGTACAGCCCAGCAGCACCAAAAACGCCCCCGGTGCGGCCAAAAGATAGAAGCACCAGCTTGCAGCCAGCAAAAAGGGCGCCTGCAGCCGGTGGGGCAGATGCAGGCAGACAACCGCCGTCAGCGGCAAAAAGGCAAGGTAACCCAAGCTTTGCAGGCTCATGCGGCGGCTCCTTTCGGGTGACGGGAGGGCCCCTTGCCGCGCGGTAAAATGCAAAGCGGGAGGCCCGGCAGGCGCAAAGGGCAGCATGGGGGGCTATATCCAGACAATACTATCATATTTTGCCCAAATGGTAAAGTTTTTGCCCGGGCCCTGCCGGCAGTTTTGGTTGAAATTTTACGCTTTTTATATTATACTGAAAAAATAGTTACAGTTCAATGACATTGGCGGGCTGTACGGCCCGTAAAATCGACGAAGGAGCAGCTTGTTTTATGGCCAACACTGTATTGGTTACCGGGGCCGACGGTTTTATCGGCAGCCATCTTACCGAAGAGCTGGTCAAAAGGGGCGAGCGGGTCAAGGCGTTTTGCTATTACAATTCGTTTGGCACCTGGGGCTGGCTGGACAGCCTTGCCCCTGAAATTAAAAATGAGATCGAGGTGTTTATGGGGGACATCCGGGACCCCAACGGGGTGCGTACCGCCATGGAGGGCCAGCAGGTGGTTTACCATCTGGCTGCGCTGATCGCTATCCCCTTTAGCTACCACAGCCCGGACAGCTATGTGGATACCAACATCAAGGGTACCCTCAACGTGCTCAACGCCGCCCGGCAGGTGGGTACGGCCCGGCTGCTGGTTACCAGTACCAGCGAGGTATACGGCACCGCCCGGTATGTGCCCATCGACGAGCAGCACCCCTACCAGGGGCAAAGCCCCTATTCGGCTACCAAAATAGGGGCCGATCGGCTGGCCGAGAGCTTTTGGCGCAGTTTTGACCTGCCGGTGACCATTGTGCGTCCTTTCAACACCTACGGCCCGCGCCAGAGCGCTCGCGCCGTCATCCCCACCATTATCACCCAGCTACTCACCGGCCGCACCGAGATCCGGCTGGGCAGCCTCACTCCCACCCGGGACTTTAACTATGTCAAGGACACGGCGGCCGGTTTTATGGCCCTGGCCGGGTGCGAAAAGGCCATCGGGCAGGAGGTCAACATTGCCACCGGCGTCGAGCACTCGGTTGGGGAGCTCGCGGCCGAGCTGATTGCCCAGATCAACCCCTCGGCCCGCGTCGTCTGCGACGAGGGCCGCCTGCGCCCCGAAAAAAGCGAGGTCAACCGGCTTTTGGGCAGCGCCCAAAAGCTGCGCGAACTTACCGGGTGGGCTCCCGCTTACACCTTTAGCCAGGGCCTGAGTGAGACCATCGCCTTTTTGCGCGAGAATCTCAGCCGTTATAAGCCGGACATCTATAATTTGTAGGGGCGGAAAAGCGCCTGCCGCCATTTTAGGCAAACGCCGTTTTTCCTGCGGCCGCAAAACCGCAAGGCGGGCGCACGGGCTGCACCGTCGGCCTGTGCCGCGGCGGTTATCCCGCGCCGGCCGGCGCTGCGGCCTTCCGGCGGCCGGCCTGTGCCTGTATCGAGGTTGCCATGAACCGTTTTTTTGCCAAAACCGCCGCCCTGCGCCCGGCCTCCTTTCCGGCATGGGCCGGCTGGCTGGCCGGATACGCCGCCGCGCTGCTTGGCAGCGCGGCGCTGGTATACTGCTGGCGGGTGTTTTACGAATTTAACCGGCTGGGCGCGCTGCCGCTGACCCTCTGCGCCTGGGGTGCCGCTACCCTTGTGTACGGAGCGGTGTTCCTTGCCGTGCGCTTTGTGCGCGGCCTGCCCGCCCGTGCGGCGCTCTGCATCCTTGTGAGCGGCGTGCTGTTTTGCTTTGCAAACCCGCCCTTCCAGGCCCCGGACGAGGCCAGCCATTTTTTACGGAGCTGGTCCATCAGCCAAGGGTATTTTGACTTTGATTATGCCCGCACCTACCCGCAGGATGTTGCAAGGCTGGCAGAGGCTTTTCCCGGGGCGTGGGCCTCGGCGCACACCAGCGTGGCGCTGGGGCAGGACGAGGCCGGCAATCCCAAAAGCTATTCCAGCGCCGGCTATGCGCTCAAGATGCGGGGCGAGGGGGCCAGGGTGGAGAGCGTGGCCGACAGCTTCGAGGCGTATTTTGACGCCGGGCCAAAAGCCCCTGCCCCCCTGCACGAGCCCATTGTTGTAATGGTGCTGCCCTTTTTGCCCCAGGCGCTGGGCATCTTTATTGCGCGGCTTTTGGGCTTTGGGGCGCTGGGCTGCCTTTATGGCGCGCGGCTGGCAAACCTTGCGGTCTATGCGGCCCTGTGTGGGGCGGCGCTGCGCGGCTGCCGGCGGTACCAGCCGGTGTTTTTGGCCGTGATGCTGCTGCCCCTGAGCCTGTTTATGGCGGCCAGCGCCAGCTATGACGCCACCCTGCTGGGCTTTTACTACCTGGTGGCCAGCTACTATTGCCGGGACGAGATCACCGACCGGGACGTCTATTGGTTCCTGTTTGCCTTTTGGATGATGAACTCGGCCAAGCCTTGGCTCAACCTGCTCTGGGTGGCGCTGCCCCTCATCCTGCCCCGCTCGGCCTGGAAAAGCCGATTAAAAAAATGGCAGGCGGCTGTGGCGGCGCTGGGGGGCGCGCTGGCCCTTACCGCCTTTGTGGAATGGTACGGCGGGGCCTTCCGGTACAACTATCCCGCCGCCGCCTTTGACCGGATGCTGGGCGAGGCGGTGGTGGATCAGTTGGGCCAGTTGCAGTTTATCCTGGGCAACCTGCCGCGGTACCTGGCGGTGATGCTGGGTACCCTATACGAAAACCTGTTTTTTATCGGGCAGTTGGGCACCTTTGGCTGGCTGGACCTGCCCGTGCCCCTTATCAGCCTTGCAAGCCCAGTGCTGCTGGTGTTTGCAGCGGCCCTCTCGGTGCACGAAAAAAGCAGCCTGCACGGTTTGCCTGCCTTGGGGCTGGGCGGGCTGTCGGTGCTGTATGCTGCGGGCGCCATGACCGCCATGTACATCACCTATACCCCGGTGGGCATGGTGCGCATTTTGGGGCTGCAGGCGCGGTATTTCCTGCCGGCCTTTTTGATGCTTACGGTGCTGTTGGCCGCGCTGCTCAGCCATGTGCTGCAGCCCCGGCTCGCCGAGGATGGCCGGCAGGCCGCGCTGCGGCTGGGGCTATGGGTATCGGCCGGCTTTGCAGTGCTGGGGGCGGTGCTGCTCTTTCAGCATTACTTCATCGGGCCGGTCTACCTGCTGCCAGGCTGACCGCCCGGTCCCCGTGCGGCGCATGCTGCCGTTTGGGCCGCGCGGCCTGGATGCCATATTCAAAACCGAAGGGAGGGGAGCCGTGCCATGTTCAGCGGGATTGCCGCGCTGTTGGGCGTCTGCGGGCTGTGCCTGTTTTTGGTGGAGTTTTTACAGGCCGACCCGGCGCTTTTGCCGCTGCCGGTTATAGCAGGCAGCGTCGTTTGGCTCTGCCTCTGGGGCTTTGCCGGGCTTTTGCCGGCAGGGGCCTGGCTCTGGCTGGCCCTCTGCCTGGCGGGCGTGGCGCTGGCGGCGCTGCGGCGGGACCTTGCCAATGCGCTGGCGCGGCTGGCCTCGCCCGGTTTTTTGTTTTTTTTGCTGGGCAGCCTCGCCTTTTGGGCCATCCTTGCTGCCGTGCAGCCTCAGTATATCCTCTGGGATGAGTTTACCTGCTGGGGCACCGCCTGCAAGATGACCAGCCTTTGGGGCTGCCTGCACCCGGCGGCCCCCGGCAACCTGGCGGCCCGCGGCTCGCTGCCCGGGGTGCCGCTTTTGAGCTATCTCTTCCAGTTTATAGGGGGAGGCTTTGCCGAGTGGAAGAGCATTGCCGCCTACAATACCCTTTGCCTTGCGGCCATGGCCCCGTTGGCCGGTACCGTGCGTGCCGAAACCGAGACCGGGGCCGAGCGTGGCCGCCGCTGGCCCCGCGCGGTATTGCTGCTGGCCGGCGCGGTGCTGCTGCCCTACTTTTTTACAACCCCCGCGCCGGGCGGGGTCTCCCGCATCTACCTTACTGTAATGGGCGACCTTGCCCTGGGCCTTGTGTTTGGCGGGGCGCTCTGCCTTTACTTTGCGGCGGCCGGCCGGGGCGCGGACGCGTCCGTTTTGCCAGCGCTGGCAGGGGCGGCGGTGAGCCTGTGCTTTTTGGCCCTTATCAAGGACATCGGCCTTGCCTATGCAGCCATTGCCGCCATGCTCATTGCGGCCGACCGGCTGCTTGCGGTGCGGAGGCCGGCCCTCCTTTGCGCAGGCGGCGGCGCGGCGGCCTTTGCCGCCTTGCTGGCCGGGCCTGCGGCTTTTTATCTTGGCTGGAGCCGGTATGTATCCCTTGCCGCCAGCATCGACAAGGCCAGCGTGGGCAGCGCCGCCACCGGGGATGCGGTAAGCTACGGCTTTATGCTCAAGGACGGCCTTTTGCAGATAGCCGGCCACGGCAGCGAGCGGTACGCCGAAAAATTTGCCTCGGTGCGCGGGCTGATGCTCGATGCCTTTTCGGAAACCCAGCTCTGCCTCTTGGGCGGCGGCGCGGCGGCGCTGGCCCTGATTGCGGGGGTGCTGCTGCTGGCCCTTGTTACCGCCTCGCCCGGGGCCGGGCGGCGGCGGGTGGCCGTGTTCGGGCTGCTGGGCACGGCGGGCTGGGCGGCCTTTATGCTCTTTCACCTTTTGCTGTACGTCTACAACTTTACCCAGCGCGAGGCGCTGATCTTAAAGGATTACGACCGCTATCTTTCTCCCTTTTACCTCGGCTGGCTGCTGGCGGCGTTTTGCCTGCTGGCTGTTTCGGCCGAGGGCGGCAGCCTGCCCCGGCCGGCCCGGCTGGGCTGCCTTGCCCTCTCGGGCTGCATTGCGGCCTGCTTTGGGCTGCGGGGCCTGCCCAGCGCCGGCTTTTGGAACTACCCGGTCGAGAACTATGCGGTCCGCCGGGAGGTGGCCCGGCGGGCCGCAGCGGTAAACGGGGCGCTCGCCTGGGAGGACGAGGTCTTTCTCATCAGCCAGGGGGACGACGCAACCCGCTGGTACTATTACGGCTACGAGCTGAACGCGCGCATGGCCAACGGCTTTGCCGGCTATGGCTACAGCGAGCAGGATGCCGAAAACTGGGAAACCACCTTTGCCAGCCTGGTAAACCCTTACACCGACGAATACAACACCGCCAAATATCGCTTCCAAACCCTTTACCCTTACACCGCGGCCTGTAGTCGGGAGGATCTTGTGGTGTTTTTGCGGGAAAAGGGCTATTCCCACATCCTTTTGGATCAGAGCGACCTCTACATCCGGTATGAGATGGGCCCGCTGTTTGAGGGGCCGGTGCCGCTGGACCGTACCGGGGAGGCCTATCTCTATAAAATCGAGGACGACGGCGAAGCCATGCGCTTTGTGCCGGCGGGGGAGGTGCGGTATGAACCTTAAAAAGCTGCTGGCCGCCTGCTATCTCGCCTCGCTTTTTCTCTGGCTGGCCCATGGGGCGGGGGTGCTGGTGCAAACCGCCTGGTATGCCCGCGAGGGGCTGGCCAGCCAGCGATTGTTATCCTTTGAGGAGCTGGACCCGGTGGCCGTTAAGCCGTATGAGAACGAGCAGGACCCGGCCGGCGTCTGGTACGTCTCTACCGACAGCGATCCCCGCCTTTACTGGGAGCACACCGCCTGGGTGCGCCGGGTGGTGCTGGAGCTGGAGCACCAAAAGCCGGGCTGCGGGGTGGAGCTTTACTACAAGCTGCCAGGCCAGAGCGATTATTCCTCCCGGCAGGTGGTGTACGCCCGGCAGGATGCCGAAGGCCGGTTTGTGTTTGACCTCGGCGGGAAGCTGGTGTCCGGCCTTCGTATCGACCCGGACAGCGTAGGCGGGGTGCTTACCCGGTTTGACGGGCTGGTCCTTAACCCGGCGCAGGGCTGGGCTTCGGCCTTTATGCCAAGCGCCGGGCAGTGGTTGCTGCTGCTGTGTTTGCCGCTGGCCGCCGCCGCTCTGGCGGCCGAGACGGGCAGCCTCTTAGGCCTGCCGCGGCAAAAGCGGATCCGTTACTAAGGCGGCGGTTCAATAAAAAAACAAATTCCCCCAGGGGATTCTCCGTCTCCGGCCTTGGAACCGCCGCTTTGCGGCGGGGCC
>CAJTSP010000090.1 GCA_910578965.1 uncultured Oscillospiraceae bacterium
ATTATCATTTATTTTTATGGCGTTCGCTTCGCCCCTGGCGGGGCAACCGGCGAAACCGCCCGTGATACCATTTTATGAAATACTTTCCTTGCATAGATTGAGAAGGATAGAGGACAGGGGAGAGGGATATGGCACAGTATGATATTGGCATCGACCTGGGCACGACCTCGGTGATCGTAGCGGTAGAGGGCAAGGGCGTGGTGCTCAACCAGCCCAGCGTGGTGGCGGTGGACCACCGTAAAAATAAGGTTCTGGCGGTGGGCGACGACGCTTTGGCCATGGTAGGGCGTACCCCCAACTACATCTCGGCCATCCGCCCGCTCAAGGACGGGGTGATTTCCAACCACCTGCTCACCCGGGAGCTGATCTGCAGCTTTGTCAACAAGGTGTACGATTCCCACCTGGTGAAGCCGCGGGTAGCGGTTTGCGTGCCGGCGGCCATCACCGGCATCGAGAGCGACGCGGTGGTGGAGGCGGTAATCGCGGCCGGCGCGCGGCAGGTCTACCTCATCGACGAGCCCATTGCCGCAGCGCTTGGATCGGGGTTGGACATCCTGCAGCCGCAGGGCCATATGATTGTGGATATTGGCGGCGGTACCACCGACATCGCAGTCATCAGCCTGGGGGGCAAGGTTAAGGCCACCAGCGTGGATGTGGCCGGCAACACCTTTGACGATGAGATTCTCAAGTTTATCCGCCAAAAATTCAATGTTGTTATTGGGCAGCGCACAGCCGAGGAACTCAAAAAAGAGGTAGCCTGCTGCCGCCAGCGGCTGTTTATGGCCACCATGGAAATCAAGGGCCGCAGCCTTGTTACCGGGCTGCCCCAGCGGGTGCAGGTGCGTACCGACGACCTTTACGGCCCGGTGATGATCCTGGCTGAGCGGATTGCCGCCGCAGCCCACCAGGTGCTCGAGCGCACTCCGCCCGAGCTTTCGGGTGATATTTACGCCGGGGGCATTATGCTTACCGGCGGCGGCGCGCAGCTACACGGCCTGCCGGAGCTGCTCAGCGAGCTGCTCAAGGTGGAGGTTTACCTCTCGCCCGATCCGGTCAACTGCGTGGCGCTGGGTACTGCTGCCTGCCTGACCCTTGGGCCCAAGCTCGAGAGCGGCTTTGTGGATGCCACGCCCCGGGTGGGGCGTCGGTAAGGCAGGGCTTTTGCCGGGCGGCGCAAGGGCCGCGGCGCCGCTGTTTGGCCAACAAATAGGATGCAGATACTTTTTTAACAAATTCGCAAAATATGCCGCCCGGCATCTTGCAAGCCGGGCGGCTTTCCGATATAATAATACAAGATATTGTTTTGAAGAGGAGGCTGTTCTATGGGAGCGTTGTTTGCACCCATGGCCCTGACCGCAGCGGGGAGTTACCCCAGCAACGCCGTTGTGGTAGCCATCGGCATTTCGCTCGTGTTCCTGATCCTTGTCATTTTGACCCTTGTTATATTGCTGCAGGGCAAGATTTTTGATTCGCTCGCCGCCGGTAAAAAGCAAAAGGCTGCGGCAGCTCCGGCAGCGCCCCCAAAGGCAGCGCCCGTCGTGCCCGCGCCTGCCGCGCCGGCGGTTGAGGAGGGCATCCCGCCCGAGGTGGTGGCGGCCATCGCCGCCGCCGTGGCCAGCCTGGAGGGCGGAAAATACACCCTGCGCTCGCTTACCCGTGTAAAAGACGGCCGCGGCGCCTGGGGCCTTGCCGGTGTCGTTTCGGGCACCGAGCCGTTTTGAGAGGGGAGGGGGTTTTAAGCCATGTCCGCGTTTCTTGATACCTTGCTGAGCATCTGGCAGAACTCCGGCTTTATGGGCATTGCAAACGACTACCGCTACCTTGTGATGCTGGTGGTGGGCTGCGGCCTGCTTTACCTCGCCATCGTCAAGGAGTTTGAGCCGCTGCTGCTTTTGCCCATCGCCTTTGGCATGATCCTCGCAAACCTGCCGGGCAGCGGCATCATCCATATGCAGTACTTCCTTGCCCCGGCCGGGGCCGACCCCAGCGCCTACCCGCTCTTTAACGAGATTTTGCACCACGGGGGCCTGGGCGACATGCTCTACCTCGGGGTCAAGCTGGGCATCTACCCGCCGCTCATCTTTTTGGGTATTGGCACCATGACCGATTTCGCCCCGTTGATCTCCAATCCCAAGAGCCTGCTGCTGGGTGCGGCGGCCCAGTTGGGCATCTTTACCGCCTACCTTGGCGCAAAGATTCTGGGCTTTACCGGCCCGCAGGCTGCGTCCATCGGCATCATCGGCGGCGCGGACGGCCCCACCGCCATCTTTGTTACCAGCAAGCTGGCGCCTGAGCTGCTGGGCTCCATTGCGGTGGCCGCCTACAGCTACATGGCCTTGGTACCGGTGATCCAGCCGCCCATCATGAAGCTGCTCACCACCGACAAGGAGCGCAAGGTCGTGATGACCCAATTGCGCACCGTCACCAAAACCGAAAAGATTATCTTCCCCATCATGTGCACCATCATCGTCAGCCTGATCCTGCCGGATTCTGCCGTGCTGGTGGGCATGCTGATGCTGGGCAACCTGATGAAAGAGTCCGGCGTGGTGGATCGCATCAACAAGACGGCCGGCAACGAGCTGATGAACATCATCACCATCTTTTTGGGCATTTCGGTGGGCTGCACCACCAGCGCCAATACCTTCCTCAACCTGGATACGGTAAAGATCATTGCAATGGGCCTGTTTGCTTTTGCCTGCGGCACTGCGGGCGGCGTGCTGTTTGGCAAGCTGATGTATGTGATTACAGGCGGCAAGGTCAACCCGCTCATCGGTTCGGCCGGCGTTTCGGCTGTGCCTATGGCCGCCCGCGTATCCCAAAAGGTGGGCCAGCAGTATAACCCCACCAACTTTTTGCTGATGCATGCCATGGGTCCCAACGTGGCGGGCGTCATCGGCAGCGCGGTAGCGGCGGGCATCCTCATCAATATCTTTGGCTGAGCCGAGCCAACATACCGCCGCTCTCTTAAAAGTGCTTGCCCGGGGCAGCCTCTATAAAAAGCTTGCTAAAGCCCTCCCAAAAGCTTTTGCCTTTGGGAGGGCTTTGCTTGCAGCGGCTTTGGCCCAAAGAAGGCCCCCGGGTAAAGCCGGGGGCCTTGGCTCATTCTTTTTAGGTTCAGGCCATCCTTGAATGCTTCGCCAATGCGTTCCGTTACCCGGTAGTATGCATGTATATACGGGTCAAATATAGTGCCGGGTATAAGCAATTCAAGTGCTATCCTTTTGGGTAGGTACTATCTGAAGGGAAGGCTTTTGTGATAAACCGCTTTATTGAAAATGCAAATTTTGAGGATACCGGGTTCAGTTATACAATGCCCCTCACATCCGACAAAACCCTCAGCACAAACCTGAAGGAACTGGAACGGGATCGGCTGATAATAAGGACAAAATACCCGCAAATCCCGCCAAAGGTGGAATACAGCCTCAACGGCCGTGGAGAATCCCTGGTGGCTGTTCTGGATCAATTGTGCGCTTGGGGCGAAAAGAACAAATTGGCCTGAGGGCGGGGGACGGGCTGTTTTTTGCCGGCTGCGGGCGGCAAAAGCCCCTTACCGGCAGCGGCCCACCGCCTCGGCCATGGCCTGCCATTGCTCCTCCATATCCCGCACCAGCTTAAATTGGGTGCGGGCGCGGTCGAGGTTCTGGCCCTCGCGCTGGATGTGAAAATAGGTGTCCCCGGCCAGATAGTCGGTCAAAAAGCGGATGCCGCACTCTAAGGTCATCAGCCGCGCCCCCCAGGGCAGGTAGTCCAGCTCGGCGTCGGTCAGGCTGCCCTGCGCGCCCTGCAAAAAGCCCCTGGTGTAGGTCTCAAACAGCGCAAGGTCAAAATTGACCTTGGAAAGGTCGCGCTCGTCCTCGGCGCAATGGTTGGCCCCAAACCGGATCGAATCGCCAAAATCGTTGATGGCAAGGCCGGGCATCACAGTATCCAGGTCGATGATGCAGATGCCCACGCCGCTGGCCTTGTCGATCAGCACGTTGTTGAGCTTGGTGTCGTTGTGGGTTACCCGCAGGGGCAGCCGGCCTTCACGCAAGGCAGCCAGGGCCACGCTGCAGTCGGCCCGGCGGGCCCGCACAAAGGCGATCTCGTCCTCGGCGCTTTTGGCGCGGCCAAGCTTGTCTGCCTGCGCGGCCTGCTCAAAGGCGGCCAGCCGGGCCTCGGTATCGTGAAAATGCTCGATCGTCTCAAACAGGGTGTCGGCCGGGTAATCCCGCAGCATGTATTGGAACTGCCCAAACGCCACCGCCGAGGCGTAAAACAGCTCGGGGGTTTCGGCGGTTTGCAGGCAGCGGGTGCCCTCCACAAAGGGATATGCCCGCCAGGCGCCGCCCTCGCTGTCGGTGTACCAATCCTCGCCGGCGCGGGTGGGCGCAACCTGCAAGCAGGCCCGGGCCGGGTCCCGCCCGGCCGCCTCGGCCGCGCGGCGCAGGTGGGTGGTTACCCCCACAATGTTCTGCATCAGTTGATCCGGGTGATGGAAGGCCGCCGCGCTCATCCGCTGCAGGATCCAGCGCAGGCAGTCGCCCTCCTCATCCTGCGCGTAAACGCAGAAGGTATCGTTGATATGGCCCTTGCCAAACCGCGGCGCGCCTACAATAAGCCCGCCAAAATCGTATGCCGCCAGTACCTCGGGCAGCATCTGCTCCGCTACAACCGCCATTGGTTTTACCCTCCTGTTGTTTTATTTCCTGCCGGGGCACACCTGCGCCGCCCCTGCCGCCTGATGCGCCTGCGCGGCGGCTTTGGCGCCGCCGTTTGCCGCCCCGGCGCTTTCCTTTATTATACCGGCCCGGCTGCTGGGCTGAAAAGGCCCTATCTGGTACAGTTTTTGCACGATTGGCCTTTGCGCAAAAACGCCGGCCATGCGCGGCGGCGGGGGCGGCCCTAAGGCCGTGCATTCCCTGCGCCCGCCGTGGGGTGTGCCGTTTACGGGCCCGCATACTGCGGCCTGGCCGAGATGAATGCCCGGCTCAACCGCCCTGCGCACGCTGGCGGCGGCGGTATTCCATCGGGCTTATGCCGGTAAGCTTGCGGAAGCTCTGGGAAAAATAGCTGGGCGAAGAGAAATTCATCATCTGCGCAATCTGTGAAAGGGTATGGTCGGTATGCCCCAGCAGGTACCGGCTTTCCTCTACCCGGCGGCTGATGAGGTAATTGATGGGCGAGACGCCGTACTCCCGGCTGAAGGTGTGCACCAGGTAATATTTGTTGACATGGGCTATCCCTGCCAGCATATCCAGGGTGACGCTCTCTTTGAAATGGCCGTCGATATACCGTTTGACCGCTGCGCATTCCTTGCTGGAACGCCGCTGCGGCGCAACCGTGAGGGAAAAATCCGTCTGCCGCATCAGCTTGACCACCAGCACCTCCAAAAGGTCCTGGCAGACAATCTCATAGCCGGCGGGCTTGCGGTCGATCTCGCTGAGGATGTCGTGGAAAAGGGTCAGCAGCTCCTGCCGCCCGCGGCGGAAGTTAAAAAGAGTGTACCGGCCATCCCCGCCCTCGCTTGCGGCAAATTCCAACCCCTCTACACCCAGGACGATGTACTCCAGCGGGTTGGCGTTGAGGCTGACCTCGGTGTGCTCCACCTGCGGGTTTACAATCACCAGGTCGTCCGGCCTTACCGCCAGCATCTTGTCCATAATGCGGAACTGTCCAAGCCCGCCCACCACATAAAACAGCTCGGTGCAGGCATGGGTATGGGGCAGGCTGTTCCAATCGCCCCCGTATTTTGCCGTGCTCACATATAAAAGACGGGTTGCCTTACGGTCCACAGGGCTGGTTTGAGGGTGGCTAAGGTCGTATCGCTGGCTGCTCATAGCGTGGCCTCCCGACCGGCGCCCGCAGGGCCGGCTGTGTGTTTTTTGCAATATATTGCGGAGAAAAACAGCAAGATATGCTTGCTTTCGATAAGTGTACCGCATAAAACATCCCAAAGCAAGAGCTTTTTTTCGAGGGGAGCCGAAGAGCTAAGGGGGAAAATTTCCCCTATACAAACTGCCCAAAGACACAGGGGGGAGCTCTGTGGATAATGTGCACAAAAAGTTACAAGATGAATACAAATTTATGGATTTCCTGCTAAAAAAGCAATATTTATAAAAAACCGCGCAAGAATATCCTTGTTAATCCCTGCCGAAGGATTATACTGAAACCAGCAAAAGCCCACAAGGCTGTGCGGCGTCCGTGCTTTGGCCGGCTTTACAGCAGGCCCGCTCAAAGCAACCTATGTCTGCGACACATTGAAGGAGGCAGTATATGAAAAAGTTCCTCAGCATCGCCCTGGTGCTTGCCATGGCGCTTACCCTGCTGGCCGGCTGCGGCGGCGCCCCGGCGCCCGCGTCCAGTACCCCGGCCGCATCCGCCCCGGCAGAGGGCGGCGATACCCCCGCCCCGGCCCAGGCCATTAAGGTCGCGGCCCTTTCCTCCGGCTACGAGACCACCTACCCGGGCATGTGGCAGGAGGTTTGCGACGCCTTTACGGCCGAGACCGGCATTGAGGTGCAGCTCACCCTCGAAAAAAACCTTGAGGATGTCATCGGCCCCTCGATGCAGGGCGGCGATTACCCGGACGTGGTGCTCTGCGCCACCGGCCGCGGCCCCGGCCTCACCGAGCAGTTCATCAAGGATAAGCTCATTGCCGACATCAGCGACGTGCTGGATATGACCATCCCGGGCGAGAGCGCCACCGTTTCCAGCAAGGTCATGCCCACCTTCCTGGGCACCAACGCCACCGCCCCCTACGGCGACGGTAAGACCTATCTCTTCCCGATGTTCTATTCCCCCTGTGGCCTGTTCTACAATGCAAACCTGTTTACCGAAAAAGGCTGGAAGGTCCCCGCTACCTGGGACGAGATGTGGACCCTGGCCGAGACGGCCAAGGCCGAGGGCATCAGCCTGTTTACCTATCCCACTACCGGCTATTTCGACGCGTTCCTGTACGCGCTGATGTACTCGGTAGGCGGCCCGGAGTTTTTCAACAACGCTACCTCCTATGCCGAGGGCGTGTGGGATACCCCCGAGGCCCAGCAGTGCTTTGAGATCATTGCCCAGTTGGCCGCCAACACCAACCCGGTTACTCCGGCGCAGGCCAACGACAACGATTTCAGCCAGAACCAGCAGCTCATCCTGGACGATAAGGCCCTCTTTATGCCCAACGGCACCTGGATCGTGGGCGAGATGGCCGAGGCGCCCCGCGCGGACGGCTTTGAGTGGGGCATGACCGCCCTGCCGGCTGCCAAGGAGGGCGGCCAGGGCGCCAGCTACTCCTTCCTGGAGCAGATCTGGATCCCGGCGGGCGCCGCCAATGCCGACGCCGCCAAGCAGTTTGTGGCCTTTATGTACAGTGACAAGGCCGTGGATACCTTCCTCAAGGGCGGCGCGGTGCAGCCGGTCAACGGCGTAACCGCCAAGCTTGAGGGCGACAACAAGATGTTCTACTCGATCTACGACCAGGGCGCTACCCCGGTTGTCGGCATCTTCTCGGCGTATAACTCGGTTGCCGGCCTCGGCACCGTGCGTGAGGTCTTCCTTGACCCGGTCAACAGCCTGGTGAGCGGCCAGCTCAGCAAGGATCAGTGGGTCAGCGACATCAAGGCGGCCAGCGACCAAATGCGCGCCAATCTCGTGGTGGGCTAACCCGCCCTGCGAGACAGCCTAAACTCCGGCCCAACCGGCTCAACCGGCTACCGCCGTTTTGGCCTAAGATGAGGCGCTAAAGGCGGTTCGGCAACCCGCCCTGAAAAGATTAGCCTGTCATGCAGACGGCGGTGAGCGTGCTCTGCTCACCGCCGTTTCTGCATCCACCCGAAAGGAGCGAGCCCATGCGCAGCAGCAAAAGCCGCAGCCGTTTTATTTTCTTATGCGTGGCGCCGGCCGTGATCCTGTTTTTTTTGTTCATGGTCATGCCCACCCTCAATGTTTTTCGTATGTCCCTGTTTGAGCGGGGCGCCTATTCGCCCACCGAGACCTTTGTGGGCCTTTCCAACTTCAAAACCCTCTTTAAGGATGTAAAGTTCATCACCTCGATGCAAAACACCATCCTGCTCATTGTTACGGTTACCATCGTCACCTTCTTTTTTGCCATTGTATTTGCGGCCATCCTCACCCGCGAAAAGCTCCGCGGGCAAAACTTTTTCCGCATCATTTTTTACATCCCCAACATCCTGTCGGTGGTGGTTATTGCGGGCATTTTTTCGGCCATCTACAAGCCGGATACCACCGGTATGCTCAACAACATCTTTACCCTGCTTTCCGGGCGGGATGTGGTCGTTTTGTGGAAAAGCCAGCCGATGGTTATCGTGAGCGTTATCCTTGCCATGATCTGGCAGGCCATCGGCTACTATATGGTCATGTACATGGCCTCGATGGCCGCGGTGCCGCTGGACCTGTACGAGTCGGCCAGCCTGGACGGCGCGGGGCGGCTGAGCCAGTTCTTTGAGATCACCCTGCCCCTTATCTGGACCAACATCCGCACCACCCTCACCTTCTTTATCATCTCCACCATCAACATGGCCTTCCTCTTTGTCAAGTCGATGGTGGCGCCGGGCATGTCGGATGTTGCCCTGAGCTTTATGTACAACCAAAAGGACGCCGGCCTTTACGGCTACGCCATGGCTGCCGGGGTCATCATCTTCCTGTTCTCGTTTACCCTGTCCGCCGTGGTCAACCAGGCCACCAAGCGCGACGTTTTACAGATGTGAGAGGGGGCCGTACCATGACCAAAAAGAAAACTTCCCTCGATACCCTCTATAAGGCGTTCATCTATGTAATGCTTATCACCCTGGCCGTTACCATTATTGTACCGGTGGGCTGGGTGTTTATGGCGTCGGTCAAGCAGAACAGCGAGTTTTACGGCAACCCCTGGGCGCTGCCCGCCACCCTGTACTGGCAGAACTTTGTGGACGCCTGGAACGCCGCCTCGATGGGCAGCTACATGCTCAATTCGGTCATTGTTACCGCCATCTCGCTGGCGCTGCTGCTGGTGGTGGCCCTGCCGGCGGCCTACTGCCTGTCCCGCTTTCGGTTTAGGGGAGGCAAATTCCTCAACACCTGCTTTATGGCGGGGCTGTTCATCAACGTCAACTACATTGTGGTGCCGATCTTTTTGATGCTGCGCGATTGGGACAGTTGGATCAACTACTTTTTCCGGCAGACCTTCTTCCTCAACAACCTGTTTGTACTGGCAGTGGTCTACGCCTCCACGGCGCTGCCCTTTACCATCTACCTGCTCACCGGTTACTTTGCCACCCTGCCGCACGATTTTGAGGAGGCCGCCTACATCGACGGCGCGGGCTATGGCCGCACCATGGTCAGGATCATCTTCCCCATGGCCCAGCCCAGCATCATCACCATCATCCTGTTCAACTTCCTCTCGTTCTGGAACGAGTACATCATATCCATGACCCTCATGAGCAGCGCTGCCGGCCTCAAGACCCTGCCGGTGGGCCTGCTCAACCTGATGCAGGCGCAGCAGTCCAAGGCGGAGTTCGGCATCATGTACGCCGGGCTGGTGCTGGTGATGCTGCCCACCCTCATCCTGTACATCTGCGTGCAGAAAAAGCTCACCCAGGGCATGACCGTGGGCGGGCTGAAAGGGTAAGGTGACCGCTATGAATTACTGGAAGGAACACCGCTCCCTGCGCATGGCCCTGATGCTGGCCAGCTTTGCGCTGGGCATGGCCCTTTTGCTCTATGGCTGGTTCCAAACCGGGCGGCTGGGCGGGCTGGGCCTGATGCTGCTGGGACTGGCGCTGCTGCTGGCGACCCTTTGGCTCTACAACGCCCGCTTTGCCGAGGCGCGCCGTAAAAAGGAGAAACAATGATGCCAACGCCAAATGAAACGCGCGGCCGGGTGACCATCCCCACCGACCTGGATGTAGTGCCCGAGACCCTGGAGCTTTTGCGCCGCTGGGGTGCGGATGCAATCCGGGACTGCGACGGCACCGATTACCCCGAGGCGTTGAAAAGTGTGGACGCCAAGGTGTACTCCACCTATTACACCACCCGCAAGGACAACGCCTGGGCCAAGGCAAACCCAAACGAAATACAGCAATGCTATATCATGACCGGCTTTTACACCGCTGCCGGCGGGCCGCTGAACATCCCGCTTTTGCAGGGGGTCAGCGAGGAGCTGCTGGCGGTCAACAGCCGGGACGACATCCGCCGCTGGTGGGAGGTCATCGACCGTACCGCCGGCAGGGTGGTGCCGGCGGATGCCTGGCGGTACGACGAGGCGGCCGGCAGCGTGGTACTCGACGCGCCCGCGCCCTACCACGACTACACCGTAAGCTTTCTCTGCTACCTCATCTGGGACCCGGTGCACATGTACAACGCCGTAACCAACGGCTGGAAGGATTTTGAGCATCAGCTTACCTTTGACGTGCGCCAGCCCAAAACCCGTGCCTTCAGCATGGAGCGGCTGCGCAAATTTTTGGAGGACCACCCTTATGTGGACGTGGTGCGTTATACCACCTTTTTCCACCAGTTCACCCTCCTCTTTGACGAGCTGCGGCGGGAAAAATACGTTGATTGGTACGGCTACTCGGCCAGCGTAAGCCCGTATATCCTGGAACGGTTCGAGCAGGAGGCGGGCTATCCCTTCCGGCCCGAGTATATCATCGATCAGGGCTACTACAACAACCAATACCGGGTGCCGTCTAAGGAGTATAAGGATTTTGTGGCTTTCCAAAACCGGGAGGTGGCGGCCCTTGCCAAAGAGATGGTGGATATTACCCACGAGTACGGCAAGGAGGCCATGATGTTTTTGGGCGATCACTGGATCGGCACCGAGCCGTATCTGGAGCCGTTCAAAGGCATTGGGCTGGATGCGGTGGTGGGCAGCGTGGGCAACGGGTCCACCCTGCGTCTGATTGCCGACATCCCCGGCGTGAAATACACTGAGGGCCGCTTTCTGCCCTACTTCTTCCCCGATACCTTCCACGAGG
>CAJTSP010000091.1 GCA_910578965.1 uncultured Oscillospiraceae bacterium
GAAGTGTGTTTCATCAAAATTCCTCCTTATACGTCGTAGTTGACCCACTTCTTCTGGCCGTAGAACTGGATCACCGTGACAAGGCCGATCAAAAGCACGGTCCAGATCACGATGGCGGAGCCGGTGCCGCGGCTGCCCGCCACGAAGGACTCCCGGTAGAACAGGTACATCAGACTCTGCACGCTTGTCACCGCCGGGTTTGTCTCCTCTACCATCATGTAGATCAGATCGTAGACCTTGATGGAGGCCATCAGGCGCATAATCATCACCACAAACAGGGTGGGTGAGACCATGGGCAGGGTAATCTGGAAAAACTGGGTTACCTTGGTGGCGCCGTCGATGTTGGCCGCCTCGTAGTAGGATTTGGAGATGTTCTGCAGGCCGGCCAGCAGCAGCACCGCGTCATAGCCGATGTTGCTCCAGATGGCCACGATGGCGCAGGAGATCATCACGAATTTTGAGTCGGTAACCCAGCCGATCTTTGCGCCCAGCACCTGGTTGAGGATGCCGTACTCTGTGTTGAAAATCCAGCGCCAGACCATGGTAACGGCGGCGGGAGCGCAGACCATGGGCAGAAAAAAGATGGTGCGGAAGCCGCCCTTGAACTTGATCTTGGCGTTGAGCAGCATGGCCACCAGCAGCGAGAGGAACAGGCCCACCGGCACCGTGAGGATGCAGAACAGAATGGTGTTCCAGGTGGCGCGCCAGAACTCGGCGTTCTGGAACATCCGCACAAAATTGCCCAGCCCGATAAATTTATAATGGCCAAAGCCCAGATGCTCGCAGAAGCTGGTATAGATGGTTTGTACAAACGGCCACAGGTTGAGCACCAGCAGCCCGATAATGGTGGGGGCCACCATCAGCCAGCCCCAGTTTTCCTCCTGGCGGGCGGCCTTGGAAAGCTTGTTGTTCACAGGTATTTCCTCCTCCCTTTACTCCGCCGTAACATAGCTGTCGGCGATCTGCTGCATATACGCAAGCGACTCATCCAGGTCCGCGCCGTTGTAGACCTTGACCATCTGGTCGGCCACGGTGGACTTCCACTTGCGGCGGCTGGCGTTGTTGATGTACTTGACGCAGGTCTCGAACTGGTCATAGCAGACCCCGACGTCGATCAGGTAATCAAACTCCCTAAAGGAAACAGTCCAGGAATCCTCAAGGCCAAGATAGGCCGGGATGGCCGCGCCGGACTCGCCCTGGATGCGCTGGCCCTCCTCGCTGCCAAAAAAGCGCAGCACGTCCTTGACGATCTCTAAGTTCTTGCCCGCGGCCGCGGTGGCATAGCACAGGCCGTTGGAAATGGTGGCACGGCCGTCGCCCGAGACCGGGTCCGGGCAGGCGGGCAGGGGCGCGATGTCCCACTTGCCGATCATGTCCGGGTAGTTCTGCAGCTCGCTCAAAAGGTTCCAGCTACCCTCAAAGAACATTGCGCCCACCTCCGAGAAGAAGGCGGTGCCGGGGCTGGTCTCGGCAAAATAGGTTTGGGTGGGGCACCAGTCGTTTTTTTGCAGGTCTACATAAAACCGGATCGCCTCCATGGTGGCGGGCTGGGTGTAGCCGGCATAAACGTTGTTCTCGTCCAGGATGTAGCCGCCCTTCTGGTACACAAAGTTCCAGTAGCCTAACTGCTCGTCGCTGTAGGCCATGTAGCCGTACTTGCCGGTGGCGTCGTAGATGGCCTGGGAAGCGGCGGTGAGGTCGTCCCAGGTCCAGCTCTCGTCCGGGTAGGGCACCTTGGCGGCGTCGAACATCTCTTTGTTGTACACCAGCACAACGTTGTCCTTGTCCTTGGGCACGCCGTACAGCCGGCCGTCCGAGCCGCTGGCGTTGCCGATCGACACGTCCGAGAAATGGGTGGTGTAGTAGTCCGGCTCGACCCCGTCGTACAGGTCGGTCAGGTCGGCCAGGATGCCAAAGTCGGCATAGTAGAGGATCTGGTCGGTGTGCATCCAAAAGATGTCCGGCATGGTGTTGGATTCGCCGGCGGCCTCCAACTTGGTCCAATACTCGCTCCAGCTGGTGACCTGCACCTCGATCTCGACCTCCGGGTGCTGGGCGGTGTAGGCGTCGCACATGGCCTGCATGCCGTCGCGCTGGTTGACGTCCCAGATCTGGAAGGTCAGGTGGGTTTTGCCATCCGATGCGCCGCAGCCGGCCAGAGCCAGCAGCAGCGCAAGGGTTAGGGCTGCTGCAATCACGCGGGAAATACGTTTCATGATTTCACTCCTTTTGATCTTGGTGGATCTTCAATCGGTGACTCCCTACTAAGAAATATAAACTGTGCGCCCGGGAACTGTAAATAAACGAAAATTCGGATTTTATTCGCAAATGTTGTTTAGGTTGTTTTTTCGATTGTTTAAGCAACATATGCGCATATACTTTGAAAATTCGTAAAAAATGTATAAATATATGTTTAATAAACTGTAATTATTGCCATATCCCGGTTAAAACTATGGGGTTTTTGCCGGGTTTTGACAGGCTAAAAAAGAGATATATGCATCCATTTGTGGTAGATATGCCAAACAGGGGCAAAACCCGGGAACAAAAAAGGGGCCCCCTGGCCGGGCGGTTGAAACCCGGGCGGGGGCATGGTATAGTAAGAAAAAACGGATGGGAGGCAGTGCCGTGTCCCTTTTTGATTACGATCAGGCTTTTGGCCGGGCCGAGGCCCCGGCCAAAAGTCTGCCACAGCGGCTGTGGCAGCTTTTGCGGGACGAATGCGCCGCGCTGCTGCGGCTCAACCTGCTGTTCTGCCTGTTCTGCCTGCCGGTGGTCACCATCCCGCCGGCCCTCTACTGCCTGCACAAGTGCTGCTGGCAACTGATCCAGAATAAGCCCGCCGGCTTTTTTGCGGCCCTGCGGGAGACACTGCGCGGCGGGCTGGGGCGGGCCTGGGGCGCCTTTGCCCTCAGCCTGCCGCTGCTGGCCTTTGCCGGGTACGGCTGCTGGTTTTACCTTGGCGCCGCAGGGCAAAACCCGCTGCTGCTTGTGCCCTTTGCCTTTTGCATGGCGGTGTTCTGGGTGGTGCTGCTGGCCTCCGGCGGCTTTTACGCTTTGCTCTGCGCTGGGCGGCCCCTTGGGCGGGACACTTTGGTGCGGGCGCTGGCGCTGGCCTTTTTGCACCCCGGCCGGGCGCTGGCCGGGGCTGCCTGCCACTACGGCCTGCCGGCCCTGGCCATCCTGCTGCTGCCCTTCAGCGGGGCGTATCTGGTACTGATCGGGTTTTCGATCCCCTGCCTTTTGGGCTGCCTGTTTACACAAAAAAATCTTGAGCGGGTATTGGGGCAGACGCCCGCCAACGCCGGGAAAGATGGGGATGCATGAGCCTTGCGCCGGGGATTTTCCGCCGAGGCTGGGGCCTATGCCCCCTTGCGGCGAGCCAGGCAGCCCCTATAACGGCTATTTGGAAATCGCGGTTTCACGCGACGGTTTTTCCGGCGCGGCCGCGCCGGAATTTGGCCGGGCCCTGCCACACCCCCTTGCCCAAAAGCCGTTTGCCGGCTGCAAGTCTGGCCCTGAGGGGCTGGTTTTCCAAAAGAAAATGCCGGGCATGCAAAAGCGAGACTTCACTTCATAGAAAAGTTGAGGACAAGACAAACCGCAACGGTTTGCCTTGTCCCTTTTAATTAATACCGTATAGCCCACTATGGCACTTTCGGAGAAAAAGCCCTAGTGAGAGAAATCGATAAACCGGAGGCTATCAACCTAAAACTTCCATAACCTTTTCAAATTTATCCTGATAGTGTTTTTTGCTTTCAGCAGATAGTTTTTGAAAGCTTCTCGCAAGCTTGTTTTTTACAAATGTCTTGCCCTCTTCAATCCCCATACATTTCTGAACATAGGCTAAATATAAGAGGCTCGGCACGCTATCAAAGTGTGAGATTGCATCAGCATCGGCAACACATAATTCTTCAAGGCTGATTTTCTCGGAACCGACACTGCCCCTGTGATTTCTGATGCATTTTTGTACCAATGAAATCTTTTGGTCATCATAATCATATTCCCTAAGAATACGATATGCCATTTCCGCCCCATGGATATGGTGAAGCTCATAGAGACTATAATCTGTAATAGAAGCAATATCATGCAACCAAGCCGCAATCATAACAATTTCCTTATCTGCCCCATATTTTTCTGCCAGAATTTCTGCATTATTAACCGCTGCAATAATATGATAATAACAGCCCATTCCAAATTTATTCGTTTGTTTTTGGCATCTATCATATATTTCATGCTGCAGATTCTCTAAAATATCTTTCCGCATCGTTTCACCTCTGCAAACCCGGTTTTGTCGATGAGCCCATTATAAAATAACACCCGTTAAAAAGCAATTTCCTTCCAGCGGGTGTTAGCCTCCTTATGGGAGCTGCCCCAACACCGCCCGGCATCTTTTATAGATCCGCCTGTGTGTCTTCAATCCGCCGCAGGGCCGCGGCACAGGCGGCAAACTCCGCCTCGCTGGCCTGCCAGGCCTCGTATTCCGAGAGGGAGGGCAGACCCATCGAGACCCCCTCTTTGCGGTAGCGCATACCGCTTTGGGCCGTGCCGCACCGGCCGGAGGTGTGGTAGCTGGTAAGGCTGGTTTGCCGCCAGAGCTCCGAGATGTTGCTGCTCTTGACCCCGCTGCCGGCCATGATCTCAATGCGGCCCGCCGCCTGCCGGTGCAGCCGGGCCAGCAGCATGGCGCCCTGCGGCGCGCTGGCGGCCTGCCCCGAGGTCAAGATCGCCCGGCAGCCCAGCCGGACGGCCTCTTCCAGCGCGGCAAAGGGGTCACGGGCCATGTCGAAAGCGCGGTGCAGGGTAACCGGAAGCCCGGCCGCCGCCGCGATGAGCCGTGCCATTCCTGTCTCGTCTAGCTCGCCGTCCGCCGTCAGCATCCCGGCCACAATGCCGTTTGCCCCCAACAGGCGGAACCGCTCGATGCTGCCGCACATCTCCCGCAGCTCCATTTCACTGTAGAGGAAATCCCCAAACCGGGGCCGGACCAAAACGTTGACCGGGATGTTTACCGCCTGCCGCACCTGCAAAAACAACTCGGGCGAAGGGGTGGTACCCCCGATGCAAAGATTGGCGCAGAGCTCCAGCCGGCCGGCCCCGCCTGCGGCGGCGGCCAAGGCCGAGGCGTAGGAATCCACGCAGCCCTCCAAAAGCAGTTTGCCCATAGGCGCTTTCTCCTTCCATTATATGGGCGGGCATCGTACAATGGGACGGTTCGCCCCGCCCTCCCTTTTCTTATCGGTATTTTAACATAAGTTTCCATTATTTGAACACAAGGTGTGGTATAATATGCCCGGTCAGCGGCTTCGGGCCGGTCAATGCAGCGCCCTCGCCCGCAAAGGCCGCGGCGGCGTTTGCCCTCATACCGCCTGGACAGCCCCTTAAAAACGCCGGCTTATCCCACATCATAACATCATGTTTCAGCGAAAGGACGGAATGCCATGCCCAGAAAAACCAAGATCATCTGCACCCTCGGCCCTTCCACCGACGACGAGGAGGTGCTGCGCCGGCTGATGCTGGGCGGCATGAACGCCGCCCGGTTCAACTTTTCTCACTGCACCCACGAGGACGCCCGCAAAAAGCTCGAAGCGGTGGTGCGGCTGCGCGGCGAGCTGGGCCTGCCCATCGCCACCATCCTGGACACCAAGGGCCCCGAGATCCGGGTGGGCCGCTTTGCGGACGGCCCTGTTGAACTGCGGGCAGGGGATTCTTTTACCCTGACCACCCGGCCGGTGTCGGGGGACGCCAAGGCCGTTTCGATCAGCTACGCCGGGCTGCCGGCCGACCTTGCGCCCGGCGCAAGGGTGCTTATCGACGACGGCCTGGTAGAGATGGCCGTGCGCCAGCTTACCGAAACGGACATTGTCTGCGAGGTAAAAAACGGCGGCCGCATCTCGGATCACAAGGGCATCAACGTACCGGGCGCCCGCCTTTCAATGCCGTTCATCAGCGAGCGGGACCGCGCCGACATCATCTTTGGCATCGAAAACGGCTTTGACCTGATTGCCGCCTCGTTTACCCGCACCGCCGAGGACATCCTCGCCATCCGCAGCATCCTTGAGGAGCACGGCTGCCACTCGATCAATATCATCGCCAAGATCGAAAACATGGAGGGGGTTGACCATATCGATGAAATCCTCCGGGTCGCAGACGGCATCATGGTGGCCCGGGGGGACATGGGGGTCGAGATTCCCTTGGAGGATGTGCCGGTGCTGCAAAAGCAGCTAATCCAAAAATCCTACCATGCGGGCAAGCAGGTAGTCACCGCTACCCAGATGCTGGATTCGATGATGAAAAACCCCCGCCCCACCCGCGCCGAGGCCACCGACGTGGCCAACGCCATCTACGACGGCACCAGTTGCATCATGCTCTCGGGCGAAACGGCCGCCGGCAGCTACCCGGTGGAGGCACTCCAGACGATGGTGCGTATTGCCGAAAAAACCGAACAGAGCATCGATTACATCAAGCGGTTCAATACCCGCGACAACAGCGACATCGCTTTTGACGTTACCAACGCCATTTCCCACGCCGCCTGCACCACCGCCCACGACCTCAAGGCGCGGGCCATCATCACGGTAACCAAGTCCGGCATCACAGCGCGGCAGCTATCCAAGTTCCGTCCCGACACCCCCATCATCGGCTGTACCATCCATGAGCATGTCTGCCGGCAGCTCAGCCTCTCGTGGGGGGTCGAGCCGCTGGTTATCAGCGAAGAAAAGGATACCGACGCCCTGTTTGAGCGGGCGGTGGACGCGGCCGAACAGGCCGGCGCGGTGCGCAGCGGCGACCTTGTGGTCATCACCGCGGGGATGCCGCTCGGCGTTTCGGGCACCACCAACATGATGAAGGTGCATGTAGTGGGCCATGTGCTGGTCACCGGCCAGGGGGTCACCGACAAGGCTGTCTCGGCCCGGCTCTGTGTGGTCAAAGCCCCGCAGGACCTCGAAAATTTCCGGGACGGCGACATCCTTGCGGTGCGCGAAACCGACAACTCGATGGTGGAGTATCTGCGCCGCGCGGCCGGCATTATCACCGAGCAGCCGGGGCAGAACAGCCACGCCGCCATCGCCGGCCTTGCAATGGCAAAGCCGGTGATCACCGGCGCGCAGCACGCCACCGACATCCTCAAAAGCGGCGCGGTGGTTACGATGGACGCGGTCACCGGCCGGGTCAGCGTCTGCTGAAACGCAAAAGCCCCTGCTCTGGTCTTTTTGCCAGAGCAGGGGCTTTTTTAGTTGATTACGGTACCGGTGCGGCCAATGCCGACCGCCGCAGCGGTAATCTTTTTCCAGGTATTGCAGCCGCAAATACCGTCTACGGCAAGGCCCACCCGGCGCTGGTAGGCACGCACAGCGCTTTCGGTGTTGGCGCCAAACTTGCCGTCCAACGTCTTAGTGCTGTAGCCCAGGGCGTTGAGGCAGTCCTGCAACAGCAGCACATAGGTGTTTACGCAGCCCCTGCGTAGGGTGGGATAACCGGCGGTGGTGCCGCTGCAGGCGGGCTTGCCATACCGGCGGTCAAAATGCACCCAGGTGGGGGTCATGCTCTGGGGTTCCACATAGCCCCAGGCCCCTGAATTGTTTGCGGCCCGCCAGATCGCGTTGCGCGCGCTCGATCCTTGGCCTTGGCCCACGTCAAAGGCCACTCCGGCGTAGTGCTGGCTGCGGGTACCATGGCCACCCTCCCACGGGCGCTTGAAGGCATAGCCCACATGGATGCCCTTGCCATAGCTGCGGCGGGTAAGATTCCAGGCCTCCATGGCGGCTACGGTGGTCCAGAGGGTAGAGCTTGCGCTCGATCCGCGGAATTCCTTAACCCGCAGGGTGCTGCCGTAGCTGTAGGGCATGGGGTCGTTCTCGTTTCGGGTATAGGTCATCATTTTGTTGGTATACAATTCCAATTTTATACAATAGGCTTTCCCGCATTTTCCATATCGGTTTTTGACATTTTGCATCCGATTCGCTTGATTTCACGGCGATTTTTGCCGGGAACAGTAGAATGGATGAATAAAACCTATATGGAGGATGTAAAAATGAACCCAAAGTACAAGCAGACCCTGCAGCAGTTAGGCGTTTCGTCCGAAAGCATCGGCTATTGGTATACGCTCTCTGCGCTTGAGCTTGCCGGCCAGGATACGATGGCCCTGACCTGCGTTACCAAGCGGATCTATCAGGTGATCGCCCGCAAGCACCGGGTAACCCCCGAATGCATCGAGGGGGCCCTGCGCCGCACCGTAAAAAACATCTGGCTCTACGGCAACCGGGCGCTGCTGGAGGAGATTGTGCACCACACCCTGCCCGAGCCGCCCACCTCCAGCCATTTTTTAGGCCAGATGGTCGCCTGGTGCGAGGAGAATGCCCTGATCCCGCTGTAAGCATCAAACGGCCCCCGGGAATCCCCCCGGGGGCCGTGCTGGTTCAGGCGGATCCCAGGCATGGCAGCCGGAAGGGTTCCCGGCCCTTGGGCGCTGCAAACGCCTGGGCCCGCTCCACCGGCCCCTTTCGCTGAAGTACCCCTCGGCCTCAAACAGGCCGCTGCTTTTGCCGGTTTTACCCCTTTCGCTTGCGGGGTGTGCCGGTCCGCTTTCAGCCCTCCGCACAGCCGCCCGTGGATAAAACAGAGGGGAGTCGGGTCCAGGCCGCTTTTCGGCGGGTCTTTTTGGCGCTTTTGGGCGTGTCCTCCTCGGCAGGCGGCAGCCCGCCTGCGTTGCCCGCACCCAAAATCGCTCAAAAATCCCTTGCCGAAAGGTGCTCAGCAGCTTTGCCCCAGCACACGGGTGGGCAGGCAAGAGCGGTGACGCAGCATGCACGCTTTGGGTGCTGGGGCAAAACCGGTCTGGGTTCGATCCCCCTCTGCTAAAGCCTTGCAGCCCTGTGGCGAGGCGATTTTAGGCATCGCCCCGCTTTTGGCCCCGCCCTCGCGCTCGGCCTTTGCTGAAAAACAGTTGAAATGCTTTTTGCAAAAGTTTTCAAGCGCGCCCCTGCGGCCCGCGCAAATCCCAACCCCACCCGTACACTCATGGAACAGCCGGGCTAAACATCCGTTTTTCATTCGCCCTTTCCTTGCATTTCCCCTCCCTATCGTGTTATACTATTTGCATGGAGGCCCTTGTAGTGGGCTGGAGGCTTTCACCCCCAGCCCACCGGCCTTACTTAGGCCATGCGGCTTCTAATGCCGCCCGGAATGTTGGGTATGCGGTACCTTTGTAGTACCAGACCCCGTTTACACGTCTCATCCGGTTTCCTCCCTTCTGCCGCCCGCTGGTACCGGGCGGCTCTTTTTGTCGTTTGGGTTTCCCCTCCTGACAGTTATTATTATAGCACTAATATTCGTGCAAATCCATTGACATATTACACGAATATTAGTGCTATAATTTGGAGTTTTTGCACTTGTTTTAGTGCAAATAGAAAGATATAATAGTGTAGGAGGTGTGATTATGCCGTTGAAATTCAAAATAGATATTTTGGTCGCACTCAAAAAGGCTGGTTATAACACAGCAAGAATTAGGCAAGAAGGACTACTAAGCCAATCCACGCTCCAAAAGCTACGAACAGGCGGCCAACTATCGTGGAGCAATATTGACACTATTTGCCGCCTTCTGGGTTGCCAACCCGGCGACATCATGGAATATGTGGCCGAACCCGGCGCCAAATAAATCTTACCTTTCGCCTCCATGCGCGGAGGCGCGGATTGAAACTCACCCCCAGCCCACCGATTGCCCCCTCGCGGGGGCGCGAATTGAAACAAACCATTGAAGCAGCAAAAGCCCAGGAATAAACAGCAAAAGGCCCCCGGAACGCATCCGGGGGCCTCGCTGCATCTTAATCCATTTTGCTGTCGCTTAGCTGCTTTGCCGCCTGGTGCAGGCCGGTGGCGGCAAGGCCGGACACAATGCCCACCGCCACGGCGGTAAAGGGGTCGTCGGCCGGGTAGCCGCTCATGAGGCCCGGGGCGAAAAAGCCCAGCACCCCGCCCAGCGCCCCGCAGACGGTGGGCAGCCATTTGTTGGCAAGCGGGGTCTGCTTGACGGCCAGCGCGGCCAGGTAGCAGATCACGGTGATGGCGGCCACGCTGGCCATGCCCAGGTCAAGGATATTCATGCTTGGTCCCTCCTTTATAAATCAGCGCGGTGTGCGCTCTGGTTCAGGTGTTTGTCCAGCCTGGAAAGCGCGTCCTTGCAGGGGCCGTCGCAGCCGTTCTCGATCAGCCCCTCCAGCGCGCCCTTGAGGCCGTAGCAGATCAAGGTCTGCTCGGCCTCCATCCGCTTGATCGCCGCCGTCTGCCGGGCGTCCGCCGCAATAAATCTATACACGGTAACAACCAGCCCGATGACTGCGCCCACGGCCGAGAGCAGGGAAGCCGCCGTGATGATGGTACCCGCGTCCAGATACATTTTCAAGCCACCTCCTCCCAGCCGCAGCCCAGCCCTGCGGCCAGGCCCTTGAGGGGGACGGTATCGCCTGTGGACACGGGGCCAACGTCAACAGACCAGCGCAGCGGCAGGCCAAGGCTGCCCGCCTCAAGGAAAACCGCGGCAAGGTCCCCCCGGGTGGCGGGGCCGATGCGCATGGTGCAGCCTGTGCCCAGCGCTAAGCGGTTGGCCATGCTCAGCAGCTCCACCGGGCCATTGCCATGCTGCACTTCCACAGTGCCAAGGGTGTACAGCCCCAGCTTATCGCAGAGGGCGAGCAGCCGGTCGGCGTCGGCCTTGCCCTCGCCGGTAATGCGCCAGGTGTGCGTCTCGCGCGGCCCCCGCGCCCCCTCATCCTCCCCGGGCGGAACGCTGGGCGCGGGCTGCACCCCGGCCTCCTCCTGCCCGGGAGCGGGCTGCGCCCCCGCGGGGCCCTCTGCCCCTCCGCCCGCAGGCCCCGTTC
>CAJTSP010000092.1 GCA_910578965.1 uncultured Oscillospiraceae bacterium
AGCTGGCGCCGTACACCACCATGCTTACCCGCACCTGGCCTACCCCGCGCAGACACATGATATAGCAACTGGAAAACCCGTACAGCACAAAGCTGAGGGCCAGTACCTGCAGGTAGCTGGCCCCGGCTGTGACAACCGCCTCATCGGACGAAAAAATGCGCAGGATGGCCCGCGGCATCAAAAGCCCCGCCAGGGTAAACAGGCCGGAAGCCAGCGCCACAAACCGCAGGCTCAGGGCAACTAACTGCCGCACCCGCAGCATGTCCTGCCGGCCCCAATACTGCGCAATCAGCACCGACGCGCCGCTGGCCAGGCCAAAGCACAGGCAGTTCAGGATCAAAAACGGCTGCCCGCCCAGGTTTGCCGCCGTGATGGCCAGGTCGCCCAACTGGCCCAGCATTACCGTGTCCATCATGTTCACCCCGAGGCTGATGATGTTTTGCAGCGCGATGGGCAGGGTAAGGGCAAGGGTGGTTTTATAAAATGCTTTATCGGTAGAAAAATACCGAGAGAGTGAGGCGGCCATGGCGCATCGGCGCTCCTTTCGGGCAAGAATGCTACACCGGCAGGCAGCTATGCCCGCCAAAATGCGTATTGCTCTACTATACCAGTTTTGCAAACGGGTTGCAAGCCCGGCTTGAGCCCAGGGAGTGTCCAAACCGGGAAGCTGTCGGCCGGCCGGGCGCGGGGGAGCAGTCTCTCAAGGCAACAGGACCCCTTCCCCGAAAGCCTTTCGAGATTATCCCCGCGCCCGGCCTGGGCCAGCAAAAAACCTTGCAGTGGACACTCCCTTGAGCCCAAAAACAGTTGCGGGCCTCCGGCGGCTGTTGTACAATAATAAAGCAAAGGAACGACATAAGGCCTGCGCCGCTGCGGCCGATCAAAGCAAAAAAGGAGGACGCCCGATGGCCTACACCGCCTTGACCCTGCGCTGCCCTCTCCGGGTGGAGCGGCTGGTTTCGGTGCACTATTTTGAATATGGCCCGGATTATGCTTTTGCCGGCGAACGGCATGATTTTTGGGAGCTTGTTTATGTGGACAAGGGCGAAATTGCGGCCACTGCCGGCAAGGCCGAAAAGCTGCTGCACCGCGGCCAGATGATCTTTCATTCCCCGGGCGAATTCCATAGCCTGCGGGCGGCAGGCCGTACCGCGCCCAACCTGGTTATCGTGGGCTTTTACTGCGCCGGGCCCGAGATGGCTTTTTTTGAGGGCAGGGTGCTGGCGGTGGGCGGTCCCGAGCAGGCCGCGCTCGCCGTAATTGTGGAACAGGCGGCTGCCGCCTTTTCCACCCCGCTGGACGACCCCCTTTTGCAGCGGCTGGAGCGGCGTGCCGCGCCGCCCTTCGGGGCCGAGCAGCTCATTGCCCTGGCGCTCGAGGGCATGCTGCTGGGCCTTGTTCGCCGGGAAGGCGCGGCCGGGCGGCTCACTACCCAGCTACGCAGCCAGGACCGGGCAGGGCTGTTTGAGCGCACCCAAAATTACCTGGAGGCAAATTTGCACCGGCAGCTCACCCTGGCCGAGATTTGCCGCGACAACCTTGTGGGCCGCAGCTACCTGCAAAAGGTCTTTCGAGAAAAAACCGGCGGCGGTGTAATGGAATACTTTGGCCGGCGCAAGATTCGCCGCGCTAAGGAGCTGATCCGGGAGGGCCGGCATAATTTTACCGAGATTGCCGCCCTGCTGGGCTATACCTCCATCCATTATTTTTCGCGCCATTTCAAAAGGGTCACCGGTATGACCCCCTCGGAATATGCCGGCTCGGTTAAGTTGCTGGCCCGTACCGGCCGGGGCGAGGGGCCGGACGGGCCCTGAGCGGCCCGGCCGCCTGAGGCTTAAAAAGGCGGCGGGCCGGGCGTGCCCTTGCAGCACGGGCTAAATCAAACGCCGCCCCCGGAAAGCTTTCCGGGGGCGGCGTTTTTACGTATTGAGAGTTTTGCGGCCAGGCCCGGTAGGCCCGGCCGCAAAAGACGTGGGTTCCACAAGCTCCTGCAAAAGGCGCATCCGGCTTCGTCAACATCCGCGCCTGCGGGGCAGGGGATTCCACAAGCGCGCCTACAAAAGGCTCGCCCGCAAAGGCTGTAGCCTTAAAGAGCGCGGCCTTATTCTTCAGCGCCCTTGTAGCCGTCCGGGTTCATGCTCTGCCATTTCCAGCTATCGGCACACATCCGCTCGATGCCGTACTCGGCCTGCCAGCCCAGCTCGGCCTTGGCTTTGGCAGGGTCGGCCCAGCACTCGGCGATGTCGCCGGGGCGGCGCGGGTCAATTACATAAGGGATCGGCTTGCCACAGGCCTTTTCATAGGCGCGGATCACGTCCAGTACGCTGTAGCCGTGGCCGGTTCCCAGGTTGCATACAAACAGGCCGGGCTTTTGCTCCAGCTTGCGGATGGCCGCCACATGCCCGCGGGCAAGGTCTACCACATGGATGTAGTCCCGTACGCCGGTGCCGTCCGGGGTGGGGTAGTCGCTGCCGAACACGTGCACCTTTTCCAGCTTGCCCACCGCCACCTTGGCAATGTAGGGCACCAGGTTGTTGGGGATGCCGTTGGGATCCTCGCCAATCAGGCCGCTTTCGTGTGCGCCAATGGGGTTGAAATAGCGCAGCAGCGCTACGTTAAGCTCAGGGTCGGCGGCGCAGCAGTCGGTCAGGATGCGCTCGTTGAACACCTTGGTGGTGCCGTAGGGGTTGGTGGTGGCGCCGGTAGGCATGTCCTCGGTGATGGGTACCCGGGCGGGGTCGCCGTAAACGGTGGCCGAGGAAGAAAAGACAAAGTTTTTTACCCCATGCCGCCGCATTACATCTAAAATCACCAGGGTGGTATTGAGGTTGTTGATGTAGTATTCAATCGGCTTGGATACGCTCTCGCCCACCGCCTTGTAGGCCGCAAATTGGATTACCGCCGTGATGTCCGGGCAGGCCTCAAAGATTTTCTCGACCTCGGCCGGGTCCGTCATATCGGCCTGGATAAATCGGAACGGCTTGCCGGCAATCTTTTCTACCCGCTCAAGGGCTTTTGGGCAGGAGTTATAGTAATTGTCCGCCACAACAATGTCGTAGCCGGCCGCCAAAAGTTCCACGCAGGTATGGCTGCCGATGTATCCGGCGCCGCCGCTTACCAAAATCGCCATGCAAAACACTCCTTTTTTTGTGGGGGCCGGCGGGCCGGCCGGTGGGGGGAGGCCCCCGCACCGGCCGCTGCGCATCCGGTCCCATTTTATAGCTTCTTGTTGCTTTGGCCGGCCCTCGGCCGGCAGTACCGCCCGGTTCCTATCGTAATACAGCCGCCGGGTTTTGGAAATAGACGTTTCCGGCAAAAGGATATACAAAACGTGCATATCCAGGGCCGGGCAAAGCCCCGCCCTGGCCAGGCTCTTGCGGGCCGGGATGCGTTTGGGGGCGGGGGCCGCTGTATTGCAGGGGCTGTACCCTTGCGCCTAAGGCCGGGCAGGGTGCTCCCGCAGGTACTCGCCTGCAAAATAGGCCGCAGCCGCGCCGTCCGCTGCGGCCGTCACAATCTGGCGGAGCGGCTTTTTCCGCGCGTCCCCCGCCGCGAATACGCCCGGCAGGGCGGTGCGGGTGGTTTCGTCTGCAAGCAGGTAGCCCGCTTCATCCATGGGGAGCTGCCCGGCAAACAAGGCCGTATCCGGTACCCGGCCAATCGCAATAAATACCCCGTCGCAGGGCAGCACCCGCTCCGTGGCCCCGCCCGGCCCATCCGTGGCCAGCCGCACGCCGGTGACGGTTTCGTTGTGTAGGATTCCGGCCACCCGGCTGTTCCAAACAAATTCCACCCCGGCTGCCTCCAATGCCCTTTGGCGGGCGGGAGCCGCCCGCAGGGCGTCGCGCCGGTGCACCAAAAACACCTTTTTGCACAGCCGGGCCAGGTATTCGGCATCGTCTGCGGCGCTGTTTCCGCCGCCTGCCACAACCACCGTTTTGCCGCGGTAAAACATGCCGTCGCACACCGCGCAGTAGCTTACCCCGCGCCCGGCCAGCGCAGTCTCCTCAGGCAGGCCCAGGCGCCGGGGGCCCGCCCCGGTGGCCAGCACCACCGTGCGGGCCAAAAGCTCGGAACTGCCGCCGTTTGCGGCGCTGTCCAGCGTGATGCGCTTGGGGCTTGCGGAAAGCTCCGCCGCCGCCGCGCCGGCATAAAGGGTCTTTGCGCCAAACCGCTCGGCCCCGGCCTGCATCTTCTGTGCTAATAAAAAGCCTTCTACCCCTTCATCAAAGCCGGGGTAGTTGTCGATTACACCGGTGGCGGCCATCTGCCCGCCCGGCGCGGTGCGTTCCAGCACTGCCGCCGTCAGGCCGGCCCGTGCGGCGTAGAGCGCGGCCGTATAGCCGGCCGGCCCGCCGCCGATCACCGCCATGTCGTATACCAGCGCCTTGCCCTGCATTGCCTGCCCCCTTAAAAGCTTGTGTGTAAAAAGCGGGCGGCGGAAAGACCCGCCGCCCGCGCGGTAGCCGCCAATAGTGTGCACGGTGGGCGCGGCAGCTATGCGCGGCGCCCGCAAACCCCGCTCAGCCCTGCCAGCCGGCGGCCTTGGCCAGTTCTTCCTCGATCACCACCACCACGTCCGGGTGCAGCTTTAACAGGGTGCTGGGGTTCTGGGTGGTGATGCGCCCGTCCCCGATCAGCCCCCGGATGGCGTCGGCCTTGGCCGGGCCATTGGCCATCAGTACAATTTTTTTGGCGGCCAGGATGTCGGCCATGCCCATGGTGATGGCACTGGTGGGCACCTCCTCGCGGGAGGCAAAAAACCGCGCGTTGGCGTTGATGGTGCTCTCGGTGAGCTGCTCGATGTGGGCCTCGGCCACCAGCGCGTCCCCCGCTTCGTTAAAGGCGATGTGTCCGTTGTTGCCAATGCCCAGCAACTGCAGATCGGCCGCGCCGCCCTCGCGCACCTTCTGCTCCAGTGCGGCGGCATTGGCGGCGGCGTCCCCCAGGCCGTTGGCCACATAGGTGTTTGCCTTGTCGATATTTACGTGATCGAACAGGTTTTCGTCCATAAAATAGCGGTAGCTCTGCGGATGGGTGGCCGGGATGCCGCAGTATTCGTCCAGGTTTACCGTGCGTACCCGGCTGAAATCCACCTCGCCGGCCTTGTTTGCCTCGATCAGCTTTTTGTACATGGGCACGGGGGTCCCGCCGGTGGCGAGGCCCAGCTTGCAGTCCGGCTTTTGGCGGATCAGCTCGCAAAACATCTGCGCTACAACTTGGCAACTTTCGTCATAGCTTTTGGTCACAATTACCTGCATGGTCGGCACACTCCAATTCCCTGTTTTTTGCGCGTCCCTTGAGCGGCCCAAAAGGGCAGGGCGCTTTTTATGCTTCTATCATACCGCGAAAACCCGTTTCTGAACAGCCCCAAAGATGCCCAAAGTTTGCACGAAAAGATTGGCGGCTGCCCGCCGGCAAAAAAATCGGGCGGGTTTGGCACCAAAATGAAATAAAACCCCCTGCTGGTTCGTTTACAAGAGCAGAAGGCCGATAAAAAATGCCCGCAGGCGGCACGGCGGGCCCCAAAGGGGCCGGCCGTGCATGGCGGCATTGCAGGAGGGATCAAGATGCGGTGGATGTGGATTGTGGCCGGCATTGCGGCAGCCGGTGCGGCGGTGGGGCTTTTGGCCCTCTTTACAAGGCGTATGTCCCGGATGGGCCGGGGCGAGGTAAGCATTATGGCAACGGTAAGCCGGGTAAACCTGGCCGGCCCCCAAGGGCCGACGGCCTGCTTTATGCTGCCGCGGCAAAGGGAGCTGAAGTTCCGCCTTCCGTCGGCCCTGGCGCGGGAGCTTGCACCCGGCCAGCGCGGCGTGCTCACCTACCGCGGGCAGGAATTCATCTATTTTGTGCGCAGGGAGGAGCCGGGCGCGTCTGCCGCGTGCTGAGCGCCGCGGCGCCGGGCGGCTTCCTTGTTAAGCCCGACCCAACCGATCGCATAGGCCGCTGCCGGCGCTTAAGCGCCGGCAGCGGCCTTGTAGCTTGGCGGCCGGGCGGGGCCTTTGGCAGGGGTGCGCCGTCAGGCAAGGCCGTAGAGGGCGGTGTACTTTGCCTCGAGGTATTCGGCAAAGCAGGCGGGGTCAAAAGGCCCGCCGCAGGCGTTTTCCACCAGCCAGCCCGGCTGCTTTTCCATCCCATACTGCCAGATATGCTCGGCCAACCAGGCGTTGACCGGCCCAAAATCGCCGGCTTCCATCAGCGCGTCCGGGTCTAAGGACTTTTTCAGCTCGCGCAGCATCTGGGCGCCATAGGCGCTGCCCAGCGCGTAGCTGGGGAAATAGCCCAGGTCGCCGCAGCTCCAGTGGATGTCCTGCAAACAGCCTTGGGCGTTGCTGGGTACGTCCAGCCCCAAAATATCCTTCATCAGCCGGTTCCAGGCTTCGGGCAGATCCTTCACCGCCAGCTCGCCCGCCATCAGCCGCTTTTCGAGCCGGTACCGCACTAAGATGTGCAGGCAGTAGGTGAGCTCGTCCGCCTCGGTGCGAATCAGCCCCGGCTCGGCCCGGTTTACCGCTGCGTACAGCTCTTCGGGGCTTACGCCGGCCAACTGCGAGGGGAAAAGCTCGGTGAGGTCGGGCCAGAGCGCCCGGATAAAGGCGAGGCTGCGGCCCAGGTAGTTTTCGTAAAAGCGGCTCTGGCTCTCGTGTACGCCCATGCTTGCGCCGTGGGCCAGCACGGTATATTTGAGCCGGTCGGCCGTGTGCAGCTCGTAGAGGGCGTGCCCGCTCTCGTGCACCACGCTGTACAGGCTGCTGGTCATGTCCCTGGGGTTATAGTGGGTAGTAATGCGCACGTCCCCCTTGTAGAACTCGGTGGTAAAGGGGTGGGCGCTCTCGCCCATCGCGCAGTGGGCGGCATCCACCCCCATCCGCCGCATCACCCGATGGGCCAGCTCCTTTTGCTGGGCAATCGGCCAGTCCTGCCAAAGGAAATCTGTACGGATGGGCCTGCCTTCTGTTTGGATGCGGGCCAGCAGCGGCACAATCCGCCCCTGCAACTCGTCAAAAAACCGGTCCAGCATCCGGGTGTTCGCGCCCCGCTCATAGTGGTCCAGCCAATAGTCGTAAGGGTCCTTGCCCGGCGCAAGGTATCCGGCCCAGCGGCGGCGGGTGTCCAAAATCCTTTCCAGATACGGCGCAAAGGCGGCAAAATCATCCGCCGCCCGGGCTTTGGCCCAAACATTCTGGGCGGTGCTGGCCAGCTTGGCAAAGGCGGCGTACTCCTCGGCGGGTATTTTGCTGGCCTCGTCGTACATCCGCTGCAGCTCGCGCAGCTCGGCGGCCTCCTGCTCGCCAAGGGCGCTTTCGCGGGCAGCGGCCAGCAGTCCGGGCAGGCCGCTGCCGGTCAGCAGTCGGTGTTCGGCGGCCGAAAGCGCCTCCAACGCTTCGCCGCGGCCCTCGCTGCTCTCGGGCGGGGCGACGGTAGCGTCGTCATAGTTGATGACGCAGGCGGCATAGGTGTAGGCAAATAGCTGCTTTTCAAGGGCGCGCAGCCGCTCCATAGGGGTGGACATAGAGGGATCCTCCTTTATTTTGTTTTTTGATTCAGTATAGCATACCGGCGGCAAAATTACACCCTATGCGATGCGGCCCTGTGCGGTAGAACGGGCGGCCGGCATGGCGCGGAAGGCGGCACAGCCGGCGGGTGCGGCAGCCCGGGGATACGGCCTGCCCCGGATATCCGCCCCATGCCGGCAAACGGCGCGTATTCTTTGGCCCTTTGCCCACTCCTTGCGCCGCGGCTGCGCAGGCGTGTATAATAAAGGCTGCCGGCAAGGCCGGCGCCAAGCATTCCGTGGCCGTGGCTGCGCGGGCGCGTATGCGTGCAAGCAGACGGCGCGCCGCCCGTATGGCGGCAAGAAAGACGTGGCTGCGCGGGCGCGTATGCGTGCAAGCAGGGTGGCGGGATAAAACGGGCCGCATCGCTCGGCAGAGGGGCGCATGGCCTTTAGGGCCAAGGGGCAGCATAAGGAAAGTGCGGGGCCCCCTTTTGCCTGAACAGAGGCGGGCTTTTGCCGCCCAAAGCCCCACGGAACGCCCGCAGGCAGCGCCAGCGGGCGGAAAACAGAGGAGGATGGCGATGGATTTGAGAGCCGGGGCAAGCATCCCCAGGGCGCAAACGGCGCTGCCCTACAAGCTGGTTGCGCTGGACATAGACGGCACCCTTGTGGAGCCCGGCTGCGGCTGCGCCCGGCCAGTGGTACAGCGGGCGGTGGGCGCAGTGCAGGCGCTGGGCGCCAAGGTGGCGATTGCCAGCGGCCGATGCCAGCTTGCGGCAGTGGACGCCCGGGTGCTGGGGGGCATCCGGCCAGACTATGCTGTCTGCGCCGGCGGCGCGCAGCTCATCGATGCCGCCGGCAGGGAGCTGTTTGCCTGCCCGCTAACCCCCAAACAGATGTATGCCCTGGTGGATTTTTGCGAAAATTACGAGCATGAGCTGGCCTTTTCGTTCAGCGACGGCTACTATGTCTACATTGGCCATGAGGCGGTGGCTGCACATTACCGTGCGCTGGCCGAGCACACCGAGTTTATCCGGGACGGCGAGGACCAAAACCGCCATCTAAAAAGCATGCCCTATGCTGCCTTCTGCCATATGGCGCCAGCCCGGGCGGAGGAGTTTGGGCGGCTCTACCGGCATTTAGGGCTGCGGTTCGTGCCCTATGCGCCGGGCTGGTACGATGTGTGCCAGGCCGGCCTCACCAAGGCGGGCGGCCTGGCCGCCCTGCTGGGGCTGCTGGGGCTTAGCGCCGGCGAGATGCTGGCAGTAGGAGATGCCGAAAACGACGTGGAAATGCTTAAAATGGCCGGGCTTGGGGTAGCCATGGCCAACGCCGCCCCGCCGGCAAAGGCGGCGGCTGGCCGCATTGCGCCAGATGTCCGAGAGGATGGCGCGGCCCTTTTGCTGGATGGGCTGTTCGGTCTTGGGCTGGGCCTTGCGCAAAGGGCGGATGCAGGTATGCCCGGCGCGGCCGCAGGCCAGCCTGCCGGGGCGGTGTTGCACGCCGCAGCGCCGCAGCCGCCCGGCATGGGGGCCGCAGGGCCCGGGGAGGAAAAGCTATGAGCCTTGCGCCGGTGTTTGCCCCGGATGCCCGGCTGCTCATTTTGGGTAGCTGGCCCAGCCCCAAAAGCTGGGAGATGGGCTTTTACTACGGCCACCCCCAAAACCGGTTTTGGCCGCTGCTGGCGCGCCTGTGCGGCTGCGGCGTGCCCGCCCGGCTGGATATTGCGGCCAAGCGCGCCCTCATTGAACGGCACGGCCTTGCCCTTTGGGACACCCTTGCCGACTGCACCATCACCGGCGCGTCGGACGCCTCCATCCGGGACGCAGTGCCCAACGACATTCCGGCCCTCTGCCGCCGGCTGCCCATCGAGCGGGTGGTCTGCAACGGGGCGGCGGCCGCCCGCATCTACGAAAAATACGCCCGGGAAGCCGCCGGGATACCGGCTATCCGCCTGCCCAGCACCAGCCCGGCCAACGCCGCCTGGAGCCTGGAACGCCTGGCCGGGGCCTGGGGCGCGGCGCTCGGGCCGTATCTTGTGACGCCGGGCTGAGAAGGGCGGGGCCGCCCCTGCCTGCGAAGACCCCTTACAATGGGCTCTTGCCGCAGCTCCGCCGCCCTTGCATTTTTTGCACAAAAAAGGTACAATATTCTGAAGCACTATCCTTATAAATATCCACATAAAGACGCACGGTGCATCCCGAATCCAAAAACGACAATGAGGCCTTGTATGAGCAAGTGGATTACCAAAACCGAAAAATCCGTCCTGCCCTTTTACGCGGCGGGGCTGGCGGCGCTGCTCTGCGCCATATTGCTGCCCCTCTACCGGCTTTGGGGGCTGGCGGCGATGGCTGCCGTCGCCGCGGGGGCCTACCTTGCGGCTGCAAAGGTTTGCCCGCCCCGCGTCACCCGTATAGAGCAGCCCTTTTTGACCGGCCGCGAGGATGCCGACGAGATGCTGGCTGCCATCGACAAGGGGGTCAGGCAGCTATGCGCCCTCAACGAGGCTATCCCGGACGACGGCCTGTCCGCCTCGATTGCCCGGATGGAAAAGGCCGGCCGGGGTATTTTGGCCGAGCTGGAGCGGGAGCCGGGCAAGGCCCCTGCCCTGCGCCGGTTTGCCAACCATTACCTGCCGGACGCGGTAAAAATTCTTTCGCTCTATGCCCGGCTGGACGCCGAGGGGGTGCGGGGTGAGAATGCCCGCGCGGCCCAGAGCTCGGTGGAGGCCAATGCCGCCTCCATTGCCGCCGCCTTTGAAAACCAGTTAGACGCCCTGTTTGCCGCCGAGGCCCTCGACCTCGACACCGACCTTGAGGTGCTGCAGAGCATGCTCAAGGGCCAGGGCCTTGGCTGAGGGGCGTGCGCCGGCTTCGGCAGCCGCATCGTTTTTGCAAGCACGCCCCTATTGAATATCGGCTTCAAAACCCACAAAATCCAAGCTGTGCCCTGCGCGGGCGCACAGAAAGGAAGACCCATCCATGGAAGAAAAGATGACCCCCAGCCTGACCCTCGACGCCCCCGAGACCCCTAC
>CAJTSP010000093.1 GCA_910578965.1 uncultured Oscillospiraceae bacterium
GGCCCGCCCCGGTACGGGTTTTCTGCAAGGTTCCCGGCAGGGTTGCGGGGCGGCCCTTTTGCCCAGCCCCGCCTTTTGCCTTACCCGCCCTCAAAGGCGCCCCGGATGCAATGCACCATAAGCCCGCCGCCCGGCGCGGGGGTCACCTCTACCACGTCAAACCGCACCGGATGCTCCCGGTACGGGGATGCGCTCAGGTACTGCCGCGCCGCAAGCAGCAGCCTTTGGCGTTTTTGAGGCCCCACCGCCTCGCAGGGGGCGCCCCAGCCGGAGGCCCGCCGGCCGCGGGCCTTGACCTCGGCAAACACCAGGGTACCGCCGTCCAGCAAAACAAGGTCCAGCTCGCCCAGGCGGGTGCGGTAGTTGTGGGCCAGCAGGGTGCAGCCCCGCTTTTGGTAGTAAAGGGCGGCTGCCGCCTCGCCCCTGCGGCCCCGCGCCGCGCGGCCCTTTGCCGGCTCAGGCATCGGCGCCCTCCCCCGCCCCGGGGTGCTGTGCGGGCGGTACGCCATCCCCTGCATCTGGCACAGCTTCCTTAAAGGAGCGGTTTTTCAAAAAGCTGCGCCGGTAAAAGGGTGCTATGCCGTATTTCTGCAGCAGCTCGTAGTGCAGCCTGGTACCATAGCCCTTGTGCTTTGCCAGCCGGTACTGGGGGTACCGGCGGTCCAGCTCGAGCATATACCGGTCCCGCGTGACCTTGGCCAAAACGGAGGCCGCCCCGATGCTGGCCGAGAGGCCGTCCCCCCTGACAAGGCTCATGGCCGGCAGGGCAAGGCCCTTTGGGCAGCGGTTGCCGTCGATGAGGGCAAAGGCCGGCAGGGGCGAAAGCCCGGCCACCGCCTGGCGCATGCCCTCCATGGTAGCCTCCAAAATGTTGAGCCGGTCGATTTCCTCCGGGCCGATTAAAATCACCTTATAGGCGGCCGCCCGACGCACAATCTCACCGTACAGCGTCTCCCGCTTTTTTTCCGAGAGCTTTTTGGAGTCGTTGATCCCCTCGATGGGGTCGGCCGGGTCCAGCACCACTGCCGCGCAGCAGACTGGCCCGCACAATGGCCCCCGGCCCGCCTCGTCCACCCCACAAAAAGCGCCGTGCGCAGCGCGCACCCCCGCGTCGTAAAGGTAAAGTTCCCTGCCCTTCATGGTCCGTCCCTTCTGCCGGCGGTCTCTGGTGCCTGTGCGGCATCCGGCCCTGCCCCGATCCCGGCAGCCGGCAAAGCAGGGCCCGTATCCCCCTGCCCCTCGGCAGCCGGCGGTGTCTCCAGGGTGATCCGCCCCCATTTGCTGGCCCGGAACTCGTCTACCAGCATGGCGGCGGCGCGGGCGGCGTCCACCCCGCCGCCCCGCGTCAGCATACCCCGCGCCCGGCCAATAGCCTCAAGCAGCTCCCAGACGGGCAGGGCCAGTTGCCGCTCGGTAAGCTTGTAGCGCGCGGCCAGCCGGCCCGGATAGACCGCCCGCATCTGCTCAAGCAGCCCGGCGGCCAGCTCCTCCATATCCAGGATGTCGTCCTTGATGGAACCAATAAAAGCAAGGTTTGAGGCAGTTTCAAGGCTGTCGAACCTTTTCCAAAGCACCCCCGGCATATCCAAAAGGTCATACCGGCCGGCCGCAATCCACTGCCTGCCCCTTGTAACGCCGGGGCGGTCGGCCGCGGCGGCACGGGCTGCGCCGGCAAAGGTGTTGATAAAGGTAGATTTGCCCACGTTGGGGATGCCCGCCACCATCACCCGCACCCGGGCGCCGGCCATCCCTTTTTGGGCGTTGCGGGCCATGAGGCCTGCAAGCGCCTCGTCCACCGCGCGGCGCACGGCAGCCGCACCGCTCTTTTGCTTGGCGCTGATGGCCACGCACCCGGCCCCCTGCGCGCAGAACCAGCGCACCCAGCGGACGGTAAGGCCCTCATCGGCAAGGTCCGCCTTATTGAGCACATACAGGCGCGGCTTGGCGGCCGCGATTTTTTCCAGCTCCGGGTTCAGGCTGCTGTGGGGGATGCGGGCATCCAGCAGCAAAAGCACCGCGTCCACCCCGCGCGCCTCCTGCTGCATCACCCGCAAGGTCTTGGCCATATGCCCCGGGAACCATTGGATGCTGCGCCGGTTCACCCCGTCTCCGTTCATCCGATCCTCCCCGCCTTGTCCAGCGGGAAAACCCGCAGCACCGCCTCACCCAAAATATCCCGCACATCAATAAAGCCAATGCTGGCAAACCGGCTGTCGGTGGAGTGCTGGCGGTTGTCACCCATCACAAAGACGCTCCCCTGAGGCACCACAAGGGGGAAATCCATATCCCCAACCTCGGTAGTTCCCTCGGCAAGATACGGCTCGTCCAGCGGCTGGCCGTTTACCAATACCCTGCCGGCCTCAGGGTCAAGGTCTACCGTGTCGCCCCCTACCGCAACCACCCGCTTAACCAGGGGCTTGCCGTAGTTGATGTAGCTGTCAATCACCACTACGTCCCCCGCCGCCGGCTTATAGCCGATGCTGCGCACAATTAAGCGGTCGCCGTCGGTGAGGGTGGGCAGCATGGAGGAGCCGTCCACCGCCACCACCCGCGCAAAAAAGATAAAAAACGCCACCAGCACCGCCAACGCAAATACCAGAGCGTCGTACCACTCAAGCAGATTCAGATTGCGCGCAGCGCGCTTTGCCTCCAAGGCCGCCTCTCCCCTTTCTTTTGCCTGGATTTGGCTGCTTCCAAAAAAGCGCCGGCCCTTGCAGGCCATAAACAAAAAAGGGAGACAATCGAAATTGTCCCCCTTTTCCTGCGATCATCAGAGCCTTTCCTTGACCTTGGCCGCCTTGCCGGTACGGCCGCGCAGATAAAAGAGCTTTGCGCGGCGCACCTTGCCCCGGCGTACCACCTCGACCTTTTCTACAAAGGGCGAGTTTACGGGGAACACGCGCTCGACACCCACGCCATACGAGGTGCGGCGCACGGTAAAGGTTTCGGCAACGCCGCCGTGCTTTTTGCCGATCACGGTGCCCTCAAAGGCCTGGATGCGCTCCCGCTCACCCTCCTTGATGCGCACCGATACCCGCACGGTATCGCCTACCGCAAACTGCGGGCGGTTTTCTTTTACCATGCCCTCGGTAATCTTTTTCATTGCGTCCATTCTAACGTTCCTCCATTTTTTTATGACGTTCATGCCCGGTACCGCCGCCGGCCAGAGGCCGGCCGCCCGATCCGGCAGAGGACCGCCCGTTTAATGTATGCCATTAACCCCGCTGGTGGAGAGGGCCGCCAAAGCAACCCAGGGCCAGCGGACACTAACGCCTGTTTATTGTAGCACAAAGCCCCCCGGCGCGCAAGGCCCTTTTTCAATAAAAGGGCAAAAAGGGAGCCTGCGAAAAAGCGTGCCCTACAGGGCCGCATACAGGCCCGCCGCCTGCAAAAGCACCAGCGCCGTAAGGGTAACGCTGCAAAACCGCAAAGACGCCCCGGCCGGCCGCTTAAGGGCCACGAGGCCGGTCTCACCAAGCAGCAGCAGGGCCATGGGCAGCACCGGCAGCAGGTACCGCCCCTGCAGCCCAAACAGATGGCTGTAGTTGATGGGGGTCCACATCAGGCAGGCCAGCACCGAAAGCCCAGCCGCCGCAAAAGCCTCAAGCCCCAGCAGCCAGCGCGCGCCGCGGCCCAGCCGGGGCGGGGCGTTTTGGGTGCGCAGGGCCGAGAGGGCCAGCAGCACCGCCAGCAAAAGGGTATAGATCCAACTGGCCTCGGCGGCAAAAACAATCGGCTCGCCCAGGGCGGTGCCCACCAGCCCCTGCAAAAGGGCCGCCGCACCGTCGGTAAAGGTGGCGGCCAAAAGCTTTGCCGCACCGGGCAGGTGCCGAAGCAGGTACCCTATAGACCAGGTATAGACGGAATCGCCGTTGGGCTGCATACCCGCCAGCAGCTCTTCGGGAGTGTAATCGCCCCCCATACGGACAAACAGCGCCAAAAACACCGCCCCGCCAAGCACCGCTGCCCCGCCCAAAAGCAGAAGCGCCCGCCGCAGCCGGGGGCCCGGGGGCCCCTCCGGCCCGCGCAGGGCATACCATAGCCCGGCGGCCAGCGCCGCAGCCAGGGCAAGGTAGGGCAAGGCCCCCAGCCGCAGGTCCCTGAAGGCATAGCCAAGATATTCGGCATGGTAAAAGCACCAGCAAAGCAGCGCCGCGCCGCAGCAGCCAAACCGTACCAGCCGCGCCCTCCGCACTCCCGAAAGCCGCCCCCCCGGCAGGCCGAACCGCGCCGCCGGCACCATAAAGCAGAGGGCCGCCATGCCAAGATAAATGGCCTTGCAGGGGGCAACAAGAGCCGAGAGGACGATCAGCCCCGCCGCCTGGCCCCCGCTTACCGGCCTGTGCTGGGCCGCGCATTCAAGTGCCAGGGCCAGCACAGCGAAGCTTAGGCCCAGCACCAGCGCATCGGGCGAAAAGCTGGCCGCAAGCTGCAGGCTCATGGGCAGCAGCGCCACGCAAAAAAGGATGTTTTTGCCGCGAGGCATATGCCGCACCGCAAAGCCGGCCAGCAGGATGTATTGGGCAAGGTTTGCCAGCCGGCCGGCCAGCAGCATGCCGTAAAAGCCAAGCCCAAGCACCCTAGCCAGCAAAACGCCAGCCGCCGGCGCAAGGTAGGGCAGCGGCACCGGCTTATAGGGCACGCTCACCCTTACCGGCACGCCCGCCTCGCCCGCACAGCCGGCATCGCCCAGATGCTGTGCCAGCCGCTTATAGGCAAACATGCCCACCTCGCCGGTGCCTCGGGTCATGTAGGGGGCGTCGCATTCCCGCATTAGCAGCCGGCCCCCGGCGTCAAAATCCGGCTGGCCCAGCGCCCGGCTGGCCATGGCGTAGCTGGCCGCGGCGTGGCTGTACTCGTCCGGCGCGGCCAGCGGCGGGGTCACCAGCGCAAAGCAGAGCCCCAGCACCGCCGCCGCAAGGCAGAACACCCGCCCGGCCGGCGCGCGGCGCGCCACCGCCAGCCAGAAGCCGCCCAGCACCGCCAGCAAAAGCAGGGCGGCCGGCGCCCAAAACAGCCGGCTGGCCCAAGCCCCGGTGTAGTCCACCACATATTGCAGCGCCGCGGTGCCCAGGGCCTCGCCGGCCTGCGGCTCAGAACCCGCATCAAAAAGTGCAAGCCCCGGCAAGGCCGTTTCGCTGCACCAGAGGCCGACAACATCCTCCTGCGTCTCGGGTTCGGTGTAAATGTGCAAAAACACCCGCGCCTGCTCTCCCGACGGGGCGAGGGGCCGGTCAAAGATCAGGGCTTTGAAGGTATTGTCCAGCAGCTCGGTCAACTCGCACTCGGCGTGGGCCAGCCGCAAAAGGTTTTCGTTCAGCAGGTCAACATGCAAGGCGCCGTGCGCCACCCGGCCATAGGTGGTAAAAAGCAGCCGAACCCCATAGAGCGGGGCGTCCGGCCCGATCATCAGCTCCTGAATAAGCCCGGCGGCGGGGTCGGCCGGGGCGATGGTCCGGCTGTAGTCGTCGTTGACGATCTGGTATTCCGAGCGGCCGTTTGCGGCCCGGGTGGTGACCAAAAAGGCCCAGCCCAGCGCCAACAGGCAGGCCGCGCAAAGCGCGGCCCACTGCCAAAACCGCTTATGCCCGCGCAGCCAGCCGCCGGGCCCCGCCGGTTTTTTTTCGCCCATGCGCCCGCCCCCCTTTATCTGTTTTGCTGCGGTTTTATTGTACCCCATCCCGCCCAAAAACACAAGAAAGCCACCCCGTGCCCCCTGCCCAGGGTCCGCGCTGCCGGCAGCCGTTTCACAAACGCATTTGCCAAAACAGCAAAAGCGGGCGGCCGCCTCTGCATGGCGGCCGCCCGGCAAGCCGGAATTCATTTATCCTTTTTTCATGTACAGCAACGGGTACGGGTTCCCTTGCCCGTCTACTTCAGTCCTTTTATAAACCTCAAACCCCATGTGTTCATAAAAGCCTTTTGCAAGGGGATTTTGCTCATTGACCGCAAGTTCATTGACGGAATAATTCTCAATACCATATTGCAGCAATTGCTTTCCAACCCCTTGCCCCCTGCTTTCGCTTGAAACAAACAGCATTTCAAGCACTTTGCCTGCAACCCCCATGAAACCCATCGGCTTTCCGTTTTCATCCTCTGCAACCACCAAAACAGGGACACCGTTTAAGGCCTGTGGGACGTACTGCTTAATATTGCTTATCTCATTATCCGATAAAAACAAATGGGTAGCCTTAACCGAGTCCTCCCATACCTTTAGCAATTGCTCAGCCAATACGGCAGCCCTATCCTTTACTTCTACGATTTTCATATTCCCTCCGTACCTTTGCAAATCCAGATCCGCCGTTTTGATTAGGGCATGGCGCCGGCTTCTTGCCAGCCTGTTCTTGTGGGATTGCCCGGGCTCCACCCGGCAGTGCAGGGCCTGGGCAGGGGCGGCCTCCTGTTCTCCTTTTTACCGAGTAACCACCGGCCTGCCCTCGGCGTCCAAAAGGGGCGACAGCCCACCGGCGTACCCGGCCTGGATAAAGAGATAGTTGACCCCGGTTTCCTTGTCCACCAGCACGCATCGCTGCCCCTCGCCAACAAGGGCATTGCCCTCCTTGTACAGGATTTCAAACCGTTTTTTGCCGTCCATCATGACACCCCCTTTTGCAAAGCCCGGGCCTGCAGCCCCTATCCGCGGGCCCAAAGCCGCTGCCTGTTTTTCGCTTTTTTACCATGCATATTTTTTCAGCGCATGCCGCGTATATTTTACTCGCTGCGCACGCTGGCGTGCAGCGCCAGCCAGACGGCCCAGCCGCCCAGCGCCGCCGCGGCGGCCGCGCCGACCCAGCCCAGCATACCAAGCAACCCGGCAAGGCCGGCCGCGGTGCGCAGGAGCGCGGTATCCCACGAGAGGGCGTTGGTGGGCAGCACAAACCCGAGCATAAAGGCCCCCCACAGCACCCAAAAGCCCTTGCGGCCAAACCGCTGGATAAGCACCCCGCTTACAAAGCCCAAAAACACCGGCCCGGCCAGCAAGAGCAGCTTGCCCCAGAGGGGCAGGCTTAACAGCAGGCCCATAAAATCCACTGCGGACCGCAGGCCGGGGATGCTTTTTTGCAGCCAGCCGGCATACATCGCCCACTCCAGCGCACGCAATACCGCCGTGACCGCCAGCAAAATCCCCTCGAGGCACAGGCAGTTGAACAGCCCGGCCGCCAGCATCCGCCGCCGGGTGGCCCCCATCGAGAGGCCAAGGTCAAACTCGATAAAAAAGTGCCCGGCAAATACCAAGGTAAGAAAGAACAGCCCAAGGATCAGGGTAACGCCGCTGCCCAGCAGCACGGTCTCTGGCTCGCGGGTATACAGGGTCATAAAGACGGTAAGGGCCTGGGCCGCCAGCCCCACGCCGGCCCCAAGGGCCAGCACGACCTTATGGTCGGGGCGGTTGAGCCAGAACTGCCCTTTTAGAAAGCGAAACACAAAGCATCCCTCCTTATTGTACGGCAAACCGCCGCAGCAGCCCGCCGCAGCCCGCCGCGGCGGCCAGCGCCAGCGCGCAGCAGACGCCGCCCAGCGGGCCGGGCTGCAAAAGCAGCGGCATCCTGAACAGCCCGGCCTGCCCAAACCCCACCACAAGGTAGAGGGCGATGCAGAACAGGATGATCAGCACCAGGCTTACCACATACCCAATGCGGCCCACCCGGCTGCTTAAAAGCCCCAGCAAAACCCCCATCTGCCCAAATACGGCCAGCAGCCCCACCGCCTGCACAAGGGCGGCCGGGGTATCCACCCGCAGCAGCATAAAATCGACCGTCGGCTCCACCCGGCCGGCCGCCACCAACTGCTGGAAGGCCGCGCTGACCGCCGCCATAATGGCAAGGTAGGCCGCAAGGCCAAGCAGCAAGGCGCCCTGCAGCCCGGCAAAAAACTGCCGCCGGGTGGCCCCCATCGAGAGGCAGAGCCCGGGCCAGATGCTGCCCAGCATCAAACCGAACATCAGGTAGAACATGACGCACAGCAGGCTGTTGGAGAGAAGATAGGTGCCAAAGATATTTTTGCCCCCCAGCAGGGCTACCCCGCCCACCGTAGCCGCGGCAAAGCAGAGGGTAATGGCAAGGTATGCCCACAGCCCTCCCCGCACCAGCACCCGAACGGTTTTGAGCATGGTTTACGCCCCCTTCCGTTCCGGGGCCTGTGCCGGATGCTCGTGCCCGCAGAGGGCCACAAACACCTTTTGCAGGCTGAGGGGGGAAACATCCAGGTCGAGCCCCTGCTCGACGGCGGCCTGCCCGGCCCGCTCCCCCGAAACGCGCAGGGTCACGGCCTTCTGCCGGCCCAGTGCCTGGGCCTCAAGCGGGGCTACGCCGAGCTTTTGGCAGAGGGCGTTTATCGCGTCCTCATGGCCGGATACGCAGCAGAACTGGCTTATCAGCTCATCGGTGGGGCATTTTTCGATGATATGCCCCTCGTCCAGCAGAACCACCTCCTCAAACACGGCGGCGGCCTCCTCGATGATGTGGGTGGATACCACAAAGCTGCGGCCGGTGGCCATCTGATCCTCCAGCAGTAGCTGGTAAAACCGTTCCCGGGCCACCACGTCCAGCCCGGCCACCGGCTCGTCCAGGATGGTGAGGGGCGCACGGCTGGCCAGCGCCAGCACAATGGTAACCATGCTCAGCATGCCCTTGCTGAGTTTGTAAATCTTGGCCTTGGGGTCCAGGCCAAACTCGTCAATGAGCCGCTTCGCATATGCCTCGTCCCAGTGAGGGTAGTACACCCGGGCCGCGCGCAGATAATCGCGCACCTTAAGGGTGTTCTGCCCCATCAGCAGGTTGGGCGAAAGCTCGCGGGAAAAGCAGATGTCGGCCAAGGCGGCCGGGTTTTCCCACACCGGGGCGCCGCCATAGCTGACGCTGCCGGCATCCAGGGTGTTTTGGGCGGTGAGGATGCCCAGAAGGGTGGTTTTGCCCGCGCCGTTGCGGCCGATAAGGCCATAGATACGGCCCGGCTCCAAGGTAAGATCCAGGTTTTGCAGCACCTGCTTTTTGCCATAGGCCTTGCAGACGCCCTTTGCCACAAGGCTTTTGGCGTTTTGTTCATTCGTGGTCATGATGTGTTCCTCCTTTGGCCGCGCGGGCCACCATCTCCGCCATTTCCCCGGCCGTAAGGCCAAGGCTACGGCCCTCCCGCACCAGTGCGGTAACGTATTTTTCGTAAAATGCTTCCCGGCGCTCGGCCCGGATGGCCCCGGCAGCTCCCGCCGCCACAAACATGCCGATGCCCCGTTTTTTGTACAAGACGCCCTTGTCTACCAGCAGGTTGATCCCCTTGGCCGCGGTGGCCGGGTTGATGCTGTAAGCGCGCGCCAGCTCGTTGGTGCTGGGCGCCTGCTCCTCCTCGGGGTAGATGCCGCGCAAAACGCCGTCCTCCAGCATCCGAGCAATCTGCAGATAGATCGAGGCCTGATCGTTCAGGGTCATTTGCAAATGCCTCGCCTCGCTTTCCCTTTTGGCACAAAGCCGGGCCGCCGCACTGCGGGTGCCTCTGCTCACGCGGTCGGCTCATCTGTTCATTACTTGCGTAATTAACTATATACCCAACAAACCCCTTTGTCAAGCCTTTTACGGAAACTTTTTTGCGGAGCGGCCCCAGGGCCTGGGCGAGGGAGTTTTCCCGGCCGGATTGAAACCGCCCTTCCGGCCGTGGTATACTGTCTGCAAATATGCTGCATCGGAAAGGAGCAAGCCAATGAACGAGACCCTTCGATCCCTGCAGGCCCGCAAATCGGTGCGGGCCTTTGAGCAGCGGCCGGTGCCCGAGGACTGCAAGCGGGCCATTCTGGAGGCGGCCACCCAGGCCCCCACCGCGGGCAACCAGCAGCTCTACACGATTTTGGACATCACCGACCAGGCCCTAAAGGATAAGCTGGCCGTAAGCTGCGATAACCAGCCCTTTATCGCCAAGGCGCCGATGGTACTGGTCTTTTGCGCCGACCTGCTCAAATGGCTGGACGCCTTTGAAGAGGGCGGGGCCTCGCCGCGCCGCCCCGGCTGCGGGGACCTGCTGCTGGCGGTAGACGACGCCCTGATTGCAGCCCAGAACGCGGTAACGGCCGCCGAGAGCCTGGGCATCGGCTCCTGCTATATCGGGGACATCATGGAGCAGTGCGAAACCCACCGGCAGTTGCTTGGCCTGCCGGCGTACGTGTTCCCGGCGGCCATGCTGGTGTTTGGTTGGCCCACACAGCAGCAGAAAGAGCGGCCCAAGCCCCGGCGCTGCCGGCTGGAGGATATTGTGCAGCAAAACGGCTACCGCCGGCGCACCGGGGCGGAATTGCGCCGGATGTTCGGCAAGGAAACGGTAAACCGCAGCTTTGAGGAATGGAGCCAGGCCTTTTGCAGGCGCAAATACAACTCGGATTTTTCGGTAGAAATGAGCCGCTCGGTACGGCAGTACCTGGAGGATTACCTATAAGTAAGGGTAAAAGCGCCCTTTCGCCCGGGCAAGGGGGGGGGGGTACGGGCGAAAACCGCGGCAGGCCCGCCGCGGTTTCCAAACAGCCCGTG
>CAJTSP010000094.1 GCA_910578965.1 uncultured Oscillospiraceae bacterium
GTCGTAGACGATGCCGGCCTCGGTGGTGTTGCTTACAATAAAGCGCAGCTCGGGGTTATGGGCCACCTCCAGCAAGGCGGCGTAGTCCTCATAGGGGTTCAGGCAGCGGGAAACACAGCTTATGACCCGGCGCTCGTCCACGGCCCGGCCATTCGCGCTGCCCCGCAAAAGCAGGGTGTAAAGGCCCTCCTGCTCGTTGATGAGCGGCGCAAGGCCGGGAGCAATGGGCTGGGTAAGCACCACCTTGGTGTTAAAGCCGGCCTTTTCGTTCATCATATCGACGAAATAATCCACAAAGGCACGCAAAAAATTTCCCTCGCCAAACTGCAGCACCCGCTCGGGCGCGTTCTTGAGCAGGTAGCCCTTGTAGCCTTGGGCAGCGAGGGTTTTGTAATTGAGCTGTTGCATTGTAAATCTGCCTCCTTACCGGGTAGGGTTATAGGTTGTGAAACGGTATCAAAACAGGGGGGCTCCCCTGAGAGGGGCAAGGGCCAGAAAGCCGTTTAAGGGGTACAGCCGTACAAAAAACTTTTCCGGGATAACGCGGCGGTTCCATAAGGAAACAAAGACGCCACATAAAACGAAGCCTTATATCTTGGAGGCCCCGCCAAAAAATGCCGGCCCGTACCGATACAGCCCGCTGCAAAAAAGCACCTGTGCCTCTATCTCGGTCTCGGCCGGGGAGGGCGGCGGCGCATCCGGGTGCAGCAGCCGCTGCACCAGCAGCCGTGCCGCCTGGTAGGCCTGCCTGCGGGGGTTTTTGTACAGGATGTTGTGCATGACCCCCGCCTGCATGGCGGCGATGTTTTCGGGAAAGACATCGCTGCCTACCAGCCGTACCCGGCCGGCAAGGCCTGCCTGCCCCACCGCGCGGGCTAGCAGCACGCTGGCCCGCGAGTTGACGCTAAGCGCCCCGGCCGGCGGCGCCTGGGCCATGATCTGCCGCAGCCGGCCCGGCAGGGCGGGGTCCCGGTAGCCGGGCAGCTCTGCCACCCGCAGCCGGCCGCCGTTTTCGGCCAGGTACGCCATAAAGCCCCGCGCCACGCCAAAATGGGAGGGGATGTTGGCGTCCCCCGAGAGCAGCAGCACCTCGCTGCCCGGCGCAAGCTGGCCGGAAAGCAGCTCGGCCCCCAGCCGGCCGACCGTATCGTAGTTGGCCTGCACACAGGCAAAGCGCGGGCAGCCGGGCGCATCGTCGCAGGCCAGCACTACCGGCAGTCCCAGCGCAGCGCAGTGCTCAAGGGCAGCCCGGGGCGCGGGGTCGTTGCTGGCAAGGCCAAGGGTAAGCAGGCCGTCCGGGCGAAGAGCAGGCGGCCCGGGCGGCACAGCCGCCGCAAGAGCTGCGGCCTGCCCTCCCTCGGCAAAGGGATACTCAAGCAGGGTAAGGTTCAGGGCCGATTCCTCGGCAAAATACTCCCGCACGCCGCGCCAAACATCGGTGTAAAAATACCGGCTTTCCCCCTCAGACGCGGGGAAACAGGCCGCAATGCGCAGCGGCCCGCGCTTGAGGGCCGAGGCGGCGGCGTTGGGGGTAAACCCCTGCTGCTGCGCAATGGCCAGCACCCGGGCGCGCATCTCATCCCCTACCCCTTTTTTGCCGTAGAGCGCCCGGTGTACCGTGCCGGAAGAAACCCCGGCCAGCCGGGCAATATCCCTGATGGTAACCCTTTGCGGCATGGCGCCCCCCTTGTGCCTAAAATGATGCATACCGCCGTGTAAGGCAGATAAGACCCTGCGCCATACACGCGGGCCGTGCAGCCTCCCGCGAAAAAGTGGGGCAGGCCATATCCCCATGTTGCTAAAACGTTTTATCTCTGTGCCGTTATTGTAGACCCGCCACGGCAAGCTTGTCAATTCCCGCAGCGTAAAATCAGCATTTTGCCCAACAAAAGCCCCTTCGCTTAGCGGTTTTGCCCAGGCACAGGGCCCCGCCCCCCTACACTTTTCAGGCCGGCCGTTCCCGGGCCCTCACAGGGCCCTTGCCCCTGCCAGGCCAGCGCAGCGGCGATAAACTCCCGAAAAAGCGGATGGGCCCGGTTGGGCCGGCTTTTGAACTCGGGGTGGAACTGCACCCCAATGTGGAAGGCGCGCCCGGGCAGCTCGGCGGCCTCGACCAGCCGGCCGTCCGGCGAGAGGCCCGAGAGCACCAGCCCGGCCTTTTGCAGGGCTTCGCGGTAATCGTTGCTAAACTCATACCGGTGGCGGTGGCGCTCGGCAATCTGGTCCTGCCCATAGCAGGCGTGCAGCCGGGTGCCGGGCAGCACAGCGCAGGGGTAGCTGCCCAGCCGCATGGTGCCCCCCTTGGGCAGGTTTCCCTGCTGGTCCGGCATGAGGTCGATGACCTTGTGGGCGCTCTTTGACGCGAACTCGCTGCTGTTTGCGCCGGCAAGGCCCAGCACCCCGCGGGCGTATTCCATCACCATGATCTGCATGCCAAGGCAGATGCCAAAATAGGGCAGGCCGCTCTCGCGGGCATAGCGGGCGGCGGCGATCATCCCCTCGACGCCACGCCCCCCAAAGCCGCCCGGGATAAGTACGCCGTCTACCCCGGCCAGCAGCCGGGCCGCAGCAGCCGGGCTTTCCAGCTCCTCGCTCTCAACCCAGCGGATGTCCACGCAGCAGCCGTTCTCAAACCCGGCGTGGTAGAGGCTCTCCATCACCGAGAGGTAAGCGTCGTGCAGCCTGACATACTTGCCCACCAGCGCGATGGTACAGCGCCCCCGCCGCCCGGCAATCCGCCCCAGCATTGCCTTCCAGCCGGCAAGGTCGGGGGTACGGGCGGGCAGGCCCAGCTCCCGGCAGGCCACCTCGGCAAGGCCGGCGGCCTCGAGCATCATGGGGCATTCGTAAAGGGTGGGCAGGGTAAGGTTTTGGATCACACAGTCCGGCTTGACATTGCAGAACATACTGATCTTATGGCAGACCTCGGGGTCGATGGGCTCATCGGCCCGCAGCACAATGACGTCCGGCATGATGCCCATGCCCTGCAGTTCCTTGACCGAGTGCTGGGTGGGCTTGGACTTGTGCTCGCCCGAGCCCTTGATGTAGGGCACCAGGGTAACGTGGATGAAGAGGCAGTTCTCCTTGCCCTGCTCCAGCCCCACCTGCCGGATGGCCTCCAAAAAGGGCTGGCTCTCGATGTCGCCGGTGGTGCCGCCGATCTCGGTGATCACAATGTCGGCGTCGGTGTTTTTGCCCACATTATAGATAAAGCTCTTGATCTCGTTTGTGATATGGGGGATGATCTGCACTGTCTCGCCCAGATACGCCCCCTGCCGCTCCTTGTTGAGCACGTTCCAATAGACCTTGCCGGTGGTGAGGTTGGAGTACTGGTTAAGGTCCTCGTCGATAAACCGCTCGTAATGGCCCAGGTCCAGGTCGGTCTCGGCGCCGTCCTCGGTTACAAACACCTCGCCGTGCTGGTAGGGGCTCATGGTGCCGGGGTCCACGTTGATGTAGGGGTCCAGCTTTTGGGCCGCCACCTTCCAGCCCCGCGCCTTGAGCAGCCGCCCCAGGCTGGCCGCCGTGATGCCCTTGCCCAGGCCGGACACCACGCCCCCCGTTACAAAGATATACCGCGTTGCCATTGCCGTTTCCTCCCCTTTTTTGCCCTGCCTGTGTGGTTTTTTGCTTTGGGCCGTTTGCAGGCGCTTTGCCGCGCCGCGCCGCATTTTTCCGGTTTTTGCCGCCCCGCCGGGCGGCTTACCCGGGCGGCGGGCCGCCCGCCAAAATCTCCTGCGCCACCTCGCCGCGGGTGCGGCGGGTGTCCATGGCCAGCTTTTCGATGCGGCGGTGGGCCTCCTCTTCGGTGATGCCCTCGGCCGCCACCAGCAGGCATTTGGCCCGGCTGACCAGCCGCACCTGGGCGATCTTGTTTTGCAGCCGGCGGTTTTCCTCCCGCAGGCCGGCCAGCCTCCGGCTGCAAGCCGCGCACAGTCGCACCGCCCCGGCAAACTGCCCGCCCGAAAAGGGCTTTGCCAGCACCAGCACCCCGTGCTGGCCCAGCTTTTGAGCCAGAGCTTCTGCCGAGCCTCCCTTGGCCAGCAGCAACACCCCGGCGGCAGAGCCCTGTGCCAAATCCAGGGCCAGCTCGTGGCCAAATTCATCCGGAAGGGGGGTATTGACCGCCATAACGGCAAATTCCTGCCCGGCAGCCAGCCGGCGCGCCTCGCTGCCGCTGGCCGCGATGACCGGCCGGGCAAAGCCGCACTCGGCCAGATGGTCGGCAAGGTACTGGTTTGCGCTGCTGCCGGCGCTTACAATCAGCGCACGCTCCAAGCTGGCCACCTCCCCTTTTGGCGTTTTGCCTTTTTTGGCGTCTGCCCCAGGCGCCCCGCACGCGGCCAAAACCGGCGCTTGCTTTGCAAACCGGCGCTTTTGGCTCTACGCCCGGCCGCGGCAGGCTCTTTCCAGCCCCGCGGGCCCGCCCCTCAGGTCAGGGCAAAATAACGGGCCTTTTCCCGCTCGGCCTCGGCTCCGCCGGCCGCCATGCGGCGGATGCGCCGCTCCTGCCCCTCAAAATAGTTTTGGGCAAGGCTTTGGGGCAGCTCTCGGGCGATAAACTCGCTTGCGCGGGCGGCCTTGAGGGCCTCCTCCAGGCTGCGGGGCAGCGGGGCCAGGCCCCCGGCCGCCCCCTCCTCAAACAGGTTGCGGTTGACCGGCGGGGGCAGCGGCCGTTTTTGCCGGATGCCCTCCAGCCCCGCCGCCAGTACCAGCCCAAAGGCAAGGTAGGGGTTGCAGGCAGGGTCCGGGCTGCGCAGCTCCATCCGGCAGGAGGCCGCCGGCGCGGCCGGGATGCGCACCAACTGGCTGCGGTTCTGGCGGCTCCAGCTTACATAGCCGGGAGCCTCGCAGCAGCCAAACCGGGCGTAGCTGTTGGGGATGGGGTTCAAAAAGAGGGTGAGCTCCCGGGCATGGGCCAGCACCCCGGCCAAAAAATGCCCGGCCGGGCAGGCCTCCTCCAGCCCGCCCGCAAACAGGTTTTTGCCCCCCTGGCGCAGGCTGATGTTGACATGCAGCCCGCTGCCGCTCTCGCCCGCGATGGGCTTGGGCAAAAAGCTGGCAAATAACCCGCTGCGGGCCGCCACCGCCCGCACTACCGACTTAAAGGTAATGAGGTCGTCGGCCGCAGAAAGGGCCGGGCCATACAAAAAATCGATCTCGTTTTGGCCGGGGCCGTGCTCGTGGTGGCTGTGGCGGGGGGCGATGCCCATCTCCTCTAAGGTAAGGCAGATCTCCCGCCGGATGTTTTCGCCCTTGTCCAGCGGGGCCACGTCAAAATAGCCGGCCCGGTCCATGGGGATGTGGGTGGCCTCGCCCCGATCATCCGCCTCGAACAGATAAAACTCGCACTCGGTGCCCACATCGCAGCCAAGGCCCAGCGCGTCAAACCGGGCCGCCACCTGCTTGAGGTAGCCCCGGCAACTACCGGCAAAAGGCGCGCCCCCCGGCAGCCGGATGTCGCAGAGCATCCGCATCACCCGGCCCTCGGCCGGCCGCCAGGGCAGGATGCAGACGGTGGCGGGGTCGGGCCAGAGCACAAGGTCGCTTTCCTCCACCCGCAAAAAGCCGTCTACCGAGCTGCCGTCAAAGCTGACCCCCTCCCGGAAGGCGCGGGGCAGCTCGCCCGCAGGCAGCGAAACATTTTTTTGCACCCCAAAAAGGTCACAAAAAGCAAGCTTTACAAATTTTACGTCGTTTTCACGCACAAACTCCAAAATCTCCTGCACACTGTCCATTGGCCTGCTCCCTCCCGGCGCGCGCTTTGGGCCCCAGGGGGCCGCGCTCATACGATTCTTCCACAAAAAAACGCCCGCCGGCGCGGCCGGATATGCCCCGGCCGTGCCTGGCGAACGTCGTTGTTCCCTGCCGTTTATTATACACACAGGCAGGGCGTTTGTCAATCAAAACAGCGGCTCACTCCACATAGAACAGCATGCGGGAGTAGCTGGGCAGCGGCCAGTAATCCTCGCCGCAGAGCACCTCGGCCGCGTCGGCGGCAGCACGCAGGGCGGCCATGGCGGGCAGCACCTCGTCGTGGTAGCTGCGGGCCTCGGCCAGGCTGTCGCCCATCGACTCGGCCCTTTCCACCGCGGCCTGGAGGGCATCCACCGCATCGCTCATGGCATCGGTCTTTTCCGAGAGGGCAGCGAGGATTTTGGTTTCGGCCCTGCAGGATATGCCGGCCGAGACCGCCTGCTTGGCGGCGGCGGTGCTGGCAATATCGCTCATGTAGCCGGCGGCCGCCGGGATGAGCTGGCGGCGGGCCATGCCCAGCATGGTCAGCGCCTCAATGTGCAGCACCTTGGCATAGTGCTCTAATTCCACCTCGTAACGGCTGTATACCTCGGTCTTGCTCAAAACGCCAAAATCCTCAAACAGGCGCACGTTCTTTTCGTCGATCATATGAGGCAGCGCGTCGGGGGTGCTGCGCAGGTTGTATAGGCCCCGATTCTCGGCCTCGGCCTCCCACTCGGCGCTGTAGCCGTTGCCGTTAAAGATCACCCGCTTGTGGTCCCGGATGGTGCGCTTAACCAGTTTGATGACCGCCTTGTCAAAGTCGTCGGCCTTTTCCAGCTCGTCGGCATAGCCCTTGAGCTCCTTGGCCACAGCGGTGTTGAGCACCGTGTTGGCGTCCGCGATGTTCATCGAGGAGCCAGGCATGCGGAACTCGAACTTGTTGCCGGTAAAGGCAAAGGGGCTGGTGCGGTTACGGTCGGTATTGTCCTTGCCGAACTTGGGCAGCACATCCACCCCAAGGTCCATCTTGAGCTTGACGGGGGCGGTGTACTCGCTGTCCGACGCGATGGCGTTGATCACCGCCTCCAGCTCCTCGCCCACAAAGATCGAGATGATGGCCGGCGGTGCCTCGTTGGCCCCCAGGCGATGGTCGTTGCCGGGGCCGGCCACCGTGATGCGCAAAAGGTCCTGGTACTCATCCACCGCCTTGATAACCGCCGCCAGAAAGATCAAAAACTGTAAGTTGTCGCGGGGGCTGTCGCCGGGGTCCAGCAGGTTCATACCCGGGGCGCTCATACTCCAGTTGTTGTGCTTGCCGCTGCCGTTGACCCCGTCAAACGGCTTTTCGTGCAAAAGGCAGACAAGGCCGTGCTTCTGGGCGACCTTTTTCATCATCTCCATGGTCAAAAGATTGTCATCCACCGCGATGTTGGTGGTGGCGTAGATGGGGGCCAGCTCGTGCTGGGCGGGAGCCACCTCGTTGTGCTTGGTTTTGGCCGAGACCCCCAGCTTCCACAGCTCATCGTCCAGCTCCTTCATATATTCGCTCACGATGGGGCGGATGGCGCCGAAATAATGCTCCTCTAACTCCTGGCCCTTGGCAGGCGCCGCGCCAAACAGGGTACGGCCGGTGAGGATCAGATCCTGCCGGGCCTCGTAGTCCTCTTTTTTAATCAGGAAATACTCCTGCTCGGGGCCGACGGTGGTGGATACATGCTCCACCTCCCTGCCAAACAGCCTAAGGATGCGGCAGGCCTGCTTGGACAGCGCGTTCATGCTGCGCAGCAGGGGGGTTTTTTTGTCCAGCGCCTCGCCGGTATAGCTGCAAAAGGCGGTAGGGATACAGAGCACGTCGTCCTTTACAAAGGCGTAGCTGGTAGGGTCCCAAGCGGTGTAGCCCCGGGCCTCGGCGGTGGCGCGCAGCCCGCCCGAGGGGAAGGAGGAGGCATCCGGCTCGCCGCGCACCAGCTCCTTGCCCGAAAACTCCATAATGGCGGTACCGTCCTTCATGGGGCTCACAAAGCCGTCGTGCTTTTCGCTGGTAATGCCGGTGAGCGGCTGGAACCAATGGGTATAATGGGTGGCGCCCTTTTCCATGGCCCAGCGTTTCATCACGCTGGCCACCACGTTGGCCACCTCGATGTCGAGCGGCTGGCCGTTTTCCAGCGTGGCCTTGATGCTCCTATAGGTGGCGCTGGGCAGGCGCTCCTTCATGACATGCTCGTTAAACACCATACTGCCGTAAATTTCCATCACGTTTGCTGCCATAACTTCCCACTCCTTTGTTTTGGCGCTGTGCAGGCTGCGGGCCGGGCTCTTTTGCGCCAAAAGCAAAAAAGGCGCTGTGGGCCGTTTTGCGAACACCCGCAGCGCCTTTGCTGTTTCCAGTTTTGATTATAGGGGCTTTGCCAGGCGGGGTCAATGGTCAAACCGCCAAAATTCCCGCCGCTTTTGCACAAAAAACTGTATACGGGGCCGGCCATGCCGGGCAGAAAAGGCCCAAGGCCCCGGGCCGGGCGGTGTAGGCCGCCTGCTCCCACATCCTGCCCCAAACCGCCCGGCTCAAACCACCTGAAAGATAAAGCACTTGAGATAAGCGGTTTCGGGCACGCCCCAAAGCACCGGGTGGTCGGGCGCAGCGCCGCGCACCTCCACCTGGCGAAGCTGGCGGCCGGCGTCCCGGGCGGCAGCCGCCAGCATTTCGGCAAACATCCGCTCGGTTACAAAATGGGTGCAGCTAGCGCTGGCCAGATAGCCGCCCCGGGGCAAAAGGCGCATGGCGCGGCAGTTGATCTCCTTATAGCCCCGCACAGCGGCGGCCGCCGCGCCCCGCGCCTTGGCAAAGGCGGGCGGGTCGAGGATGATGAGGTCATAGGGGCTTTTGCCGGCTGCCGCAAGGCTTGGCAGCAGGTCAAAAACATCCGCCTGGACGAACTCCAGCTTGCCCTCAAAGCCGTTGAGGGCGGCGTTGGCCCGGGCGGTTTCCAGCGCAGCGGCGCTCACATCCACCGCCGTGACATGCTCGGCGCCCCCCTTTGCGGCGTTCAGGGCAAAGCTGCCCGTGTGGGTAAAGCAGTCCAGCACGGTTTTGCCCCGGGCGAGGGCCGCCACCGCCCGGCGGTTGTATTTTTGGTCGAGGAAAAAGCCGGTTTTTTGGCCGTTCTCAAAATCCACCTCGTACCGCACCCCGTTTTCGGTGATGAGGGTACGGGTGGGGTACGCCGCCGGGGCGGGGTTTTCCGATGCGGCGCAGTCATCCGGCACAGCCGTCCCGCCGCACAGGCCGGGTGCGGGGCACAGAGAGGAAGGGCGCTCCTGCATGGCGGCAGCTTCGGGCGCGGCAAGCCACCCCTTGCCTTCGGGCAGGCCCTCCTTAGCGCGCAGCGCAAGGTCGTTTCGTTCATAGATGCCGTCGATAGCCTGCCCGTCCGCCCGCAGGACCTCGGCCAGCAGCGGCAGCAGCCAGCCCTTGATCCCCTCGACGCCCGCCGAGAGCACCTGCGCCACCAGCACCGGGCCGAACCGGTCCACCGTAAGGCCGGGAAACTGGTCGGCCTCGCCGTGGATGACGCGGCAGGCGGCAAGGTCCTGCAGCCCCAGTACCGTCTTACGGTAGGCCCAGGCGTATTCCAGCCGGCGGCGCCAAAAGGCGCGGTCGAACCGGTCGGACGCATTGCGGCTGAACAGCCGCACCCGGATCTTGCTGGCATGGCTCACAAAGCCGCTGCCGAGGTACCGCCCCCTGCCGCTGAGCAGGTCGACCACGCTGCCGTTTGGGGGCGGCGTTTCGGGCCCGGCGGTGATCTCGTCGGCATAGGCCCAGGGGTGACCGGCCAGGATACCGGCCTCGGCCTTTTTGCTAACGGTATACGCGGGGTAGGGGCGGGGGGTTTTCATAGGCGGGCTATCCTCCTTTGGGCCGGTGTTTTTTGAGGGCTGGACGCATTTTTACCAGTATAGCGGGTTTTTGAGGGAACCGCAAGCCCTTAGGGCAGGTTGGCACCGCCGGTCTGCCGCCAAAGCCGGCCCTCCCGGCACGCATCCCCGCATGTATATCGCGGCAAAACCTAAAGCCAGGCCCTGCGAGGGGGCCTGGCTTTGGGCTGTACCTTTGGTTTTTGGATACGGCCGGCAGGCAGGCGCAAGGCCGGGCAGAGGCGGCTTAGAACCTGCATTGGCAGCCGGAAGGCAGGATAGGCGGAGTTTTTGCCCGGCCTACAGGGCAAAAGCAACCGGAGCCCCTGGCGGGTCCGGGAAGCCCTGGACGCCGCAGGCCAGCAAAGGGGCCGGCCAAACGGCCGTGTGAGGCTATGAATACAGCCTCTTAGTCCAACACATCGCCAGACCAGCCGATGTCCTCGCCGTCACCGCCGGAGGGCGCGTCGCCGCCCCCGCCTCCACCGTCGGACGGCGACCCTCCGCCTCCATCGCCGCCCCCGTGGTCGTGATCACCGCCGCCTCCACC
>CAJTSP010000095.1:0-7481 GCA_910578965.1 uncultured Oscillospiraceae bacterium
GCCCCGCAGATGGACCCGAAGCTCTTTCACAGTATCCCGTCCTTCCCTATGGCACGGCAGCCCCCTTGCAGGCAGTTTGCGCGCCGGCCAGCCCTTTTATCCTACCACAACCCGGCTGCAAAAAAAAGGGGCGGCCCGCCTGCGGGCCGCCTCCCTGTTATCGGTATGGTATGAGCCGGCCGGCCCGGCTTGCGCGGCGCCCGTTAGTCCGCCGCAGCCCCTTTCACGGCGGCCTTTGCCCGGCGAGGCGTTTTGCAGGCAGGGCAAAAAAGGCTGCCAAAGCCGCCGATCTGTGATAGAATAGGAAAAACAATTCAAAACGGGGGCGCGGCCCGCCCGCCTGCCCAAAAGGAGCATAGGGACAATGGACGGCTTTACCATTACCATGGAGCATTCGGAGGAAACCATCCGCCGGTTATCCAAGGTGCAGTATGATACCTTTTCGGCCGCTACCAAGGTGGTATGGTACCTCACCTGTGTGGTGAGCCTTGCGCTGGGTACCGGGCTGATCGGCCGGCTGGGCGAGACCCCCCGGCTGCTTCTGACCGCCTTTGGCGCCATTGCCCTGATGAACGTGGGCGCCGGCGCCAAGGCGCGGGCCGGCAGGGTGATTGCGGCGGTACGGCAAAACGGGGAATTTCCCCGCACCACCCTCACCTTCCACGACGCCGAGATCGGCATTGAGGAGCGCGGCGGCAAAACCGGCAGCATGAAATACAGCGGCATCCTGCGCTTGGTCAAGGACGACGAATACTGGTACCTTTTTATCAGCCGCACCGCCGCTTATATGCTGCCCGTCACGGGTCTCAACGGCCAGATAAGCCCTGCGCGCTTTGAGGCGCTTTTGCAAAAAAAGGCCGGGCTGGAATTTGAGCGCCCCTTCAGCCTTTTGCGGGTAAACCTCCAGGACCTTGCGGCCGGGCTGCGCCGGCGCGCAAAGAAAAAGTAACCCAAGCCTCAGCCCCGCGCGGGCCCGCATAGGTGGCATAAGGCTACAGGGCGTGCGCCCGGGCAGGGGCGTTGCCGGCGCTCAAGGCTCCTGCCGGAAGGCGCGGTAGCCGGTAGCCGGGTCTACCGGGTTTTGCAACGCCTCGCCGCGGGCATACCGGCCCAGGTTTTCAATAAAGAGGGCGGTGATCCAGTCCAGCGTTTCCTGCAGATGGAAATCGCCGGCCACATGGGGGGTCAAAAACAGGTTTTCGCTATCCCAGAGCGGGTGGCCCGCCGGCAGCGGCTCGGGCTCGGTCACATCCAGGGCGGCGGCCATGAGCGGGCCGGTGCGCAGGGCGGCGGCCAGGGCGGCGCCGTCGATGCAGCTACCGCGGCCGACATTAAGCAAAATGCTGCCCGGCTTCATTTGGGCAAGGCGGGCCGCGTCAAAAAGGTGCAGGGTTTCGGGGGTGTTGGGCAGGGCCAGCGCTACAATGTCGGCAAGGGGCAGCCATTCGCCCAGTTGCTCAAAGCTGCCCACTGCGGCGAGGTAGGGCGGGCAGGCGGTTTTGTTGCGGCGGATGCCGTACACCCTGCTGCCCAGCGCCGCCATTTTGGCCGCATAATCGCCGCCGATGCTGCCCAGCCCTACCACTAAGGTTGTGCTGCCGGCAATGGCCGTGACCATGCCTTCGTCCCTCCATCTGCCGTTTAGCTGGTTTTTGTGGTAGAGGCCAAACTTCTTTTTCAAAAAAAAGGTGTAGCCCAATAGCTGTTCGCTGATGGCGAGGCCATAGGCCCCGGTGGCGTTGGTGAGCTTTGCCCCGGCCGGCAGCACCCCCGGCTTTGCGTAGGCGTCCGCCCCCGAGGAATTGAGCTGCAGCCACTCCAGCCGGCTGGCCTGCGCCAGCCGCTCGGGGGGCAGGTTGCCCAAAATAATGTTGGCGGCGGCGATCTGCCCGTCGGACACCTGATCCTTTGGGCAGTAGGTGTAGGATGCGCCGGGTAGCTGCTGCTCCAGCAGGGCGCGCTGTTCGGGCTGCATGGGCAGAGTAACAAGGATCTGCTTCATCAAGTTCTATCTCCTTTGGCGCCTGCGCAGGGCCGGCGCCCTGCATCGGCAAATTTGGCTGGATACGGGCGGCCCCGCGCTCCGGCCGCCCGGAGGCCGGCTTATAAGCGGCCCCCCGCGCACGCGTATCCTGGTTTCCAGGATACGCGTGCGCGGGGGAGATTGTCAAGATGTTTGTGGGATGCCGGCGTTCCAAGCCCCCCTCTGGGAGGCCGCCCAAAAACAAAAGCGGGCGGGCATTTTTGTAAAAGCGGCCAAGGCCGGTTTTCGCGGCAGCGGCTTCGAGGCAAAAAGCGCCGCAGCCGTTTGCCGGGGCGGCCCCTTGGGACGCCTGCCCGGCCCGGTCAGACGGTCTCGGTCATGATGCGCAGGATTTCCCGGTCGGTATCCAGCATGCCGTCCCGGCCTACCCGGCTCACGGTTTTGATGGTTTCCTCTACCCCCTTGCGCACGATGCCGTCCCCTGCGTAAAACTGCTGGCCGCCCACATACATTTGCCAGCCGATGATGCCGGCGTCCACCGCGCTGGCAATTTTGGCCGCGCAGGAGGGCTTGGCCCCGTCGCACACGATGCCCGAAACGATGGCCAGGCTGTTTACAAGGGTGTGGGCTACCTCCTTATAACCGCCTCCGTGCAGGTAGGCGATGGCTGCCCCGGCCGCGCAGCCGGCGCTTACCGCGCCGCAGTAGGCGCTCAGCCGCCCGATGCCGGTTTTGAGGTGGATGGTGAGCAGGTTGGACACCAGCAGCGCGCGGTACCGTTTGTCCGCGCCGCAACCCAGCTCGTCTGCGTATTCAATTACCGGCAGGCTGGCGGCCATGCCCTGGTTGCCGCTGCCGGAGTTGATGATTACCGGCTTTTCGCAGCCGCCCATGCGGGCGTCGCTGCCTGCGGCGGCGGCGGCGCGGGCCCGCACGCTCACATCCCTGCCGTAGCAGCGCAGCAGGGTACAGCCGATGGCCGCGCCCCATCTGCCGGTTAGCCCCTCGTCCCGGATGGCGGTGTTATAGGCAATCTGCCGGTCCAGCACCGGGCGGATGTCGGCAAGGTCGGCTGTATCGGCAAAGTCAAGGATGTCCTCCACGGTCAGCGGGTCCTCCCTGCCTGCCGGGCCGGCGGGCTGGGCGCTTTTTTGCTCCAGCAGCCGGCCGTCCAGCTCGGCCAGCACGATGTTGGTGTGGAAGCCGGCGATCCGCACCCGCGCGCAGTGCCCGCCCGCATGGGCCTCTGCCTGGATGTAAAATACCTCCGGTCCCTCGGCAGGTGCGACCTCAATGGGGCAGTTGTTTAGCAGCCGGGCCATCTCGGCGCGCTGCGCGTCGGTTACCGCGCTGATCACCTGCAGCTCGCGTTCGGCGCCTCCCACTGCAAAGCCAATGGCGGCTGCGGTGGTAATGCCCCGCCCGCCCCCCGTGTTGGGCACCACGACGCTCTTGACATTTTTGATGATGTTGCCGCTTACCAGCAGGGCCGCCCGCTCGGGCGGCGCGCCCAAAAGGTCCCGCGCCTTGGCGCAGGCAAGGGCGATGGCCACCGGCTCGGTGCAGCCCATGGCCGGCACCAGCTCCTCTTTTAGGAGCTTTAGATAGGCCGTGTAGCGGGGGTCTGTTTTTTGCATCCTAATCCCGTCCTTTTTGTGCTATAATACATTAAACCGCAGGGCGGGCCGCCCGTGCTATGGGGCGGGGCCCTGCCCAAAAACAACCAACCCAAAATAAAAAAAGGGAGCGTTATGGAAAAAGAAATCCCCCTTTACAGATCCATCTACAACAAGATCGTCAACCGTATCCTCATCGGGAGCTATCCCAAGGGCTACCAGCTTGCCTCGGCCCAAAAGCTGCATGCCCGGTACGGGGTGGGGTATACCAGCATCCGGCGGGCGATGCGCCTTTTGGAGCAGGAGGGCTTTATCCGGCAGGAGGCACGCAGGCGCCCCACCGTCGTTTTTGACCCCGAGGACGAGGGCTGCCGCAGGCTACGCCAAAGGGTTTTCCTGTCCCACCTGAAAGCCCATGCCGACTGCTACCGTGCCCTGCCCTGCGTACTGCCCGGGCTGGTATGCCTGGGCGCGCGGCGCCCTGCCCCACGGCTTTTGCGGGAGCTGAAAGCGATGTGCGCCCAGCCCGAGGAGGCCTTTGCCACCCGGTACGACCTGCTCTGCCTGGTATACGCCTGGCAGGCCCTTGTGGTGGAACAGGCGGGCAACGCCCTGGCCTCAGACCTCTTTTTGCAGATCCACGGTTTTGACGAGCTGCGCTTTACCGCCCTGCCCCCGGCCGCGCTGATGCCCGGCGAGGTACGGGCCGCCCTGGTGGCCCTGCGCTACTGGACCGCCCTTGTGGAACGGGGGGACCTGGAGGGGCTGCACACGATGGTGTCTGTCTTTTGCCTTGAGGCCATGGCCTGCCTTGAGCGCGCGTTTTGCCCGCTGGCCGGCCTGCCCGAGCTGCAAGGGGTGCAGCAGGTGGAGTTCCGGTGGTACCTGCACCAGACCCCCGCCCCCCTTTACCAAAAGATTGCCTTTGACCTGATGCGCACCGCCTGCCGCCAGGGGCTGGGCGCGGGGGATGCCCTGCCTGCCGAGGCGGCCTTGATGGAACGGTATGGGGTGGCCGCCGTGACGGTGCGCAGCGCCCTTGCCCTGCTCAGCGGGCTGGGCCTTGCCCGTACGGTGAACGGGGTAGGCACCCTGCTAACCGGCCAGCGCGCGCGGGGCGAGGGGGTGGAGCGATGCCTGCGCCAAAGCCGGGAGAGCCTGCAGATCCTTGCAGCCTGCAGCTTTGCGTTGGCCCGCGAGGCCGCGCCCCGGCTGGCGGGCCGTGTGCCTGGGCTGCGAAAGGAGCTTTATGAGCGCCGCGCCCGAGAGGGGGCGCTGCTCTGGCTGCTGGGGCGGCTGGTGTCGGCCGTGCCGAGCCTGGCGCTGGCAGTGGTTTTTGAGCAGTTGGAGACCCAGTACATCTTTGGCCTGTATGCCAGCGGCCTGCCGGGCAGCCCTGGCCGCTGCGGCCGGCTGGAGGAGGTTTTTGGCGAGGCCGACGCCTGCCTGGCCCTGCTGGAAAAGGGGGACGTAGAGGGATTTTCGGCCCGGCTGTGCGGGCTGTGCCGGGCACGCTGCGCCGAGCTAGCGCCGTTCTGAATGGCCGTGGCCCACTCCCTTTGCCCTTTTGCCGCATAGGCCGGCCGCGCCGTTTTTGGCCGGGCTGCTGCATGGCCCCGCCTGGCTTGCAGGATACCGAATTGCCCCGCAGTTTGTACAAAAGCTGCGGGGCAATATTTTTGGGGCCGGTATTCCCGCTTGCGGATGCCGGCGTTTGGCCCCTGCGTGCCGCGATGCCGCGTCATAAAAGGGGAAACGGCGGGCAGCACGGGGCATAGGCCGGCCCGGGGTTACTCCCCGGCCTTGACGGCCGCCCGCTTTTCGGCCAGAGCGGCGCGCACCTCGGGCAGCTTTTTTTCGTACCGGCGGTACATCAGCATCAGGCAGAACACAATGGAAAACACCGTGAGCGGCACAAAGATCGCTGTGTTAAACAGCCCGCTCTTAACGGCGGCAGACTGGACTGCCAGGGTCTCGTCGTAGCCCACGGCGTCCAGCATAAAGCCCAGCAGGGCCGCACCCACGCCGCTGCCCAGCTTGTTGCCAAAGCTGTTGGCCGACATCACCAGCGCGTCGTTGCGCTTGCCAAACAGCCACTCGCCGTAGTCGATGCTGTCCATCAACGAGGGGATTAGCAGCGAGGAAAAAAGCCCCACGCCAAAGCCGGAGACCAGCAGACAGCCCAGATACAATGGGAAGATGCTGTCCCGGGTAACCAGCCGCACCAGCAAACAGCACACCGCAATGGTCATGCCCATGGCACAGCTACGGGCCTTGCCCAGCTTTTTGGCAAACACCTGCAAAAGAACGATGGCAAAAAAGCTCGATACCATGCTGCACATGGTGGCAAGGCCGGTGAGGGCGGGCTTTTCGAGGTAGAATTTTACATAGTACACCACAATGCCCTGGGTAATGGCAGCCGAGGTGTAGTAGAGCATGGTGCCCAGCGCCAGCCAGCGCCAGAGCGGGTTTTTGAGGATGTACACAAAGCTCTGCAGCATCTCCCCGGCGCCGCCCCCCTTGCCCGCCTCGGTACGGGGCGTCTTGGGCTCGGGACGGTCGTGGCCTTTGGTGAGGCGGAATACCGTAAGGTAGCAGATTGCCTGCAAGGCGCCATAAACCCCCACGATTACGGCAAAGCCCAGCTTTTCGTTGCCGCCGCCCACACCCTCGATGAGCTTGAGGGTCAGGCTCGAGATGGCGATGGCCGCGAACATCGAGATAAACGCCCGGCTTTGGTTGAGGGCCACACGGTCCATCGGCCTATCGCTGATGCGGGACATCAGCGAGGTGTAGGAAATGCCGGTGGCGGTGTAGAGCATGCCCTGGCCGATATAGGTCACATAAGCCCATGCCAGCTTGCCGGTGTTGCTCAGGTTCGGGGCAAAGAAGGTCAGGAACAAAAACAGCCCGGCCGGCACGGCGCAGTACAGCAGGTACGGGCGGCATTTGCCGTGCCGGCTGTGGGTATTGTCGATAATCATCCCCATCATGGGGTCGTTGATGGCATCCCAGATGCGGGCCACCAGCATTAGGATGCCGGCCGCCTTGCCCGAGATGCCCAGTACGTTGGTATAAAAGTACAAAAGGTACAGGTTGAGGGTGAGCACGCTCAACTGCTGGCCAAACTCGCCCACGCCGTAAAACATCCGCAACGGGCGGGGTAAAGAGCTTGCCTGGGGCTTGGTTTTTTCTTCCATCTGCGATTCTCTCCTTTTCACTCAAGGCCTGCCGCCGCGTTTATTCTTCGGGCGTTCCCTTACGGCGGTAGATCACCCGGCAGGCGCAGTCGCCGTTGGCCAGGCGCAGGGGGTTATCCAGGGTATAGCCCATGGCGTCCGCCATGGCAAAGTCGCCGGCCATGGCAAGGTCGCAAAGCTTGGCGCACATCTCGTCCGAAAGCCCCAGGTCCTGCCAGCCCTTCAGGTGCGGGCAAAAGTGCATGTCCATGGCAAAGCAGTCCTCGGTGCACTGGGTCACCTCCATGCCAAAGGCCTCCCGGCCCAGCTCGGGGGTCATCTGGGCGCCCCACTGGCGCAGGTCGTACGGGTCGGTCATCTTAGCGCGGAAGCGGGCAGCGTTTTCCCGGGCCAGCTCCTGCGAGCTCGCCTTGTAAACCTCCTCGTAGGGGATGCCCTTTTCCTCAAACTTCACGGCGTTCAGCCCGGCCTTTTTGGCCGCCGCCGCCAGGGCGCTGCGGTACAGCATCGCCTCCCGGCTCTGGGTAGGGCATTCGTTTTTGATGTTGGACATGATCCTTCCGCCTTTCTCAAATTTTTGGCCGCGGCCCCCTTTTTGGAAACCGCGCGGGGCCCGGGGTACAAACCCCCGAATTTGAGTGTATTCTACCATGGGTTGCAAAAATTTGCAACCCATATTTC
>CAJTSP010000095.1:7491-10129 GCA_910578965.1 uncultured Oscillospiraceae bacterium
AAATAAGAATATACTTATAAATATATTCTTATTTACGTGATTTTTAATTAAACGGGTTTTTGAAAAAATGCAAACTGAAACTGTTTAAGAAAAGGGTTCCTGCGCTTAGCCGCATTAGCTGTATCCCACGCGCAGGGTAAAAGGGGCGGCGGCCAGGCCAAAAAGCCAAGCCGCCGCCCTCTCTTGCGTGCCGCCGCCCGTATGCAGGGCCCGGCGCTTTGCGGCGGCCTTTTGCCTGCCGGGCCCTGTACGCGCATATACAATGCCCGCCCGGGCCGGTTTTGGCTCGGGCGGGCATAAGGAGGTTCCGTACCGCCCCTGGCGGGGCAAGAAGCTTCGGCCGGCGCGGTGCGCGGCCCCGTCGTTACCGTTGGCCCAGCAAAAGCAGGCGCAGCAGCGGCGCTCGGCGCACCCCCTCGCAGGCAAGCGGCAGCAGGGTGCAGGCGGCCAGGGCCAGCAGCGGGTAGTAGGCCCAGGCCGGGGGCGAAACAAACCGGTCCAGCAAAAAGGCAGTCATGGCCAGCAGTGGGTAGTGCAAAAGGTAAAAGGCCTGCCCGCGGGGCCGGATGTACCGGGTAAAGGCGGTATCCCGGTTTGCCAGGGCCCAGGCGCAGCCCAGGGCGGCCAGCACCGCCGTGTAGGCAAAGGCGTTTGCCAGCGGGCCCTTTAGGTTGGCGGTGGCGGCGTAGTTCTGGCCCCAAAATTCGGCGGTGTAGGCAATGCCAAGCCCCGCCGCCGTGCCCAGCAGCCAGGGCCAGCGGCGGCCCAGCCAGCAAAGCACCCCCTTTTGCGCAAACACATAGTAGCCCGCCAGCACGCAAAAGCAGTAAAGGCCGCTACGGTATACCTCGATCAGCGGGGCGTTCAGGCACTGGGCGCTGCCCCAAAAGCAAAGCCCCAGCAGCACAAGGGCCGGGCCGGTTTTGCCGGGGGCGGCGGCCAGCGCGCCGGCCTTTTGTAAAAGGCCGCGCCGGTCGGCCGCCCGCAGGGCCAGCAGCACAAGGGTGGCCAAAAACAGCTCATGGCAAAACCACAGCGGCCCAATGCCGCAGACGCACCACACCAGATACCGCACAAGGCCGGGCATTTGGGCCAGCCCGAACATATCCGAATATTGGTTGGTGATCCAGCCGTCCACCCAGTGCAGCAAAAACAGCCCGGCGGTGGAGGGCAGCAGCAGCCGCAGCGCGCGGCTGCGCAAAAAGGCGGCCGGGCGGGTATGGGCCAGGGCCAGCCGGGCGCTGATGCCCGCAACGCAAAAAAAGGCGGCCATAAACCAGGGGTACACCGCATAGCAGAACAGGTCCATGCCCGGCACCCCGGCAATGGCCACATTGGTAATGACCCCCACGCTGTTGAACATGTACACAATGTGATAGGCCACCACCAGCAGCACCAAAGCGCCCCGCAGGTTGTCCAGCCAGGGCAGCCGGCCGGCGGCGGGCTGCGGCTGGCCGACCTTAGGGCAGCTTTGCAGGCTCATTTGTCATTCCCTCCTTTGGGCGGGGGCTCGGGCGCAGGGTCCGGGCGCAGCCCGTTCAAAAGCTGCAAAAGGTCGGTCTCCCGCACCAGGGCGATGCCCTGCCCCTCGTCCCCCAGCACTATCAGCCGGTCGCCGGGGCACAGGCCAAACACCTGCCGGGCCTTGGGGGGCAGGGCCACCCGGCCGTCCTCCTCCAGCACCGCCGTGCCAAACAGGTGCTTGCCGCGGGGCGGCGCGGGCAGGCCGGGCACCGGGGCCGAAAAGGTCACCAGCGCGTCCAGGCTCACCCCGTACAGCTCGGCCAGGGCGGCGCAGTTGGCAATGTCCGGGCTGGTCTCGCCGGCCTCCCACTTGGCCACCGCCTGCCGCGAAACCCCGATCTTTTCGGCCACCGCCTCCTGGGTGAGCCGCTGCATCCGCCGCAGGGTGTAAAGGTTTTCGGCCAGCATGGCGCGTTCCCTCCTTTGGGGGGTGTTTTGGGTCCCGTCCGGGCTTTCCTGCGCTGTGTCCCGCGGCCGCCGGAAGGCCCAAACCGCCCCTGTATCCCCATTATACGATGCCTGTCCCGCCGCGTCCACCAACCTAAAATGACAAATCCGGTTGCGAATCGTAAGGATCAGTTGCTTTTTGAGCCTAAAAAAGCCTCCCCGCCCTTTGCAAAGGGCGGGGAGGCCGGCGCCTTCAGTTCTGATCCTTGCTTTTGCAGACAAGGGCTGCCAGCACCCCGGCCAACAGGCTGGCGGTTACCCCGCCGGCCGCGGCGGTAAAGCCGCCGGTCAGCGCGCCCAAAAGGCCGCTGGCCTCCACCGCGTCGATCACCCCCTGCGCAAGCAGGTGCCCAAAGCCCAGCAGCGGCACGGTGGCCCCCGCCCCGGCAAACTCCACCAGCGGCAGGTACCAGCCAAGCGCCGAGAGCGCTACCCCCGCCACCACGTACGCCACCAAAATACGCGCCGGGGTAAGGCCGGTGTAATCGATCAGCAATTGGCCGACCACACAAAGCGCGCCGCCCACACAAAATGCCCAGAAATAGTTCATCCTGCCGCCTCCCTTTCCGGGTTTTTGGCGCAGAGCTCCAACAGATGCGCGATGCCCGGGATGCTTTCGCCCTGCAAAAAGGTGGTTTGGCTCATCAAAGCGCCGGTTGAAAGAAAG
>CAJTSP010000096.1 GCA_910578965.1 uncultured Oscillospiraceae bacterium
CAGGACCGGCAGGGCAAGGCCAGTGGTGCGATGGCAAGGCGGCGTGCCGCGGGAAGGGTTGGTCCCTTCCAAGGTGCGCCAACACAGCCAGCGTGCCGCTGGAGTTGGCCTGCCGGCGTGCTACCCTTTGTTAAGGGATGCAACAGGGGGTCTGGGGGACACGTCCCCCAGATTGGCCCCAAAGCTAAATACCCTTAAAGTAAAACCGGGTGGCAAAGATGCCCGCAAGGCACAAAACGCCGAGCGCAAGGCCGGCCCAATCGGCGCCGGTAAAGCGCAGCACCTTGAGCCGGGTACGGCCGTCGCCGCCGCGGTAGCAACGGCACTCCATGGCCATGGCCAGCTCCTCCGCCCGGCGGAAGGCCGAGATAAAGAGCGGGATGAGGATAGGCACCAAGGCGCTGATGCGCTGCCTGAGGCTGCCGCAATCCAACTGAGCGCCGCGGGCCTTTTGGGCGTTCATGATCTTATCGGTCTCATCGATAAGGGTAGGGATAAAGCGCAGGGCAATGGTCATCATCATGGCCAGCTCGTGCACCGGCAGCCGCAGCCTCGCAAGCGGCTTGAGCAGCCGCTCGATAGCGTCGGTAAGCACGATGGGGCTGGTGGTATAGGTTAAAAGGCTGGTGCCGGCAATGAGGGCCACGATGCGTACCGCCATGAGGACGGCATATGAAACGCCCTCGCGCCAGATAGAAAAAACCCACCAGTGCCAAAGCGGGTCGCCCTGGCCGGTGATAAAAAACAGGTTGAGCGCCGCGGTAAACGCCACGATGGGCAGGATAGGCTTAAGGCTTTTGCCAATGAGCCGCAGCGGAATGCGCGCAAGCCGGTAGAGCGCCGCCAGCAGCGCAAGGCAGAGCGCAAGGCCTACCGGGTTTGCCGCCAAAAACAGCAGCACAATATACGCGACGGCCAGCAGCAGCTTGAGGCGCGGGTCCATCCGGTGCAGGGCCGAATTGCCCGGGAAATGCTGGCCGATGGTAATATCCCGCAGCATCACAGCACCCCCTTTGCCCTTGCCGCCTCCAGTACCGTTTTAACGGCGTAGGGCACAGTGTAGACATCGGCAGGGATGTCGAGCCCCATCTGCCGCAGCCGCAAAAAGATTTTTGTGACCTGCGGCACCGACAACCCCAGCTCCAGCAGCTCGGGCGCGCGAGCAAAAACCCTTTCGACCGTGTCGTACATGGCGATCCTGCGCTGTTCCATCACCAGCACCCGGTTTGCGTACTTGGCAATGTCCTCCATCGAATGGCTTACCAGCAGCACCGTAGTGCCGGTCTCTTTATGATAGGCCTTGATCTGGGATAGGATGGTGTCCCTCCCCTCGGGGTCGAGGCCGGCGGCAGGCTCGTCCAGCACCAAAACCTTCGGCTCCATCGCCAGCACCCCGGCCACCGCCGCCCTCCGCTTCTGCCCGCCCGAAAGCTCAAACGGGCTGCAGTCCAAAAGCTTCTCGTCCAGCCCGCAAAAGGCCGCCGCCCGGCGCACCCGCCGGTCGATCTCCGGCTGCTCCAGCCCCATATTGGCGGGGCCGTACGCGATGTCCTTATACACCGTTTCCTCAAATAGCTGGTACTCGGGATACTGGAACACCAGCCCCACCAAAAACCGGAATTCCCGTATTTTGGACGGCTCGGCCCAGAGGTCCCGCCCGTTTACCAGCACCTGGCCGGAGGTGGGGCGCAAAAGGCCGTTGAAGTGGGTGACAAGGGTGGATTTTCCCGACCCTGTAGGCCCGATAACGCCCACAAAATCGCCCTCCTCCACCGTAAAGCTCACATCCTCCAGCGCGGCGGCGGAATCCGGCATACCCTGCCCATAGATATGGGTTAGATGCCTCGCTTCAATCATTACAGCCATGGGTGTCACATCCTTTTGGCGTACGCCCCCGTGCCGCGGGTGGCATCGCATGTTTTTGCGCCTTGCGGCTCAGGCAAGCAGCCGGTAAAGCGCCTGGGCGCATTCCTCCTCGGTAATGATGCCCTCGGGCATCGGCAGGCCGGCTTTTGCCAGCTCGTCCCGCAGCTCGGCAGCCTGGGGCACGTCCAGCCGCAGGCTGCGCACCTTTTGGGTCTGGCTGAACACCTCCTTGGGCGTGCCCTCCATCGCAATTTTGCCGCCGCTCATCACCAGCACCCGGTCGGCCTGGGCGGCCTCCTCCATATAATGCGTAATGGCCACCACCGTAATGCCAAACTCGTGGTTTAAGCGGCGGATGGTGCTCATGACCTTTTCGCGGCCGCGGGGATCCAGCATGGCGGTGGCCTCGTCCAGTACCAGGCAGTCCGGCCGCAGGGCGATCACTCCCGCAATGGCCACCCGCTGCTTCTGCCCGCCCGAAAGCTTGTGCGGGGCCTTGCCCCGGTGCTTATAGATGCCGGCCATCTGCATGGCCTCGTCGATGCGCACGCGAATCTCGGCCGGGGGCACGCCTAAATTTTCCAGCGCAAAGGCCACGTCCTCCTCCACCACGGTGGCCACGATCTGGTTGTCCGGGTTTTGAAAGACCATGCCCACCTTCTGGCGGATATCGTACAGGCGCTCGTCGTCCCGGGTGTCCATGCCCTCCACCGTAACCGTGCCGCTCTCAGGCAGCAGGATAGCGTTGAAATGCTTTGCCAAGGTGCTTTTGCCGCAGCCGTTGGCCCCCAGCACCGCCACAAATTCGCCTTTTTTTACCTTGAGGCTCGCGCCGTCTACTGCGTAGCTCTCGCCCTCGGGCATATAGCGGAACCGGATATTTTCGGCCCGGAGCATCGCGCTGCCGGTTGTTTGTGCCTGCATGGCTGATCCCATCCCTTTTACTCTAAAATCTTACTCCCCCGCCTGCCAAAAGGCAGTAGCCCCACAGGGCACCACCCCGCCGGTGGCCGAAACCGGCAGGCCGATCTCGTCGCAAGAGGTGCGCCCGCCGTACACCGGGCAGAGGGTGGTTTTGAGGATATACTCCATCACAGCGGGCGAAAGCCCGGCGGTGTAGCTGCTGACCGCTACAAAAAGCGGGGCGTCGCTGAGCACCCCGGCGCATAGGGCGATAAGGTCGTAGATGTTATCTTCCAGCTTCCACACCTCGCCCCCCGGGCCGCGGCCGTAGCTGGGAGGGTCCATAATAATGGCATCGTACCGGCTTGCGCGGCGCTGCTCCCGAGCCACAAACTTGGCGCAGTCGTCCACAATCCAGCGGATAGGCCGGCCGGCCAGGCCGCTGGCGGCGGCATTTTCCCGCGCCCAGGCCACAATGCCCTTGGAGGCGTCCACGTGGCAGACGGCCGCCCCTGCCGCAGCGCAGGCCAGGGTAGCCCCGCCGGTGTAGCCAAAAAGGTTGAGCACCCGCACCGGCCGCCCGGCCGCCCGGACGGCCTCGGCGTACCAGCCCCAGTTGACCGCCTGCTCAGGGAAAACGCCGGTGTGCTTAAAACCGGTGGGGCTTACCACCAGCCGCAGCCCGCCATAGCCGATCTGCCATTTTGGGGGCAGCGTACGGTTTTGCTGCCAGCAGCCGCCGCCTTTTTCCGACCGGTGGTAAACCGCGTCAGCCCTCTTCCAAAGGGGCGAAACGGGCTTGCTCTTCCAAACCACCTGTGGGTCCGGCCGCACCAGCACGGCATCGCCCCATCGCTCCAGCCGCTCGCCGCCGGTGGCGTCCAGAAGCTCATAATCCTCCCACCCATCGGCTACCCTCATACGGCTCCCCCCTTTTTGCTGCGATTGCATCCCCGGGCAAAAGCCCGCACGCCGGCGGCCCGATTGGCCGAGCCCTCTTTTCTGCCTTCGGCCCGCCCCGAAGGGCCGTAACCCCCCAAAAGCCCCGCAGCGCCCGGTTTTTGGGCCGTACGTTACCCTTCCTTCAAAATGCGCTTGCGGATGAGCTCCGCGATACGCTCTGCGCTGGCCTCGATGGCGGCGGGGTCCTTGCCCTCCACCATCACCCGGATCTTGGGCTCGGTGCCCGAAAGCCGCACCAGCACCCGGCCCATCCCCATCAGGTTCTGCTGCTGGCTCTCGATAAAGCCGGCGATGTACTCATCCTCCCGGTAAGCCGCCTTTTGGGCATTATTGGCCTGGATGTTGATCATCACCTGGGGGAATTTTTCGTACACGGCGTTCAGCTCGCTCATTTTGCACCCCTTTGCGGCCAGCAGCCGCAGCAGCTTGCCGGCCGTCAGCTCGCCGTCGCCGGTGGTGGAGTGGTGCAAAAGGATTACATGGCCGCTCTGCTCGCCGCCAATGGCAAATCCTCCGGCCCGCATTTCTTCCAGTACATACCGGTCGCCTACCGCGGTGCGGGCGGTGCGGATGCCCTGCCGCTCCATGTACTGCATAAAGCCCAGGTTGGACATAACCGTAACCACAGCGGTATCCCCCTCAAGCCTTCCACGCGCCTTCATGTCGCAGGCCAAAAGGGCGATGATCTTGTCGCCGTCGATCTCGGCGCCCTTTTCGTCCACCGCAAGGCAGCGGTCGGCGTCGCCGTCAAAGGCGATGCCGCAGTCAAAGCCGCCCTCCACCACAAACCTTGCCAGCTTGTCAAGATGGGTGGAGCCACAGCCGTCGTTGATGTTGCAGCCGTCCGGCCCGGCCCCCAAAAAGGTGCATCTGGCCCCGAGCCGGGGGAAAAGGGCCTTGGCGGTTTCGCTGGCCGCGCCGTTGGCGCAGTCGATGGCAAGGTTGAGGCCCGAGAGGTCGCCGCCGATGTGCTCAGCCAGATAATCGACATAATCCGGCAGGGCATCGGTGCGGGCGAGGATGCGGCCCACCGCGCCGCCGGTGGCAAGGGTGAGGTTTTTGCCGCCGTCAAAGATATGCTGCTCGATCTCATTTTCCACCTCGTCCGGCAGCTTGTAGCCGTCGGAGGAGAATATCTTGATGCCGTTGAACTCTACCGGGTTGTGGCTGGCGCTGATGACAATGCCGGCGTCGGCCTGGTATCTGCGCACGAGATACGCCACCGCCGGGGTCGGGATAACCCCCAACAGCTCAACGTCCGCCCCCACGCTGCACAGGCCGGCAGCCAGCGCGCTCTCGAGCATATCCCCCGAGATGCGGGTGTCCTTGCCGATCAGGATACGCGGCCTGTGGCTGGTATGGGCGGTAAGCACGGCCGCCGCCCCCCGGCCGATCTGCAAGGCAAGCTCACAGCTTAAGTCCTCGCCCGCTACCCCGCGCACGCCGTCGGTCCCAAACAATTTCCCCATGATAATATACCCCCCTTGGCCTTACGGCCCTGCGGCTGCCTTGGCAGCCTGTTCGCCTACGGCCACCCCCGGCGGCCTTTTTAGATGATACAGCCAAAATATGAATTTTTCTCGCGGATGTCCGCGCCAGATGCAAAAAAGCGCCGCAAACCGCCGCGAAACGCAAAATAAAGGCTCCCCGCCGCCCCCCTTTCCCGTTTGAGGCCGGCTTTGCGGGGCTTAAAAAAGGCTCTGCTGGCCGGTTTCGGCCGGCTGGGCCTCGGGCGGCGGGGCCATGCCCAGATGCCGGTAGGCAAGCCGGGTCACGCAGCGCCCCCGCGGGGTACGGGTCAAAAAGCCCATCTGCATCAGGTAGGGCTCGCAGACGTCCTCTAAGGTCACCGCCTCCTCGCCCAGCGCCGCGGCCAGGGTATCCAGCCCCACCGGGCCGCCGCCGTACAGCTCGATCACTGCCCGCAGCAGGCTGCGGTCCAACTCATCCAGGCCCAAAGCGTCGATGTCCATCCGCTTTAAGGCCAGCAGGGCGGTTTTTTTGTCAATGCTGCCGTCCCCCAGCACCACCGCAAAATCCCGCACCCGCTTGAGCAGCCGGTTGGCCACCCGAGGGGTGCCCCGGCTGCAGCGGGCCAGCTCCAGCGCCCCCTCGTCGGTGCAGGGCTGGCCCAGAATGCCGGCCGAGCGCCGCACGATCCGGGCCAGTTCGTCCGGGCTGTACAGTTCCAGCTTGAGCAACACCCCAAACCGATCCCGCAGGGGGCCGGTAAGCTGCCCCGCCCGGGTGGTGGCCCCAATCAGGGTAAAGCGGGGCAGGTTGATGCGGATGCTCTGGGCGCTGGGCCCCTTGCCGATCATGATGTCCAGCGCAAAGTCCTCCAAGGCGGGGTAAAGCACCTCCTCCACCTGGCGGGAGAGGCGGTGGATTTCGTCGATAAACAGCACGTCCCCCTCCTGCAGATTGGTCAGCAGGGCGGCAAGGTCCCCCGGCTTTTCGATGGCGGGGCCGCTGGTGATGCGGATCTGCACCCCCATCTCCTGGGCCACGATGCCGGCCAGGGTGGTTTTGCCAAGGCCGGGCGGGCCGTACAGCAGGATGTGGTCCATCGGCTCGGCCCGCAGCCGGGCGGCCTCAAGGTAGACCCGCAGGTTCTCCTTGACCTTTTCCTGCCCTACATATTCCTCCAAGGTGCGGGGGCGCAGGCCGCGCTCCTCGGCGTCCTGCGCGCCGGCTTCGGGGCTTACCAGCCGGCTGCCGGCCACATCGTAATCGTCCATGGCTTACCTCCTGCCGGCCATGCTGCGCAGGGCCAGCTTGACCAGCTCCTCCACCGGCAGCGTCTCGTCCAGCTTGGCAACGGCCAGCGCCGCCTCGCTCTGGCTGTAACCAAGGCTTACCAGCGCCGCCATGGCCTGGGCGGCGCTGCCCGCCGGGCTTACGGCGCCGGACAGCTCCTCCAGCCCCGGGCCGCCGGCAAGGCCCTTGCCCACCTTGTCCTTCAGCTCAAGCGCCAGGCGCTGGGCCAGCTTGTTGCCCACCCCGTTGGCGGCGGTAAAGGCCTTGTAATCCCCTGCCGAGGCGGCCAGAGCAATCCGCTCGGGGGCCATGACCCCCAGGATGGACAGCGCCGCCTTGGGTCCTACCCCCGACACCGAGATCATCATGCGGAAGCAAGCCTGCTGTTCCTCGGTGGCAAAGCCGTAGAGGGATATGTCGTTTTCGGTAATATTCATATGGGTATAGAGGGTGCCCTCACGGCCTACGGCCGGCAGCGCGCCCGCCACGCTGGGCGGCACCTGCACCTGGTAGCCCACCCCCGCGCAGGACAGCACCACCTGCTCGGGGCTTTTTTTGAGGATGCGCCCGGTAAGGCAATGGATCATGCGTACCGCCCCTTTCCTGTTGTCGGCTGCATAAAGCCCGGCCCGCTCAGCGTGGCGGCTGGCCGGCCAGCCTGCTGCGGCTACAGTGGCAGTGGGCAATCGCCATAGCCAGCGCGTCGGCGGTATCGTCCGGCTTTGGAACCTTTTCGAGGTGCAGCAGTACCCTTGTCATCTCCTGCACCTGCTTTTTCACCGCCTTGCCATATCCGGTTACCGCCTGCTTAACCTGCATGGGAGTGTACTCAAACACCGGCACCCCGGCCTCGGCCGCCGCCAGCAGGATCACCCCGCGGGCCTCAGCCACCCCGATCACGGTGGTCTGGTTGTGCTGGTAAAATAGCTGCTCAATGGCCAGCGCCTCGGGCCTACAGCTTTCCATCACCTGCCGTACCCCCCGGTGCACGGCCAGCAACCGCTCCTCAAAGGGCTGGCCGGCCTCGGTGGTCACCGCGCCAAAAGCCGCCGGGGCAAACCGGTTGCCGGTATAGTCCACCGCGCCCCATCCCACAATCGCATATCCGGGGTCAATGCCCAGCACCCGCACGCCGCTTCCCTCCTACAGGCCCTATCCTTCCATATTAACCGGATTAGTATAGCATATTTTTGCCGGGCGGGCAACTGCGCAAAAAAGGGGGAACTTTTTTGCCTTTTGTATTGCCGGCCCAAAGCCCCGGCAATTTGACGGGTCACAGATTGAAACCAGAAATGGGCTATGCTATAATCAGGGCGGTAAACCGGCATCTGGAAGGAGGATGGCAATGGAGTTTAAGCTGATTTCAATAGCAGCTTTCATTGCTTTTTATGGCTGCTATTTTATAAAAATGCTCGCTCAGAAAAAGAAAGGGATACAGACCGACCAGATCGGAAAGGGCAAAGCAGGCTTTGCGAAATTTGTGGAAGTTACCATGAAGGCAGCGGCTGTCCTTGTTTTTGCAGCGGGGCTTATCAGCATTTTTATGGAAACAGGCTATAGGCCTGCTGTTGTCCGGATTATGGGGGCAGCCATGAGCGTTGGGGGAACAATCGTATTTATCGCTGCGGTATGGACCATGCGGGACAGTTGGAGGGCAGGAGTGTCCAAAACCGATAAGACTGCGCTTGTAACAAACGGCATTTATCAAATCAGCCGAAACCCTGCTTTTTTGGGGTTTGACCTTTTGTACATTGGTACGTTATTGATGTTTTTTAACTGGATTTTATGCGGCCTGACGGTTTTTGCGGTCATCATGTACCATTTGCAGATTGTAAATGTTGAGGAGGATTTTTTGCTTGCCACATTTGGAAAGGAGTATCAGCAATATAAGGAAAAAGTTTGCCGCTATATAGGCAGGAAATGGTAAATTACGCTTTGTTGGCCAATGCCTATCACGGGGAATTGCCTATCCTGTTATTCTCTAAAAAACCGGATAATTGGATTTTTATCAGCGCAAAAGGCGGCGGGGGCAAAAAGCGGGAGGGCGCCCGCAGCGGCCCGGCCGGGCCCTTTCTATGATATACTATTAATAAATGGGATGTGTACCCGCCCCAGACGGGCCCCAAACGGAAGGATGGACACACCATGAAACAGGTTGAGATTTTTACCGACGGCGCCTGCAGCGGCAACCCCGGCCCGGGAGGCTGGGGGGCTATTTTGCGGTATAAGCAGCACGAAAAGGAGCTGAGCGGCGGCGAGGCGTCCACCACCAACAACCGCATGGAGCTTACCGCCCTGATCCGTGCGCTGGAGCAGCTTAAGGAGCCCTGCGAGATCACCCTGTGCAGCGATTCCAAGTATGTAATTGACGGCCTGCAAAAGGGCTGGGCCAAGGGCTGGAGGGCGCGCGGATGGAAAAAAAGCGACAAATCCCCCGCCCTGAACCCCGACCTCTGGGGCCGGCTGCTGGAGCTGGCCGAGCCGCACACCATCCGTTATACCTGGATCCGCGGGCATGCCGGCCATGCCGAAAATGAGCGGTGCGACCGGCTGGCCGTGGCCCAGAGCAAAAAATACGGCGGCAGGCAGGCCTAAAAACAAAAACGGCGGGGCAAGGGGCGGCCACAAAAACAAAACCGACGCAGCCGGGCTAAGGGTAAGGGCCGCCCTGCGGCGCCAGGCCGACGCCATAATAGGGCAAGTGCCGCAGCAAAAGCACAGGCAGCCGCCCCGCAGGCGGGCACAAACGGGCCGGGAGGTAAAATACCGCATGGCAGGGCCTCGCCAGCTTTCCGGTTCAATTTCCTACAAAAATGCTGGGAAATTTCACAAAACCGATTGAAAACTTTACCTTTTTGGTATATTATGCTTATGGGCCAAGCCGCCGAGCAACGCGCAGGCGGGGCATTCCGCGGCATACACTAAAGCAGGCGCAAAAAGGCCGCGGGCCCGGCAAAGGGGTTATGCCCGGCGCCGCATTATAACGGAAAAGCCGGGAGCCCGCAGGACGGCGCGGGCGCTTTTTTGAAAACCATACAAAAGAGGGATGCAATATGAACACCGAACCGACCATTTATCTGGACAACGCCGCCACCACCCCGGTAGCGCCCGAGGTGCTGGCCGCCATGATCCCCTGCCTTGAGGGGGCCTGCGGCAATCCCAGCAGCCACTACAGCGTGGGCTACGAGGCCAGGGAGCAACTGGACGCCGCCCGCGCCGCGGTGGCCCGGGTGCTGAACGCCGAGCCGGCCGAGATTTTTTTTACCGGCTGCGGCACCGAAGCGGATAAC
>CAJTSP010000097.1 GCA_910578965.1 uncultured Oscillospiraceae bacterium
CCCTATCACAGAGGGATAAGCGGCGTTTTTTTCAAAACTTCGCCTGTTTTCTTGTGCGAATTGCCAGTTTACAGCCGGCCGGGTTTTGATTTAAGGTGAATAAGAGCCCAAAAACCTGTTGGGGCCGGCTGCCGCCCGGGCCGGGCGTTACGCCGCAGGGCAGCGCCGCGGCGGCCGCGCCACACGGCAACGCCTAAGCCAGGGCCCTGCCCCTCCCGCCGGGCCGCGGCCAAGCAAGACAGCCGGGCTCCCACCGGCCCGCCCGGGCCGGCCAGGCCAAAGGCGCCGGCTCCAGCCATTATATTAGGGATAAATTATCTTCTTAAAGGAGACCTCTGCAATATGGAACAAGCCCTCATGACACTGCAAAAGCAGTACCGCCGGCTGCGCACCAGCGTATTTGGCTTCATCCCCCTTTTGGCTTTGGCGATTGCCTGCGCCTTTTTTGACCGCCGCCTAACCATGGCCCTGCTGGCCGCGGCTGTGGCTTACCAGTTGCTTTGGCTGCGCCCCTTGCAAAACCGGTATACGGCCGCGGCGGCCCGCGCCAACCTGCTGCAGACGGTAGGCAAACGGCTGGGCGCCGATGCCCTGTCTGAAAAGAGCGGCGGCGGGCTGGCCGAAGCCGACATTGCCGCCGCCGAGCTGATCCCCCACGACTCGGGACCGGGCGGCTGCCTGCTGCGCCAGGGCATCCAGGGCAGGCTGGGAGGCTACGAGGCTACCGTATGCGATGCTACCTTTGGAGAGAGCTTCCGGCTGGTAAAAAATGGCAAGCGCCGGGTACACTTTACCTCCGGCTGCTGGGTACGCATCACCCTGCCCGAGGACACCGGCGCCGATTGGCGGCTTTTGCACAAGGACGCCCTGCCCACCCCCATCCGGCAGGAGTTTTACGCCGCCCGTCCCCTGCTGGACCCAGCCGACCCGCCTGCGGGCTGCCCGGAAAGCTTTCTTTATTATAAGGGGCTCGGCCCTGCGCCCGGCTCGCGCACCCTGGCCCAACTGGCAAAGCTGAGCGGCTACACCCCCGGCCAGGCTGCCCTTTCGCTCAAAGGCCAAACCTTGAGCATATTTATCCGGGGGCGGTTTGTAAGCCGCGCGGTCTCGCTCAAGGGTGCGCCTACGGCCGAGTTCCTCCGCTTTGACCCATTGCCCGAGCTGGACTATCTGCAAAAGCTTGCCGGCGCAATACTGCTGGACCTGCAAAGGGGCAAGCCCTCGAATATATGAAATGTTAGTTTCGTTTTATTGCAAAATTATTTCATATTACGAAAAATACATATTCCAACCAAAAAACGCCCGGACGCTTCATGATTTTGCCTATTGTGAAGCCGGGCGTTTCCCGGTATATTCAAAAGTACAAAAGCTGTGCCGGTGTTTTTCGGTCCCTTCCGCCCCGGCTTGCTGCCTGTGCCCGCACACAGGCGGCCCACTATTTCAAGGAGGCCTTTCCCATGTACAAACCCTATGGCGTTATCCCCCCTATCATTACCCCCTTTGACAAGGACGGTCGGGTAGACTATTCCGCCCTTGCAAAAATGGCCGTCCAGCTGGTGGACAACGGCGTCCACGGCCTGTTTCCACTGGGAACCACCGGTGAGTTTTATGCGGTTGGCGACGAAGAATTTGTAAAAATCCTTGAGACGGTGCGCGATGCCGTGGCCGGCAAGACCAACCGCTACGGCAAACCGATCCAGCTAATTGCCGGCTGCTCCCACATTACCACCCGCGAGGTATGCCGCCTCATTAAGCTGGTGGAGGGTGTGGGCGGCTACGACGCCGTCAGCGTACTGACACCGATGTTTGTGAGCCAGACTCAGGACGAGCTGTACAGCTACTACAAGACAATCGCTGATTCCACCACCATGCCGGTGATCATGTACAACAACAAGCCCAAAACCAATGTAACCATTGCCCCGCCCACCGCCGCCCGCCTTGCCAAGGACTGCGGCAACATCATTGGCGTAAAGGATTCCACCGGAGACATGACCAACACCGAGGAGTACCTGCGCCTCACCGCCCCCTACCGCGACCATTTCAACGTGATGATGGGTCGCGATACCTTGATCTACGCCGCCTTGCATTACGGCTGTTCGGGCGCGGTGGCCAGTTGCGCCAACGTAGCGCCCCGGATTGTAGCCGATATTTACGACAAGTTTGTGGACGGCGACTGGAAGGGCGCCCTAGACGCCCAGTTCCGGCTGGCGCCGCTGCGCATCGCCTGCAATATGGGCACCTTCCCCGAGGTTATCAAGGAGGGGCTGACCCTGCAGGGCATCCCGGTGGGCAAATGTCTTGACCCCATTGGCGAGTTGACCGCCGACGAAAAAGATAAGCTGCGCCAGGTCCTGGCGGACATGAAGCTGATCTGACAAGGCTTTGGCCCGGCCTGCAAAAAGTTTTTTCGGCAGGGCCTTTTCGCGGCAGACAAAAAATGATCGTAAGGAGCGCTGAATATCATGAACATTCCTACCGTTGCCAAAATGGAGGTCATCCCGGTTGCCGGGCACGACTGCATGGAGCTGAACCTTTCGGGCGCGCACGCCCCCTATTTTACCCGAAACATCGTTATTTTGACCGATTCCAACGGCGTCGAGGGCGTGGGCGAGGTGCCCGGCGGCGAAAAGATCACCAAGGCGCTTGAGGATATCAAGCCCCTGGTAGAGGGCACCCGTATTGTAGACTATAAGGCCACTATGAACAAAGTTCGCGCCTGGCTTTCGGCCAACATCAAGGATGATGTGCGCGGCCTGCAAACCTTTGATCTGCGGGTAGGCGTACATGTTGTAACCGCCATTGAGGCCCCCCTGCTGGACCTGGTGGGCAAGTTTTTGGATGTGCCGGCGGCCGCTCTGATGGGCGACGGCATCCAGCGCGAGAAGGTACAGTTTTTGAGCTACCTGTTCTATGTGGGCGACCGCAAAAAGACCGACCTTGAGTACGAGGAGGAGCCGGACGCCGAGTGCGACTGGTACCGCCTGCGCCACGAGGAGGCCATGACCCCCGAAGCCATTGTGGCCCTGGCCAAGGCCACCCACGAGAAATACGGCTTTGTGGACTTCAAGCTCAAGGGCGGCGTACTGCCTCCCAAGGAGGAGGTCAAGGCCGTGACCGCCATCAAGGAGGCCTTCCCGGACGCGCGGGTCGACCTGGACCCCAACGGCTGCTGGAGCCTCAAGGAGGCGCTGGAGGTAGCGCCCGACCTCAAAAAGGTACTGGCCTACTGCGAGGACCCCTGCGGCGCCGAGAACGGCTACTCCGGCCGCGAGGTGATGGCCGAGTTCAAGCGGGAGAGCGGCATGCCCACCGCCACCAACATGATCAACACCGACTGGCGGCAGATGTACCACAGCATCATGCAGCGCAGCGTGGACATCCCCCTGGCCGACCCCCATTTCTGGACGATGGAGGGCTCGGTGCGGGTAGGCCAGCTTTGCAACGACTTTGGCATGATGTGGGGCTGCCACTCCAACAACCATTTTGACATCTCGCTGGCAATGGTAGTGCAGTGTGCGGCTGCCATCCCGGGCAAGATGAACGGCATCGATACCCATTGGATCTGGCAGGAGGGCCGCGAGCGGCTGACCAAGGAGCCGATGCAGATCGTGGGCGGCTGCATCGAGCTGCCCAAAAAGGGCGGCCTTGGCATCGAGGTGGACCGCGAGCAGGTGATGAAGGCCCACCGGCTGTACATGGACAAGTGCTACGGCAAGGGCGCCCGCAACGACGCGGTGGGCATGCAGTACCTCATCCCGGGCTGGACGTTTGACAACAAGAAGCCCTGCATGGTAAGATAAAACTGAACAGAGCGGCCGGCAAAGGCCGTGTGTCCCGCCAAAGACCGGCAGGCAGGCCAACCTGCCCGCCGGTTTTTTGGCAGTAAAAAACGATCTGCGGGGCGGTGGTTCCCCTGCCTGCCCCCGCGGGAAAGGATGCGGTGCTATGAACAAATCCCTACGCAAGGATGCAGACCAGATTGTGGCGGCCAGCATCAGGGCGGTCCTGCCGGACGAGGCTGTGCAGCGCGCGCTCAAGAGCTTTGTGCCCCGGGGCGGGCGCACCCTGCTGGTGGCGGCCGGCAAGGCGGCCTGGCAGATGGCAAACGCTGCAGTGGCCGCGCTGGGCAGGGTGGACGGCGGCGTGGTGGTAACCAAGTACGACCATGTAAAAGGCGAAATTCTCGGCGTCGACTGTTACGAAGCCGGGCACCCGGTGCCGGATGAGAACAGCTTTTCCGCCACCGGCAAGGCATTGGAGCTGGTAAGCGGGCTTTCGGCCGAGGATACGGTGCTGTTTTTACTCTCCGGCGGCGGCAGCGCCCTCTTTGAGCAGCCACTGATCCCCGGCGAGGAACTGCAGGACGTTACCCGCCAGCTACTGGCCTGCGGGGCGGATATTGTGGAAATGAACACCATCCGCAAACGGCTGTCCCGGGTAAAGGGCGGGCGGTTTGCCGAGGTGTGCGCCCCGGCGCAGGTCTTTTCGATTGTGCTGAGCGACATTTTGGGCGACCCGCTGGACATGATCGCCTCCGGCCCCGCCTACCCCGACTCCTCTACCTGCGCGCAGGCTCTTGCCATTGTAAAAAAATACGGGCTGAAATTTTCGCCCCAGGCGATGGAGCTGCTGGGCCAGGAGACCCCCAAATCCCTCTCCAACGTGACCACCCAGATCACCGGCAGCGTGCGGGAGCTCTGCACCGCCGCCGCAGCAGAGTGCCGTGCCCTGGGGTATGAGCCTATCCTGCTTACCGACCGGCTTAGCTGCGAGGCCCGGGAGGCCGGCAGCATGCTGGCCAGCATCCTGCGCACCCACCAGGCCGACGGCCGCCGCCTTGCCTACATTGCGGGCGGCGAAACAGTGGTACATCTGACCGGCAAGGGCCTGGGCGGCCGCAACCAGGAGCTGGCCCTGGCCGCCGCCCCCGGCATTGCAGGGATGGAGGGCGCCGCCGTGTTCAGCGTTGGGTCGGACGGCACCGACGGCCCCACCGACGCCGCAGGCGGCTATGCCGACGGCAAAACCGCCGCCGCCCTGGCCGCCGCCGGGCTGGATGCCTTTGCGGTTCTGCGCGAAAACGACGCCTATCATGCCCTTGGCAAGGTGGGCGGGCTGATTACCACCGGCCCCACCGGCACCAATGTCAATGATGTGGCGGTGGCCCTGCTGCGCGGCTGAGCAAAAGGCCGGCTTTAACCAAACACCCAAAACGGCCCCGCCGGTATAGCCGGCGGGGCCGTTCCCTTTTGCCTGCTGCCATGGGGCAGGCCCGCACACCCTGGCACATCCAGGCGGGCAATGCCCGCACGGTTTTATGGCCCATCGGCTTTAAGTAGGCTTTTTTTACAGTTTATCAATTAATTTTTGGTATCGTTCTATTATTCCCTCAATTTCTTCGTCTGTTGCCCGGTTTGCACAATATTTGCTGTGGATATAGCTGCTTTGATCCAAAAGAGCTTTTTTTCGTTCGTCTTCCAAAAAAACGCCCTTTTGGATATTTTCCAGTTTTTCGGTAAATGCGCTTTCGTTGAAGCACCTGCCGCAAAAGCCAATAATGCCTGTATATACCAATACCCTTTTCAGGTACCCTTTTATCCGTTTTTTGAGGGGATGCAAAAAAACATTGTCACGAGGGGCGCGCGATACATAACTTGTATCCTGATATACCTCAATCAGCCAATCGCCAATCCTGGCATATGCAGGCTGTCTCCCAATATCATACCATTGCAGTATTTTTTGGGGATCAACAGGGAATTTTTGCATACGGGGTTCCAATGCGCTTGCAGAAAATTGTTCGTAGCTTTTGATACTCTGTGCCCCGTCAAAAACCGGAATATCAATCTCGTATGGGAGTGCAACCGGCCTAAGCAGGTACGTATCCTTTTTGCTGCAGAACATCTCTACCATACTGGTAGAATACCAGTTGTAAATTTTGTCGGCCGCCAAAATCCAATGGAACAGCCTTTCGTCTGCAATGGCAAAAACATTTGAACGCCCCTTGACAAGCTTTTCTATCTCAGGGTTGTTTTTTTCTGCCGGATGATAACGGTAGATCAATTGGATATCCGGGTTCTCCTGTGCGAGCTTAGAAAACCACAAAAGAAGTATCCTCTGTGTTTCTCGAAATATTGGCATACACATATGATAATACTCATCACTTCCATGCGGCTCATTATCCGGTAAGCCAACAAAAGAAAATGACGACACAAATAAAAGGGTCTTTTTATCGGGATCCAAGCCATATTTTTCAAAAAGCTCCCGCCTCGGAATAGCCAACACGCTCAGTTTGTCCCGATAAAAATCGAGCGGGATATATCCGGTAACCTTTAAATTGTTTTCCTGTATCTTAAAGCTGTTTTTTAACCACTCCTTTTCCTTATGCCCCCAGCACACATGCTTTATTTCGCATCCGACCCCGCTGTAGTCCAGAGATTCCTTTTGATGCTTTTGGTAAAGCCGGTTCGGCCTGAGCTGCTCCCACTGCATGTTCACGACCTTTTCAAAAGAGGCGATATATCCGGTAAAAAAGTCGTAGGTTGCGTCGTCGTAGCCCGCCGAAATCAACGCAACCCTTGCTGCATAGGGCTTTGGCTTTTTTTGCAGGCATGACCAACTGTTTATAAAAGCTACCGTATAGCCCTTATTTTTCAAGTAGGCCGCGACAAGGCAGTTATAATCCAATTCCCGCTGCTTTACCTCATATTCAAAAAGGAAATCGACCTTATGCTTTTTTCCCATATTTCCCCTCCCAGGCAAAACGTCAACAGCATCGGATGGCCCGAAGCCTCATAACGTACCGATCATCTTTGTTTTTCTATAACGGCTTTCCCGTTTTCGATCCGGTATACAAGGTCACAGCCCTCAATGGTAGAAAGCCGGTGTGCAATAATCAGCATGGTCAAATCGCCCGATAAGGTGTTCATGGAGTCTACAATCGCTTTTTCGGTATCGTTATCCAGGGAGGATGTGGCCTCATCCATCAGCAGGAACCGAGGTTTACAGTACAGCGCCCGTGCTATCCCTATCCTTTGGCGCTGCCCGCCGGACAGGCGAATGCCATTTTCCCCAATCATCGTATCCAATCCGTTGGGCAGGCCTTGGACATAATCCTTCATTTGGGCGCGTGCAAGGCAGTCCCATATCCACCCATCATCGATTGCCTGCTGCGAATCCCCCAGCGCGACATTTGCCCGGATGGAATCGTCACTGAGATAAATAAACTGCGGGATGTAGCCAATAAGCCCTGCCCAGGCTGCCGGGTTTTGCCGGATATCCATCCCGTCTACCAAAATTTTGCCCTCTGTGGGTTCATGCAGGCCTAAAATAATATCCGCCAGGGTAGTTTTCCCCGAGCCGGTCCCCCCCACAAACGCCACCGATTTTTTGGCGGGGATTGTTAGGCTCAAATCGGTAAAAAGCATCTTTTCGGTGTCTTTATAACGAAAGGAAACGTGCGAAACCTGTATCCCCTCTGTGATGTCCTTCGGGCAGCCGTCACCCTGCCGTAGTATTTCCTTTTCCCTTTCTGCCTTGGCCGCCCCGGCCTGGAGGGTGTCGCAGATAATATCCAAAGAGGGGCGATAAAACGCGATGGAATTGATGGTGCTTGTAATCTGGCCAAAAACCGGGACAAGCCGCAGCGCCGCCAAAGCAAAGGTAGCGAAAAGCGGCAGGTTTTCGGTTACATTATGGCCAACCAAAAGCTGTATCAAAACAATGCCAAACACCATAATCATACAAAGCGTGTCCAGCATGACCTTGGGTATGCCGTCTACCGCGTTATAATTCCCCTGTGCAACGGCCGCACACCTGGCCACGGCCCCAAAATGCCTGATATAATACTCTTGCTTTTGCTTTACATAGATGTTTTTAAGTCCGCCGATGGATTGCCCAACCCATTTGTTGATCTCGGCGGAAGCGACAAAATTATGATTGGCCATTTTTTGAATAAATTTCTTAAGATATTTTCTGACAAACTGCAAGAACAAAAAAACCACAATAAACAGGGTTATGGTCAGTTTCCAATCCATGGAAAGGAGCACCACGAGGATGCCCATGCTTACCAGCCCCGAGGATGCCGTAAGCATGAAATTGGTTACAACATGGAACGCATTACACACATCTGCGTTTATCAGGCGCTGGGTTTCCGCGGTATTGTGGAAAAGATGATAATCGTACGGCTTATGCATAACATAGGAGAACAATTTTACAGACAGCTCCGAGCGATACCGCGCAATAAGCCTGGCCTGCCAGAAATTATAAAAGACCTTTGCCATACCGCGAAAAAGATAGAGCGCAATAAAAAACAGCGACAATATCTTAAGCAGGCTGGCAGAGGATATTTCGCCAAAAAAGAAGGCAGCGACAGAATAAAAAGCCCCTGCTTTGATGCTGCCCATATCCATCAGCAGCGCCATAAACGGCGCCATCAGCGAAACCGAAAGCGTATCCAGAAGCGCCACAAATGCGGCGCCCCAAAAAAGCAGGAACAGCCCCTTTTTTTGCCGTTTATCCAGCAGTATCCCCAACTGCCCCAAAACCCTTTTCATGGTACGTCCCTCTCTTTATAAAAGCCATTCATACGCTACAAAGCCTTTATACATCCCCCAGCTCCGCATAAAACCGTTCTGCGGCATCTTTTGCGGTAAACCCTTGCATATGCCTTTGGATTTCGCTCCAGGGCAGGCATTCGCCGCGGTGGCTTAAAACAAACTCAACGGCTTTCCGGGCGGCCCGCCGCAAGCCGGCAGCATCCTCCAGCTCATCCCTGTAAAAATGCAGCGCCCACGGATACCGCGCAATATACGGCTCGGTGTTGCATGGACGGTTGTAACTGAGGTTCAAAATGGGCTTTCCGGCAGAAATATAATCCAAGAGCTTGGATGGCATTTGGTTTTTCATACAGTTGCCAAGATTAACCGCACAATCGGCCTTCTGGAGCAACCCCATCGCCTGTGGAAAAGGGACTGCATCCATACAGACCAAATGCTCCCCCAGGCGCTGCTGCGCATTCCTGACCTGCCGCCCTACCTCCGCGCCGCTTTTGCAGCCGACGACAAAAAGCCGCAGCCGCGGCTCAAGGGCCACCATCTGCCCAAACAGGCTGAACAGGGGCTCGGGGTAACGCACCCGGTCGTGAAGGGCGCCGAGATACACGAGGCTGACCCCGCCCGGGGCAATCGGGACCGGGACAGGCCCCGGGCTGCCTTTATCGGGGGCCAAATTGGGGTAAGGCACAAACCGCACCTTATGGATATAGTGTGAAAGCGCCGTGGTTTGCCAATCCTCCCGGTGTTCCGGCGAGGCAAAGGCCCTGTCTGCCCTTTCAAGGTTTTTACATTCCTGCCGCATCCGGTTTTCCCGGTTTTTGGGAGAAAACAGGGCATGCATGGAATACGGGTCAAAATAATACAGCGCAAGCCTTGCCTGCGATAAATCTGCACAGCACGCGATGTCATGCACGCAATAAGGGCCCGAAACCGCTACCACCCAATCGTAGCGGTTTTGACTGCAAAGCCTTTCCAGCTTTTTTTTCATCCTGCCGCAGGCTTTCCAGGAAAAGACCTTTTCGGGGGTTGTGTAGGCATCGCTCAGCAGCCTGTGCGCAATCCGCGCGGCCGCAGCAAAAGGAAGATGCAGGACATACCTCCCAAAAGAGGTCCCCTCTGCCGGGCGAAGCCCACGCGCGCTTGCCCATGTAG
>CAJTSP010000098.1 GCA_910578965.1 uncultured Oscillospiraceae bacterium
TTCCGTGACCTCATGGTTGGAGGGGCGTTATGGCGGCGGGAACGGTTTCCCTTTGCCGGTGCATCGCCTTGACATGGCGACGTCCGGCATCCTGGTCGCCGCCAAAACCCGCGAGGCTTACCTCGGGCTTCAGGCGCAGTTTGCCGCCCGGAGCGGTAGGCTTTGCCGCGCGGGGCCTATGGGAAGGCTTCTCGGCCGGGCCGGGTGCGGGCGGGTTTTGGCGTTTGCAGCGGCGGCCTGTGCGCTGCGCCGCCGGTATCAAATAAAGTGAGGTGCTGATGGTTGATGACATTTTCTGAGATGCCTTATCTGCGGCCGGATATGGACGCGGTTAAACAGCAGCTTTCCGGGCTTACCCGCCGGCTGCAGCAGGCGGCAAGCTATGCCGAGGCAAAAGAGGCCTTTTTAAAAAAGGAGGAGCTGGAGCGCCACGTTTCCACCGCCGGCACCCTGGTGAGCATCCGGCATTCCATTGATACCCGGGACGCGTTTTACGACGCGGAGGAAAAATTCTGGAACGCCGCCCTGCCCGAGCTGGAGGAGTACGAGCAGGCCTGGACCGACGCGATGCTCAAAAGCCCCTTCCGGGCCGATTTTTCGGCCGAATACGGCGATTTGATGTTTGTGAATGCCGAGATCAAGCTCAAGACCTTTTCGCCCGAGATCATCCCCGACCTGCAAAAGGAAAACGACCTCACGCAGGAGTACGAAAAGCTGCTGGCCTCGGCCCAGATCCCCTTTGAGGGCAAGGCCTACACCCTCTCGCAGCTCACCCCCTTCAAGATGGACCCGGATGACGCCCGCCGGCTTGCTGCCTGGAAGGCGGAGGGGGCTTGGTACAAGGAACACCAGCCCGAGCTGGACCGCCTGTACGACGAGCTGGTGCGCCTGCGGGACGGCATGGGAAAAAAGCTGGGCTACGAGGGCTATATCCCGCTTGGCTACTACCGCATGGGACGCAACTGCTATACCCGAAAGGACGTGGAAAATTTCCGCGCCGCGGTAGTAAAATACCTTGTGCCGGTGGCGGACGAGATTTACCGGCGGCAGGCAAAGCGGATGGGCAAGCCTTACCCTATGAACTATGCCGACAATGCCATTGAGTTCCGCTCGGGCAACCCAAAGCCCCAGGGCGGGCCGGAGGACATTTTGGCCGAAGGGCTGGCCTTTTACAAGGACCTCAGCCCCGAGACGGCCGAGTTTTTTACCACCATGACCGAGAGCGGGCTGCTGGACGTGCTGTCCACCGAAGGCAAACAGTCGGGCGGGTACTGCACCAGCCTGCCGGATTACGGCGTGCCGTTTATCTTTGCCAACTTCAACGGTACCCAGCACGATGTTGAGGTGGTGACCCACGAGGCCGGCCATGCCTTTGCCGGCTGGCTTAACCGCAGCCGGGTCCCGCTGGAATACCACTGGCCCGGCATGGAGGCCTGCGAGGTCCATTCGATGTCGATGGAATTTTTTGCCGAGCCCTGGGCCGGCCGCTTTTTCGGCCCGGACGCGCAGAAATTCCTTTACAGCCATCTTGCCGGCGCGCTGACCTTTATCCCTTACGGGTGCCTGGTGGATCATTTCCAGCACGAGGTGTTTGCCCGTCCCGGGATGGCCCCGGCCGAGCGCCACGCCGAATGGAAGCGCCTGCAGGGCATTTATATGCCCTGGGTGCGGCTGGACGGGGAAATCCCCTTTTACGGTGAGGGGGAGGCCTGGCAGCGCCAGCACCATATCTATTCGATGCCTTTTTATTATATCGATTACTGCCTGGCCCAAACCGTCTCGCTCGAGTTCTGGGCGATGATTGGCGAGGATTCTAAAAACGCTTGGCAGCACTATATGGCCTATACCAGCCAGGGCGGCAGCCGCACCTTTACCGATCTCTTGGCCAATGCCGGCCTTGCCAGCCCCTTTGAGGAGGCGACCCTGCGCGGCGTCTGCGAAAAGGCGGCCAAAAAGCTGGCTGGTTTTGATCTTACCGATATCGGCTGAAATATAGGGCGTTAAAACGCCAAAAGGGGGTACCCCCTTTTCAAGTTTGCAAGGCAAACTTGAATCTGTCTGTTTGGTGGACGCGGGAGGGCGCCCGGGAACCGATGCTTATCGGCGGGGTGCCGGATGGGCAAGGGGCTTTGCTTAGCCTGCAAGGCGCAAAATCGCGGCAATCCCTTGCGGATTTCAGGATTTTTAGCGCCGCAGGCGGGCAAAAGGCCTGTTCAGACGGTACTTTGGCCAATGGATAATGCGGTTCTGGGGCCCGGTAGCCGCTTCACAATACAATAAGGAGAGGAAAACACATGAAAAACGCAAAGAAACTGCTTGCGCTCTTAACGGCGCTCGCACTCTGCCTCGGCACGCTGGCCGGGTGCGGCGGCGGGGCCTCCTCGGCGGCAAGCACCCCGGCCAGTGGGCAGCAGCCCGCGGATGCCGGCGAGGCAAACGAGACCCTGGTGGCCTCCTGTGAGATGGGCCTGGAGGGCAAGTTCTCGCCCTTCTTCGCCCTGTCTGCCGGCGACCAGGACGTGGTGGACATGTTCACCATCTATTCGGTCATGGTCGACCGCGTGTCCAACCCGGTCAACAACGCCATTGAGGGCGAGGCCCGTCCCTACAACGGCACCGATTATACCTATACCGGCGCCGGCAATGTAACCGTAACTGAAAACGCGGACGGCAGCGTCGCCTACGACCTGACCATCCGTGACGATATGACCTTTGCCGACGGCAAGCCGGTCACCATCGATGACCTGATCTTCAGCCTCTATGTGGTGCTGGACCCCACCTACGACGGCAACATCACCCTCTACTCGGTGCCCATCAAGGGCCTGGAGGCCTACCGCAGCGGCATGGATTCGCTGTTTAACCTGCTGGCCAGGGCCGGCAGGGACAACACCGACTTTACCTACTGGGACGAGGCCACCCAGACCGCCTTCTGGGACGACCTGACCCAGGCCGGCACCGCCTTTGCCCAGGAGATCGTGGACTATGTGGGCGCCGATACGGTGGCCGAGAGCGCCGCCGGCTGGGGCTTTACCGACCTGCCCGAGGACGCCACCGCCGAGGACTTTTTCTGGTTTATGTGCGAGGCCTACGATTGGGATCTCATGACCCTCAGCAGCACCGAGACGGCCGGCTCGAGCCTTACGAACCTGATGGAAGGCTACGACACCTACTCGATCGGCGTTTCTACCGGCGACTCGGCCGATTACGTCGAAGGCATCGAGCGTACCGGAGACTACTCGCTGCGCATCACCACCACCGAGCTGGACGCCACCGCCATCTACCAGCTCGCCCAGCCCATTGCCCCGCTGCACTGGTACGGAGACGAGGGCCTGTACGATTATGACGCCCATCAGTTCGGTTTCCCCAAGGGCGATCTGTCCGGTGTCAAGGCCAAAACCAGCACCCCGCTTGGCGCCGGCCCCTACCAGGTGACAGACTATTCCAACGGCGTTGTGTACATGGAGGCCAACCCCACCTACTTCAAGGGCGAGCCGGCCATCAAGTACCTGAACTTCAAGGAGACCAGCGAGGACAATAAGGTCAGCGGCATCACCACCGCCACTCTGGACATTGCCGATCCCTCCTACAGCACCAAGACCGCCATCCAGATCGCCAAGGAGAACGGTTTCTCCGAGGACGAATGGCAGAACTTTGACGGCCCGGTACTCACCACCCGCCTGATCGACTACCGCGGCTACGGCTATGTGGGCATCAACCCCAACCGGGTCAAGGTGGGCAGCGACCCCTATTCGGACGAATCTAAGGCCCTGCGCAAGGCCATCGCCACCCTGATTGCGGTCTATCGCGACGAGGCGATCGACTCCTACTACGGCTCCACCGCCTCGATCATTAACTACCCCATTTCCAACACCTCCTGGGCTGCGCCCCAAACCACCGACGACGGCTACAAGGTGGCCTACTCGCTGGATGTAAACGGCCAGCCCATCTACACCGTCGGCATGAACGCGCAGGATAAGTACGCCGCCGCGCTCGAGGCTGCCCTGGGCTACTTTGAGGCCGCCGGCTACACCGTGGAGGACGGCAAGCTCACCGCCGCCCCGGCCGGCGGGCCGATGGGCTGCCAGGTGGACATCGGCGCCGACGGCACCGGCGACCATCCCAGCTTCCTGTTGCTCAAAAACGCTTCCGAGGCGCTGGCCTCGATCGGCTTTACCTTTACGGTCAACGACATTGCCGACGCCAACCAGCTCTACGCCGCCTACCAGACCGGTGAGTCGGACATGTGGTGCGCCGCCTGGCGTGCCGGCACCGACCCGGATATGTTCCAGCTATACCACAGCCAGGGTTCCACCAACTACTACCAGATCGCGGACGACGAGCTGGACAGCATCATCATGACCGCCCGCAAGAGCGTGGACCAGACCTACCGCAAGACCCTCTACCAGGCTGCGATGGAGATCGTGATGGACTACGCCGTGGAGGTGCCCATCTACCAGCGCAGTGACTGCTACCTCCTATCCACCGAGCGGGTGGAGGTTGGCAGCCTGCCCGGCGACATGACCCCCTACTGGGGCTGGTCTGCCGAGATCGACACCCTTGCCGTTAAGTAAGCACGCGATTTTCTGATCCCTGCGCCGCTACCCGGCCCGGGCCTTACACGGGCCGGGTAGCGCGCAGAGGTCGGCGTTTTGTGCCCGGCTGCCCCGGGCATTTCGGTTTTTTGGGGGCGGCTTTAGCAGAGATGGGAGGAGTGTTGTTTTGCGCAACTACATCATCAAACGTGTGGTGATCTCGGTTTTTATCCTATTTTTTGTAACCCTGATCATCTATGGCCTGGTGCGCGCCATGCCCACCTCGTATGTTGAAAGCATGGCTATCCGGCTTTCGCAGGCGCCGGGCTCCAAGCCCTACGATGAATGGCTGGCCCAGCTTAATGCGGCCTACGGGCTCGACCAGCCCTTTCTGGTGGGCTGGTTTACCTGGGCCAAGGAGTTCTGCACCGGCAATTTTGGCGATAGCTGGCGCTTTACCATGCCGGTGGCCCAAAAGTTCAAGGAGGTTATCGGGGTGTCGTTTGTCATGGCGGCCGTCTCAATGTTCTTTGAGCTGATCATCGCCATCCCGCTGGGCATCGTGGCCGCCACCAAGCAGTATTCCCGGGCAGACTACACCATCTCGGCCACCGCCCTCATCGGGCTTTCGCTGCCCACCTTCTTTTTTGCCTCCCTGCTCAAGCTGGCCTTTGCGGTCAAGCTGGGCTGGTTTGACACCCACGGCCTTGTGGGCCGCAACTTTGCCCAGCTTTCGGCCTCGGGGCAGTTTTGGGATATGGCCCACCATCTGGTGCTGCCCATCATCACCCTGGTCATCATCCAGGTGGGCTCGCTGATGCGGTACACCCGCACCAACATGCTGGAGGTGCTCAACGCCGACTATATCCGCACCGCCCGGGCCAAGGGCCTTTCGGAGGGCAGGGTGGTCTATCACCATGCCTTCCGCAACACCCTTATCCCGCTGGTTACCATCATCGGCGGCTCGCTGCCCGGCCTGTTTTCGGGCGCGCTCATCACCGAGACCCTCTTTTCTATCCCGGGCATCGGCTACACCAGCTATCAGGCCATGGTGGGCGGCGACATCCCCTTTACCATGTTCTACCTTACCTTTATCGCCATCCTTACCCTGGCCGGCAACCTGATCTCGGACATCCTGTACGCCGTGGTAGACCCGCGCGTGCGGCTGTCATAAGAAAGGGGGAGCAGCAATGCGTGAAGAAACAAGCGCCGCCCGCGAGAATACTGAGGCGGCAGGGGAAGAGCAGTACTCCCTCAACGACGACCGGCGGGTCAAGGTGCTTACCCCGGGCGCGCTGGTGGCCAAGCGGTTTTTCCGCAACCGGCTGGCGCTTTTGGGCCTTGTAATGCTGGTGGCCATGTTCCTCTTTTCGTTTGTGGGGGGGCTTATTACCCCCTACGGGCAGGCGGAGATCTTTTACACCTACACCATGATGGAAAAGGAGTATGTGGGGGTTACCCGCAACGACAGCCTGCGCTACGCCGCGGCCGATGACGCCGCCTTTGCCACCCTGGACCAGGCCCAGTTTGTGCTGGCCCTCAACACCGGCAAAACCGAGTTTTCCAACAACGGGGTGGACTACACCTTTGTGGACGAGGGGGGCGACGTCTACTCCATCTATGCCGGCGGCAAGCTGGTTGCCATGGCCTATAAGGACATTGTCAACACGGCCGACGGCATGCCCGAGCTGCCCTTTGCGGTGCGGCACGCGGCCCTGTGCGCCTTTGCGGCGGGCGAGAGCGGCTTTGAGGCCGATGGCGCCGCCTACACCCTGGACGCCGAGGGCAACATCCTGCAAAACGGCGCCGAGGCCGGCTACATCAGCCGGTTTGTGGTGCAGCCCAAGGAGGTCGGGGTGGTCATCTCCCGCGACTTCAAGGAGCGGCTGGAGGAGGCGCTGGAGGGCGACGCCAAGGAGTTTGTGTACACCGACCCCGCCGACGGGGTGGAGCACAACTACAGCATATCCTACGACGCCTCGGCCAAGGTCTGGTCGGTCAAGCAGGAGACCGAGACCTATGTTTCGGTCCAGTACGCAAGCCCAAGCCTCGAGCACCCTCTGGGCACCGACGGTGCGGGCATGGATATGCTTACCCGCCTGATGTACGGCGGCCGTGTCTCGCTGATCATCGGGTTTATCGTGGTGGGCATCGAGACGGTGCTGGGGGTCATCATGGGCGGCATCTCCGGCTACTTTGGCGGCTGGGTAGACAACCTCATCATGCGCATTGTGGACATCTTTTACTGCATCCCCTCCACCCCCATCATCATCATCCTGGGCGCGGCGATGGACGGCATGCAGGTGGACCCGCAGATCCGCATGCTCTACCTGATGCTGCTGCTGGGCTTTTTGGGCTGGCCCAGCGTGGCCCGCATGGTGCGCGGGCAGATCCTCTCGCTGCGCGAGCAGGAGTTCATGACCGCCACCGAGGCCTGCGGCATCAGCGTTTCCCACCGCATCTTTAAGCACTTAGTGCCCAACGTTATCCCGCAGCTCATCGTCATCTGCACCATGGGCCTTGGCAGCGTCATCATCACCGAGGCCACCCTCTCGTTTTTGGGCCTCGGGGTCAAGTTCCCGTTTGCCTCCTGGGGCAACATCATCAGCGACGTCAACAACTCGTTTGTAATGACCAACTACTGGTTTGTATGGATCCCGGCCGGCATCTGCCTGCTCATCACGGTGCTTGGCTTCAACTTTGTGGGCGACGGTTTGCGGGACGCCTTTGACCCGCGGATGAAACGCTGAGAAGGAGGGCATTGCAAGATGGCTAAAAAGCAGGCGGAAGGCTACCTCTCGGCCAAAGAGTCGCGGAGGATCGCCAGGGAAAACCGCCGGATCACCGACCGGCTTGAACAACAGCGCAAGCGCAAAAACGTGCCCGAAACCGAGTACCTTACCCAGATGCATAACCCCGCCAACGCGGTGGAATTTGACAACCTGCACACCTGCTTTTTTACCGACGCCGGCGTTGTGCGCTCGGTGGACGGCATCTCGTTTGAGGTGCCCATCGGCAAAACGGTGGGGGTGGTGGGGGAGTCCGGCTGCGGCAAAAGCGTCACCAGCCTCTCGCTGATGCAACTGCTGCAGCGCCCCCAGGGCCAGATCGTGGAGGGCGAGATCCGCCTCAACCTCGGCAACAAGGCCTACGACATCGTCAAGGTACCGGCCGAAAAGATGCAGGCGCTGCGGGGCAACTATATCTCCATGATCTTTCAGGAGCCGATGACCGCCTTAAACCCGGTCTTCCGCATTGGCGACCAGCTCAACGAGGTGCTGGAGCTGCACAACGAGGAGGGCCGCAGCAACGCCGAGATCAAGGCCCGCACCATCGAGCTGCTCGGGATGGTGGGCATCGCCAATGCCGAGGGGGTCTACGCGATGTTCCCGCACGAGCTGTCGGGCGGGATGCGCCAGCGGGTCATGATCGCCATGGCGCTGGCCTGCAGCCCCAAGATCATCATTGCGGACGAACCCACCACCGCCCTGGACGTGACCATCCAGGCCCAGATCCTGGACCTGCTGCGCCAGCTCAAGGACCGCATCAACTCCTCGATCCTCTTTATCACCCACGACCTGGGGGTGATTGCCGAGATGGCCGATTACGTTGTAGTGATGTATGCGGGCCGCATTGTGGAAAAGGGCACGGTGGAGGAAATTTTTGCAAACCCCGCCCACCCCTACACCATCGGGCTGATGGCCTCCAAGCCGATTGTGGGGAAAAAGGTGGATAAGCTCTATTCCATCCCCGGCAAGGTGCCCAACCCCATCAACATGCCCCGCTACTGCTATTTCCGCGACCGGTGCGAGATGCAGTGCGCCGGCTGCGAGGGGGATTACCCGGGCGAGGTGAGCCTTTCGGCTACCCACAAGGTTAGCTGTTACCGATGCGCCCAGAACAATCAGAAGGGAGGGGAGGGCTGATGGCAGGCAGAACCCCGCAGCCGGGCATTGCCCCCGGTGAGGACAACATGCAGCGGGAAACCGAAAAACAGGCCCGGCAGGCCAAGGCAGTGACAGAGCCGGGCAAAAAAAAGCCCGCGGAAGCCTCCGCGTCCGACGGTTCCTTTACCCCCATTGCCCCTGACCCGGAGTATATCCTGCAGGTCAATGCCCTAAAAAAGTTTTTTCCCGTCAAGGGCGGGCTCACCAGCCGCACGGTGGGGTATGTCAAGGCGGTGGATGGGGTCACCTTTAACCTCAGGCGCGGCGCCACTATGGGTTTGGTAGGTGAGTCTGGCTGTGGGAAAACCACTACCGGCCGTACTATTTTACGGCTGTCCGGCTCCAAAACCGGCGGCCAGGTGCTGTTTGAGGGCCGCGAGGTCTACGATTTGCCCCCCAAGGAGCTGCGGGCCCTGCGCACCAAGATGCAGATCATCTTCCAGGACCCCTTCTCCTCCCTTTCGCCGCGCCTTCCGGTGGGAGAGATCATCGGCGAGGCGGTGCGGGAGCACGGCCTTGTGCCCAAGGCCGAATTTGCCGATTACATCGACCAGGTTATGGACAACTGCGGCTTGCAGCCTTTCCACAAGGACCGGTATCCCCACGAGTTTTCGGGCGGGCAGCGCCAGCGCATTTGCATCGCCCGGGCGTTGGCCTTAAACCCCGAATTTATCGTATGCGACGAGCCGGTCTCGGCGCTGGATGTTTCGATCCAGGCCCAGATCATCAACCTGCTGAAGGAGCTGCAGGAAAAATACGGTTTGACTTATCTTTTTATATCCCACGACCTCAGCGTGGTGGAGCACATTTCGGACGCGGTGGGGGTGATGTATTTGGGCGGCCTGGTGGAGTACGGCGCCACCGAGGACATCTTTGCCCACCCGCTGCACCCCTACACCGAGGCGCTCTTCTCGGCCATCCCCATCCCGGACCCTAAGGCCAAGATGAACCGTATCGTGCTGGAGGGGTCGATCCCCTCGCCGGCAAACCCGCCCTCCGGCTGCAAGTTCCACACCCGCTGCGCCCGCTGCACAGAGCGATGCAGGCAGGAGGCTCCCAGGCAGGTGGAGGTGGAGCCGGGCCACTATGTGGTTTGCCACCTGTATGACCGATGAAACGCCGGCGCGCGCGCCCCTTTGAGGAGGACGACGGCCGCACCATCGCGGATATGAGCGGCATCAGCCGGCGTTTCATCGGTCATACAG
>CAJTSP010000099.1 GCA_910578965.1 uncultured Oscillospiraceae bacterium
GTGTAAAGGAGCTGTTCATCAACGGGCTGATCGAGCTCGATGAATACCGCCAGCGGACGCAGGCCCTTGAGAGCCGGCTCATCCCCGAGGCGCAAACGGAGCAGGCGCCGGACCTGGACAACCTGCGGCGGCTGCTACACAGCGACGCCCTTGCGATTTACGCGGCCCTGACCCGAGAGGAGCAGCGCGCCTTTTGGCGCGGGGTCATCAAAAATGTGCGGGTTTACCGCGGCGTCATCCTTGACCCGCCTGCTTTTTTGTGATAGAATTGTATAAACCGATGTGGATGGGTATAAGCATCATATATCAAAATTCGCGCCATTGATGGTTCCTCCTATTTATTGGATATGCGGGGGTGCGGCGGGCAGCCGTGCCCCCGCGTGCTTTGCCCTTATGCTGTATGGTGGAGCCTCTGTAGCGGTTTATTCGCCGCCGTCCTCATCGCAGCCGGATTCGTCGCCGCCACAGCCGCCATTCTCGGCATAGTCCCGGATAGTATTCCAGGTAACCTCGTCCACCACGCCGGTTTCCTCCAGGCCAAAGCCTTTTTGGAAGGCGAGCACCGCCGCCTTGGTGTTTGGTCCAAAGATGCCATCCTCGGCCAAAAAGAGCACCGGACAGTAGAGCTGGGCAATATCGTTCATCCACTGCTGCAATTGCAGCACCGCCGGGCCGGTGCTGCCTTCGGCCAGGCCGTAGCCGGGCCAGCCGGTATGTTCGGCCGGCTGGTCGCAGCCGGCCGGGCATTGGCCGGCCGTAAGGCTCAAATAGATGCGCAGCGCCTCGTCCCAGGTTCTGCGGCCTACCACGCCGTCCTGCACAAGGCCAAACGCCCGCTGGAAGCTCAGTACCGTTTGGGTTAGATCCTCATCAAAATCCTGGGTTAGGCCGTGGCTCTGCACGTCATCGTAAAAATAGGCGATGTAACTCAAAATAAAGCTGAGATACAGTACATTGTCGCCGGTACTGCCCTCCCGCAACGGCTGGCCGGGGTAGGGCCGCTGGTCGGTAATCACAACCGGGCCGCTCGCCCGCGCGGTACTGAACTGGCTGTAAATGCTGGACCAGGTGGCCGGACCAACCACCCCGTCGGCCGTGAGGCTGAACAGGCGCTGATAGGCACGTACCGCCGCGGTGGTAGCAGGGCCATACTGCCCGTCGATGGCGATGCGCGGGATGGACGGGAAATAGAAGGACAGCACATACAGGTAGTATTGCAGCTCCCGCACGGCACGGCCGCTCGAACCCTCACGCAGGGTGCCGGGGAATGTGCCGGGGCGCTGGTTTTCGGCCAGCAGGTTGTTGGCAATATCAGTATATACCTCGTTCATCTTGTTCCAGGTGGCCCGGCCAACCACCCCGTCTACCGTAAGTCCAAAATAGCTTTGGAACCGGCGTACCGAGTTTTCGGTGGCGCTTCCAAACACCCCGTCTACCGTGACGCTGGGGACCGAGGAATAGTTGGAAGCTGCAAACCGCAGGTAGAACTGTACCTGCTTGACGCTGGCTCCCGTATCGCCGCGGCGCAGCGCCCTGCCGGGGTAGCCGTTTGCCGCGCCGCCGCCGATGTCGCTCTCGGCCGACTGGTAGGCACTGTACAGGGCATCCCAGGTCTGGCGGCCAACCACCCCGTCCGCCGTGAGGCCCTCGCCGCGCTGGAAGGCGCGTACCGCCGCGGTGGTGGCGGGCCCAAACCGGCCGTCTACCGTAATGCCGGGGATAGAGGAATCGAACTGCGCAAGGGTATTCAACCAGAACTGCACCTGCTCCACATGGTTGCCGGTGCTGCCCTCGCGCAGCGGACTGCCGGGATAGCTGCCCCCCGAGAGGGCGCCCCCGGCCGTTTCGCCCTCACTGGTGAGCTCGGCAAGGTCCTTGACGCTGACATAGATATAGCTGATCTTATACCAGGTGGCCCGGCCAACCACCCCGTCCGCCGTAAGGTTGAACTGCTTTTGGAACCTTTTGACCGTGCTGGTCATGGCCGGGCCAAAGATGCCGTCCACCGCAAGCCGGCCCATAAAGGGGTAGTCCTGTGTAATGCGGTTGAGCTGCCGCTGCAGCACCGAAACGTTGGTGCCGCGATCCCCCTCGCGCAGCGGGCTGCCGGGGTAGCTCCTGGGGATGCTCTGGATGCGGTTGGTGCGCACGATCTCAATGTTGTTGCCATAATAGTAGCGCAGGATCTGCAGCGCGTTCATTCCGGCGTTGGCCCGGTCCACCGTGCCCCACTGCTTCATGCCCGGGCAGCTCACAGTTTTGCCGTCGCAGTATTCGGTATAGTACGGCTCGATGGTGCCCGAGCGGCGCACATAGGTGTTAAAGATATCGTCGGTAATGCGCTCCATCACCTCAAAGATGGTGCGGCCATGCACATAGTACTGGTCGTAGCTGGTGGAGTTTGTGATATTGAAGCTGTAGCCTTTGCTGGGGTACCACTCGGTATAAATCCGGTTAAGCGCCAAGCTGATCTGGGCGTGGATGTTGGCGCGCAGGGCCTGCTCAGGCCAGGTGGGGTACACCTCGCTGGAGGCAACGTTGGCGATATACTTGCGGAAGGATACGGTTACGTCGCGGGCGCTGGCCGCCGGACGGCCAAGGTGTACCGTGATATTGGTGGGGATGATGGGCTGCTCGAGCACCCGCCCCTGGCATCCCTCCACCGGCTTGGGGCCGCTGCGGGCGTCCTGGTTTGCAAACAGGCTGTGGGGCGGGATCTCCACCACCTCGGGCGCAGCCCGGCCTTCCATGCCGTTTTCGGCCGGGATCAGCTCGATGGGCGCCAGGGTAACCTGGCAGGAAAACACCTGTACGCCGTGCAGCACAACCGGGCGCCAGCCGGTTTTTTCGGCCGTGATGTCCCAAACGGAATAAGGCTGCACCGTAGTGTTGTTTGGATTGAGGGAGTAGCGCTCGCTCGGGGCGCTCAGGGCCAGGTCGGGTGCATTGCCCTCGCTGTCGGTGGTAAACCGGTAGCTCTCGCCGCCGGGGCCGCTCACCGTGACGCTGACCGACGGCACGGGGGCAGACTGGCGGGCCGCAAAGCTCTGTACCCGCAAAATACCGCTGCTCATATACAATAACTCCTTTTCCGGGCGGCGCGGCGCCGCCCTCTTGATAAGTTCAAACCGGGGGCTTTCCTACCTTATGCGACACAGCCAGCCCTTGACACCGGAAAAACGCCCCCGCGGCACACAAGCAAAAGCCCGCGCCCGCTTTTTGACGGGAGCGGGCTTTTGGGCCCTGGCATGGCGCAAAACCACAGGCTTTTGCGGCGGTAAACCACCGGTCGGTTGAAAAAGGCGGCGCCGGCATGCTACAATCTGTACAAAAGGCTGCAAAAAGGAGGGCTGTGCGGATGGACAACAGGCAAATGGGCCAATTTATCTGTACCTTGCGCAGGGAGCAGGGCCTCACCCAAAAGGCGCTGGCCCAGCGGCTGCATGTAACCGACAAGGCCGTTTCGAAATGGGAAAGGGGCCTGTGCTGCCCCGACATTGCCCTGCTGCCCGCGTTGGCCCAGGCGCTGGATACAACGGTGGAGGAACTTCTGGACGGCCTGCGGGACACCCCGGCAGCCGCCAGGGGGTCGGCCGCCAAAAAGGCGCCGTGTGCCGCCCGCAGCAAGCAGGCCCTGCGCAGGCGCTGCGCCGTGGGCTGGCTGCTGTTTTTGCTGGCCGGGGTACTGGTGTGCGGCATCTGTGACCTCTGCACCGGCGGCCGGGGCTGGGCGCTCTACCCGGCTTCCTGCTGTGCGCTTGCCGGGCCGGCCGTCTTTTTTTTGATCCTGCGGGGCGCTAGGGGCATTTTTGCCTCGCTGCTCTGCTTGAGCGGGCTGATCGGCCCGTTTTTGTACGCGCTGGACCGGCTGATCCCAAAAGAAGCTTCGATCCTGCCGGTTGGCCTGGCGATGGCCGGGCTGGGCCTTGCGCTGCTATGGGGCTGCTATGGGGCCGCCCTGCGCTGGCGTGTACGGCCGCTGCGGGCCGGGGCCGCCTGCGCGGGGCTTTGCCTTTTGGCCTGCCTTGCCGTCAACCTGACCCTGGCCCGACTGCTGGGCATCCCCCTGTTGGACGGCTGGGACCTGCTTGTTATTATGCTGCTGGGGGTATTGGCTGCGGCGCTGCTCTGGCTGGACCGGCACCCCGCCCGGCATCCCGACTGAAAAGGAGAAACAACCATGCCCATGGAGGAACGCACCCGGCTGCTGCTGGGGGATGAGGGGATCGCCCGGCTGCAAAGGGCGCACGTGCTGCTGTTTGGGCTGGGGGGCGTAGGCAGCTATACGGCCGAGGCGCTGGCCCGGGCCGGGGTGGGGGCGCTGACCCTGGTGGACGACGACCTCGTGAGCGAAAGCAACCTCAACCGCCAGCTAATCGCGCTGCACAGCACGGTAGGCCGACCCAAGGCAGAGGTGGCCGCCGCCCGGATTGCGGACATCAACCCCGGCTGCCGGGTAACGCCGGTGCGGCTTTTTTACACCCCCGATACGGCGGTGCGGCTGCCCTTTGCCGGGCCACAGGGGCCGCTGTACAATTACATTGTGGACGCGGTGGACACGGTGAGCGCCAAGCTGGAAATTTTGCAGCGGGCGGCCGGGGCGGGCATCCCGGCCATCAGTTGCATGGGCACCGGCAACAAGCTGCACCCCGAGCTATTGCGGCTGGCCACCCTGGAAAAAACCGAGGGCTGCCCGCTGGCCCGGGTGATGCGGCGGGAGTGCCGCAGGCGCGGGCTTAAAGATGTGCGGGTGGTGTATTCGGCCGAGCCGCGGCGGCCGGGCCGCGGCGGCGCTGGCCTGCCCACGGATACCGTGGGGATTGGGCAGGCCAGGCGGGATGGGCCGCCCTGCAGCGCAGCGGACGCCGGGCCGGCCGAACGGCCCGGCCTGCCAAAAAAAGCCGTACCGGGCAGCGTGAGCTTTGTGCCGGGCGCGGCGGGGCTGATGCTGGCCGGCGAGGTAGTACGGGTGCTGGCCGGCCTTTAGCGTTATACGGCGCGGCGGGGGGCAAGGCGCGCCGGCAGGGCATGGGCCCAAGCCGCAGGGGTTTTACCACCGGCCCGTTATGATGACGGCAGCTTTTTATCTGCATGTTTTTTTAGAAAAACCGCTAACAAGGCCGATAAAACCCGGGCCAGGACCGTACTCCACCAAATCATCTCCTGCCCGCCGAGCAAGGGCGGCAGAACCAGCATAAGCGCCAGCATAAACAGCGGTTCGATAAAGGTTAAAATATAGGACAATGCACTTTTTTCTGTGGCATAAAAGCCCGCGGTCGTAATGCGGAGAACGGCAACAAAGGGTACCGAAACCAAGAAAACGGGCATGATCCTTGCAATTTCCGTATTCACAAAGTCGGACGCTCCAAACAGGGAGCCGAGGCTTCCCTTTATCAAATACATCAAGACGCATCCGATTACAGACAGGGACATTGCAAAGCCATACGCCATGCTTGTTGTAATTTTCAGCTTATCAAAATTTTTCTCGCCGTAATGCCGGCTGAGCAGCGGCTGGATTCCGTCGCCTACCCCTTGCAGCATCAGGTATACAATGCAGATGACGTAGGCGATGCAGGCATAGCTGGCAACGGCGGGCCCCCCCCCCGTAAAAAACAGAGAAACGGTTTATAATAACCAGGGATATATTCGGCGACATGGCAAGCCCAAAGGGGGCAATCCCGATCTTGAGTATCGACGCGGACACCCTTGGCAGCCGTGAAAAGGGGATTTTCAGCGTGAACTGCCCGCTGCGCAGCAGATAGGCAAGCGCCATCAGCATGGTCACGCCCTGCCCGACCACCGTAGCCCATGCCGCGCCGGCAACCCCCTGCTCCCATACCCATACAAACAGGTAGTCGAGAATGATGTTGGTCACAAAGCCTGCAACCATGGAAGCCATTGCATAAAAGGAACCGCCATGATTACGGATAAACGGCACCAATCCTGTACCGATCACCTGCAGGGCGGCCCCTAACGCGATAACCGCAATATATTCCTCCCCCAATGCAAGCAGCTCCCCGCTCGCCCCCAGCAGCCTTAACAGCGTGCCGTTCAAACAGGAAACCAAAAGGGTTAAAAGGGCGCTTGAAGCCATCAGCACCCACAGGGCCCCGGCAGTAAATTCCCTTGCCTGTGCCTGTTTTTTCTTTGCCCTATAAATAGAGTAGTAGATTGCGCCGCCCATACCAACCCCTGTGCCGAGCGCCTGAATGGCCGCGACAATGGGATAAGCGATATTGACGGCCGAAAGGCCCCAGTCTCCTATGCTGTTTCCGATAAAAAAACCGTCCACAATTGTATAAACCCCTGATAAGGCAAAGGACAGCACGGACGGAACAGCGTATTTGAAAAAGGCTTTTACCTCACGGATTTGTCCCATGGTTTTCCCTATCTCCTGCTTTGCTGAAAAAACCGACAAACAAGGCCATGCTCTCATTTAACTGTTTCATACGCTCTATGCCGATTTTTTCTACCGCAGACAGCTCCGCTTTGCGCAATTCGGAAATAATGCTGTCTGCGTATTCGTTTCCTGCCTTTGTAAAACGGATAGCCTTGTTCCGTTTATCTTCTGGCATAGGGGACAGCCACACAAGCCCCCTGCGCTCAAAATCCTTAAAAACCATATTGACGGTCTGCTTGGGTATCAGCCACCTTTGGCTGATTTTTTTCTGCGTGCAACCCTCCCTGCCGTCGTGGACAGCGCACAATACCAGCAGGCTGTTAACCGACAGCCCGTGCGCTTTCGCCCATTCTTCGTACACATAGTTGTATTCCTGCCAAACGGCATAGTATTTGTTTAACTGTTCCATAAAAGCGGCGTTGCTGAGCATATCCGACCTCCTCAAAGCAATTAGTCCGGTTCTGTACCATATATATTATAGTCCATATCCGTACCATTTGTCAAGCCGTCAAGCCGGGGATTTCCCACAGGGATTATCCAGATACGCCAGCCTCCCCGAGCAGGCGATACCCGGATCCCTTTGCAAAAGCCTGCGCGCCGGCAGGGCGCACAGGGGCCGAAAAAGGCGGCGCAGCCCCTGTGATAAGGGCTGCGCCGCCTTTTTTAGCAAAAACCTCCCCTGCAAAAGATATAAAGGGCTTTTGGCCGCCTCGTTTTGTATGCCCTTTGCGCAGGGGCAGGCCGGGCCAAAAGCGTGCCGGCCGCCGCCGGGGCTGGCCCCCGGGCCGGGCGGGCTTAGAGCAGGGCGCCCAAAAGGCTTTGCGCCAAGGCCCAAAGAGGGGGCACCAGCAGGCCGGGCAGGAAGTTGGCGGTTTTGATCTTCCCGCCCAAAAAATTGACCCCGATGCAGCCCACCATGGCAAAGCCGGCGGCGCAGATCTGGCTTAGCAGCGCGGGGGTGAGCAGCGGCTCCAGCGCGCTGGCGCAGAGGGTGATGCCGCCCTGATAGAGCAGCACCGGCACGGCGCTGAAGATGACCCCCGGGCCGAGGGTGGCCCCCAGCACGATGCTGGAGATGCCGTCCAGGGTGGATTTTACAAGGAGCACGCTGGCATCGCCGCGCAGGCCGTCGTTGAGGCTGCCCACGATGGCCATAGCCCCCACGCAGTAGATGAGGGTGCCGGACACAAAGCTGGCCGCAAAACCCGAGAGCTTGAACCGCCGCTCCACATAGCCGCCAAGGCCGGCGAGCCGGTCGTCGATGCGCAGAGCCTCGCCCGCCGCCATGCCGAGCACCAGGCTGAAAACCAGCAGCAGCTCGCCGCTCGACGAGAGGCTGCCGTCGGCATTGGCCGAAACCATGTTGGTGACCACCCCGTTGATGCCGATCACCACCACGGCCACCCCCAGCGCCTGGTTGAGGGCCTTTTCCATCGGCTTGCTTACCCCCTTGCGGGCCACAAGCCCCACAAGGCCGCCAGCCACCACCGCGGCGACGTTTACAAGCGTGCCTGTCATACAGTATCCTCCCCTTCCTGCCGAGGCTCCCCCTATCATCCGCAAAAACGGGATGCCTTGCGTTTGCCCCGGCTTTCCCGCTTCCAAATCAAACGCCCGCCCTAATTCAGCGCGCCGGCCCGCTCAAACAGCGCCTCCACCTCCCCCGCCAGGGCGGCGTGTTCGGGCTTTCCAAGCTGCGGATCGTCCTGCAAAAGGCTCTGCGCGGCATGCCGCGCCTGCTCGAGCGCGTGGGTATCGGCAACCAGGTTTGCTAGCCGCAGGGTGGGCAGGCCGTGCTGCCGCTCGCCAAAAAAATCGCCCGGGCCGCGATGCTCAAGGTCATATTTTGCAATCTCGAACCCGTCTGAGGTGGAGCACAAAAAGCGCAGCCGCTCCTTGACCCCCTCGCCCGGGTGGTCGCTCACCAAAAAGCACCAGCTCTCGGCCGCGCCGCGCCCTACCCTGCCCCGCAACTGGTGCAGGGCCGACAGGCCGTACCGCTCGGCGTTTTCAATCACCATCACGGTGGCCTCGGGCACGTCCACCCCCACCTCGATCACGGTGGTGGACACCAGCACGTCCAGCGTGCCGGCCTTGAAATCGCGCATTGCCGCCTGTTTTTCGGCCGGCTTCATCCGGCCATGCAAAAGGCCTACCCGCCGGCCAGGCAAGAGCGCGCAGGCCACCTCCTTATAGTAGCTCCTGACCGCGTTCACCGCGCCCGGGTCGTCCGGCCCCGGCATATCCTCGCCATCCTGCCCTACCCGCGGGCAGACCACATATACCCGGTGGCCGGCCGCGATCTGTTTTTCCAAAAAGCCGTACATATCCCGCCGCCTTTCGCCCGGCACTGCGCGGGTACGCACCGGCTTGCGGCCGGGGGGCAGCTCGTCCAAAACCGAGATGTCCAGGTCCCCGTACAGCAAAAGCCCCAGGGTGCGCGGGATGGGGGTGGCGCTCATCACCAGCAGGTGGGGCGCGCCCGCCTTGCCAGCCAGCAGCCCCCGTTGGCGCACCCCAAACCGGTGCTGTTCATCCACCACCGCAAGGCCCAGCCGGGCAAACCGCACCGCGCTGGTAATCACCGCGTGGGTGCCCACCACCAGATCGGCTTCGCCGGCCGCGATGGCGGCATAAGCCGACCGCCGGGCGGCGGCCCGCATGCCGCCGGTGAGCAGCGCCACCCGCACCCCAAAGGGGCCCAGCAGATTTTGCAGGTTTTCGGCGTGCTGGCGGGCCAGGATCTCGGTAGGGGCCATCAGGGCGCTCTGGTAGCCGTTTTGGGCCGCCATGTAGATGCCGGCGGCGGCCACAAGGGTTTTGCCGCTGCCGACATCCCCCTGCAAAAGCCGGTTCATGGGGGTTTCGCCGGCCATGGCGGCGGTGATTTCCCCAACAGCGCGGCGCTGTGCGCCGGTAGGCGCAAAGGGCAGCGCCGCCCAAAAGGTTTCCAGCGGCGCCGCGTGCATGGGGGCGCCGGCCGTGCGGCGCCGCTGGCCCCGCAGCAGCAAAAGGCCCAACTGCAGGCACAGCAGCTCCTCAAACACCAGCCGGCGGCGGGCCTCCCCGGCCTCTTCGGCGCTGGCGGGGCAGTGGATGGCCCGCACCGCCTCCATCCGGCCGGGCAGCCTGTACCGGGCCAGCAGGGCGGGGGGCAGGGTTTCGGGCAGGGGAACGGCCAGGCCCTCGAGCGCGGCGGCCACCGCCCGCGCGATCTGCCCGCTGCCCAGCCCCTCGGTCTGCGGGTAAACGGCCACCAGCGGCCGGACCCTGACC
>CAJTSP010000100.1 GCA_910578965.1 uncultured Oscillospiraceae bacterium
GGGGCGGGTACTGTTCTTTTGGCGGGGCCTGCCGGTTTTACCAGGCCGGGCGGCCCCGGGAATCCTGCCCTACCAGTGTAGCCCTCCGGCGGAGGTTTGTCAATCGGGCTGCGGACAGATTGAACCGGCCGCGGCAATGTGCTATAATAGGGCATACTTTTTTGCCCTTTGACCAGGGCCCGCACGCCGGCAGGGCCAGCGCATGCCGGGGATAAAACCCATGCCTTTGTTTGGCGATGTTTTAAATCCGTAACAAAAGGGAGAATCTTGACCTATGGAACAGCAGGCAGCAAAAAAGCGCATCCTTTCGGGCATCCAGCCCACCGGCACCTTTACCCTGGGCAACTACATTGGGGCGGTGCGCAACTGGAGCCGGATGCAGGACGAATACGAGTGCCTTTATATGGTTGCCAACCTGCACGCGCTCACCGTGCGGCAGGATCCCGCCGCCCTGCGCCGGCAGACCCGCGAATCGGCTGCGCTGCTGCTAGCCTGCGGCATCGACCCGGCCAAAAGCATCGTTTTTATCCAAAGCCAGGTGCCGGCCCACTGCGAGCTGTCCTGGGTATTGAGCTGTTGCACCCAGTTTGGCGAATTAAGCCGGATGACCCAGTTTAAGGACAAGAGCGCCAAGCACCCCGAAAACATCAACGCCGGCCTTTTTACCTATCCCTGCCTGATGGCAGCGGACATCCTTGTCTACAACGCCGACCTTGTGCCGGTAGGCGCCGACCAGAACCAGCACCTGGAGCTGGCCCGCAATGTGGCCCAGCGGTTCAACAACAACTACAGCCCCACCTTTACCCTGCCCGAGGGCTACAACCCCAAGACCGGCGCGCGGGTGCGCAGCTTGCAGGAGCCGGCCAAAAAGATGAGCAAGAGCGACACCAACGCCAACGCCTATATCCTTTTAACCGACGATGCCGATACGGTGCTGCGCAAGCTTAAGCGCGCGGTGACCGACAGCGAGGGCGCCGTGCGCGCCGCGGAGGACAAGCCCGGCGTAACCAACCTGATGGGCATCTACTCGGCCCTTACCGGCAAGGGGCTCAGCGCCATTGAGGCCGAGTTTGCCGGCCAGGGCTACGGGGTGTTTAAGGAGGCGGTGGCTGGCGCAGTGATCGACGCGCTGCGCCCTATCCAGGCCGAGTACGCCCGCGTCCTGGCCGACAAGGAATACCTGGACCAGGTACTGGCCGCAGGCGCCGCCGCCGCAGGCCGGATCGCCGGGCGTACCCTTGCCAAGGTGTATCGCAAGGTGGGCATGTTGCAGTAGCCTTTGGGGGTGTTTTACCAGCCCGGGACGCCCGCGCAGCCGGGCAGCCGGCCGGCAGGGGCGGCCCCGCGCATTTCGCCGGCTCCGGTTTTTTGCGGCCGCAGGATCTGCCATTTCCCACGGGGCAGAGGCCATAGGGCTTACGGGCAGTGATATTATTTAACTAATTGTATTTTTTTCTTGCAGTTTTCGGCATCGTAAATCATTTTTAGTGCAATTTTTATTGATAAACCGCCATTTCTTCTATTTTCTTCCTGCATAAGCCCATATATTCCATATATTGACATTTTGCCCCAAATATGGTATTCTGGGAACGTGGGCCGGGCCGGCCCTGCACATCAACCAGCATTACCAGGAGGGAACAGCGATGAAGTCAACGGGAATGGTGCGCAAGGTAGACGATCTGGGGCGGGTAGTTCTCCCAAAAGAGCTGCGCCAGATGCTTGGCATCGAAAAAAAGGGCGCGCTTGACGCCTGTGTGGAAATTTTTGTGGACGGCGACGCCATTGTGCTAAAAAAGTACGAGCCGGCCTGCATGTTTTGCGGCGAGGCCTCGGATATTATCACCTTTAAGGGCCGCCGTATCTGCCCGGCCTGCATCCAAAAGCTCAATCTTGCGGCCGAAGCCCAACAGGGATAAGCAAAAAATGCCGGGTGTCCGGGCCGCCATAGCGGCCCGGACACCCGGCAAGTATTTTCCTTTACAAATCCCCCGCAGGCACAAAACCGTAAAGCCCCGGGCCGTACCAAGGCGGAAAGCCCGGCAGCCCTTAAAGGCAGGGCGCCCGCCCCGCGAAAACGCCCGGCACCCGGCCGACCGCTCAGCCCAGCTTTTCGATACGGGTCTCGCTGGTTTTGACGAGGTTCAGCAGGCTGGTGGCGTAAAGCGGATATTCCCGGCCCAGGGATTCGGTCGTCATCGCAAAACAGGAAAGGTCCTTAAGCGGAGGTGCCCCCGCCAGCTCCTCCCCGGCCAAAATGGCCCGTACATTGGCCTCGGCCGCGCTCATAGCCGCGCTGGAATAGCCCTCCCACCGGCCCGGCCGCACGCTAAACATGCTGGCCGCATTTTTGGGCCCGGCCGAATAGGCCAGCCGGAACATCTTGTAAACCGCCAGCATCAAATATCCGCTTACCTCGGTGACAAGGCCCTTATCCTTACAGCCGGAGAGCTTGTCGTACAGGATGTTGAGGCTGTTGGAGATCAGCTTTTTGTTAAGAGTAGGCAACACGCTGCCGCGGTAGACGTTGTCCTTGGCGGTTTCGGGGTTGGGGATTTCCTCCACCGTAAGGGTCACGCCGCTGCGGTCGGCACTGCGGCCCAAAAGGTAATCGCAGGAAACACCATAGTAATCTGCCACACGCACCACGAAATCCAGCCCACATTCCCGGATGCCCTTTTCATAATGGGACAACAGCGCCTGCGAAACGCCAAGGTCCTGCGCAGCCCGCTTTTGGGTAATGCCCCGCTCCTTGCGCAGCAGGGTAATGATCCGGTTAAATTCCATGGCGTTCAGCGCCTCCGTTTTTTGATAATGGCCATACAGAAGGGGCTCGGTTTATGGTATAATAGCCGCAAAGTGGCTATTATCCTCTATCTTATGGCGTTCGCCTCGCCCCTTGCGGGGCAACCGGCGAAATCGCCCATTCTACCATTCACGCTGCGCGTTCATGGTATAACGTACCGTAAATTATACCGTAGCAAAAACGCCTTGTAAATACCTTTTTCGCCAAGAAATCCCCCTTTGTTTTTGGCAGTTTGCCCTTTACGGGCCGGCAAAACTATATATACGGTTTGCCTGTGCAGGCAGCCGCCAAATATAGCGCCGGGCCGCCCAGCGTGTAACTATTTTGTAACATTTTGCCGGGTATTTTTGTATGCAACTCCCCGGCAGCGGAGGCGACGCCTGTTATGAAAACCTTTAAGCTACATCTGATCCGCCATGGGCTGACCTCGGCAAACTTAGAAGGGCTGTACATTGGCAGCGGTACTGACCTGCCGCTGTGCGCCGAGGGGCGCGCCGCCCTGAAGGACCTGACGGCACGGTACGTCTACCCCAAGGTGGACACGGTGTTCTGCTCGCCCCTTGCCCGGGCGGTGGAAACAGCCGAGCTGCTCTTTGCCGGGGCAGCCCACAAGCTGGTGGCCCCGGCCCTGAGCGAGATGGCCTTTGGGGTGTACGAGGGAAGGAAGCTGGCCGAGCTTGTAAAGGAACCGGGCTTTGCACGCTGGATGGACCCGGCCGGCGGCTTTGTGCCCGAGGGGGCCGAGCCGGCCGCGGCTTTCCACGCGCGATGCGCCGACGCGCTGATGAAGCTGTTTGAGTATCAGATGAAGGCAGGGGTTGCCGAGGCCGCCTGTGTAACCCACGGCGGCGTGCTGATGAGCATGCTGGCCCAAAAGGCCCTGCCCCGCCGCAGGCCGGAGGAATGGATGGCCGACCCCGGCTGCGGCTACACGGTGCGGTGCGACGCGGCCATGTGGATGCGGGACGGGCTGGTAGAGGCGGTGGAGGTACTGCCGCTGGGTTACCTGGGCGAAAACGAGGGCTGACCCCCTGCCCCATTGCCTGCGGCGCATGTCTGCTTGCCCGGCCTTTTCCTGTTTCGGGCGGCCGCCTTTTAGCCCGGCAGGCTGCCTTTTGTTTTTACAGGCTGCCAAAGAGCGGCCAACCCGCCGTTTACAGCAAGCCCCCGCCGGCGCTCTGGGCACCGGCGGGGGCACTTTTTATAATACGCTAATTGCGGGCCTACTCCTCCCCGCCCGGCTCACCGCCGCCCTCCCCATCCGGCTCGGGCTCCGGTTCCGGCTCGGGGGTGGGCTCCGGCGTAGGCTCCGGGGTAGGCAGCGGCGCGGGCGTCTGGGGCAGCGGCTGTTCGCCGCCCGCAGCATCCCGCACGGCAAGGCTTTGGCCGTCAAACCCGCCGTATACGGCGATGTAGGCGCGCCCGGGGATTACCGCCAGAGGCTGGCCCTGCATATCGTACAGGCGCAGGGGCAGGTCGGCCGCGCCCTTTTGCCATTGCATCGGCACACAGCGCCCGCCAGCGAGGTACAGGCCGGTACCCTGTGTAAAGCTGTAATCACGGGTATAGCCGTCGTCCTTTACGCCGGCGGCACACTGTAACACGACAACCTTATCAAACCAGAGCTCCGCGCCGGTATCGGCGTCGATGTGCTCGGTCCCGTCGGCCGCATACTTGAGATAGGCATTGTCGATGTATTCCAGCACGGTAGTGCTTTCGGGCGAAAAGCCAATCTCCACCCGCACGCCGGGCAGGGCCTCCCCGCCTGGCAGGCCGTCGGCCACAAAGGCGAACAACGGCTCCTCCCCGCCCCCGCCCTCCTGGCCATACAGGGCAAGGCCGTCCTGCAAAAGGGATTCTTTGGTGTACCAGCAAAACTCATTGCGGTAGCCCTCGGCCTTGCGGCCGCTGTCAAAGTCAAAACAGGTAACGCCTGCATAATAGCCGTCCAGCGGCTGGCAGCCGTAAAGGTTGAGCAGGTTTTGGGCGTAAATGTTGCTGCCGATCTGCATCACAGCCGCGCCGCCCGGCAGCGCAAGCTGCAAGAGGGGGTCCCTCGCTTCGCCCACCGGCCCCACCCGGGGCAGCTCCCCTGCATGGCTGTAAAGGGCCATCAGCGAGGGGACCTTGCCCTCGCTGAGCACCTCCACCAACGCGTCCGCTTCCGAGACACCCCACTGGGGATAGCCCTCCGGGCTGTTGCGCAGCATCACTGCCACCGGCCGCGGGGGGTCGTTTTCCTGCCGTGCCTCGCCGGTAATCAAATTACGTAGGACCTCCGGTTCCGGTACGGCAGACGGTTCCGGCGCAGGGCTGGCCGAGGCCGGCGGAGGGCTGGCAGGGCCGGCGGCCGAGGAGGCCCCCAGCCCGGGCAGCGAGCAGCCTGCCAGCAGGCAAACGCCGCAAACAATTGCCAACAAACGTTTCATCCTGTGATCTTCCCCTCCCGCGGCGTCCCGCCGCAAAAACCAGCCTGCCGCCCCGCTCCAATGGCAGCGCATGCGGAGGCGACCGGCCGCACAACAGCGGCCCGTTTGTCCGTCAAAGGCGCCCGCAAGGCGCCCGCGCAGGCGCTTTTGGGGCCGCGCAGGATACGGGCGCCTAATCGTCGCTTTCCTCAAAGGTTTCCTCAATCGCCTGCTCGGGTAGCTGCGGGGCCGCCTCCTCAAAGGATTCGGCTGCAAACTGGCCGGCCTCGTCAATATCCACTACAGTCAGGTAGGTTTTGCCGCAATTGATCTCGAGGGGGGCGGTCATGTCATAATCGTACAGCACCAGCCCCTCGAGATCGGTGCCCTTGGTCCACCGCAGGGGGATGATCTGCCCGCCATAGCAGTAATAGCCTACCCCGCCCCAGCTATATTCGGCATACTGCAGGTCCTTGGCCTCGTGGCCGGGGTAGGTGTGGATGTCGGTAAACAGGATCACCAGGTTGTCAAACGAGAGCTGCTCCCCATTGTTTTCGTCGATGCTGTCCCGATAATCGCCCAAGGGGCTGTAAAACTGGCTCATGAGATACTTCCCGGCAGCCTCGTCGTACATAAAACGGGTACGGTAGCTGGCCGAATGCCGGATGGTCACCCGCCCGGCCGGCTCGCCGGCCAGGGCGCGGGGCGGCTCACGGTAATCCACAAAGGTAAAAAAGGTGCTGTTATAGCTGCGCCGGTCGTCCACCTCCTTGCGCTGGATGTACCCGGCAATGTGCTCGCCGTCGGTATAGGCGGTGTGCTCGATGGCCACTCCGTTGCCGGCCCAGTTCACCCGGCCCTTGTCCCGCCACCAGAAGCCGCTGTCAAAGTTGCCCTCGATATTCCACTCGTCATACTGATAGTTGTCGATATATTCTTTTTGCACCACGCTCTGGCCGATGTGTACATACAGCGGTTGCCAGGGCAGCACCAGCCGGAAAAACTGGTCCCGCGCAGAACGGATCGGCCCAATCATGGGGATGGTATTATAATCGTTAAAAAGGGCCATAAAGCGGGTAATGCCGCCCTCCACCTTGATCTCGCAGAGCACCTGCGCCTGTGAAAGCCCGCGCTGCGGCCGGCAGGAGGTGAGGTTGTTGACCATGACCGCCGTGATCCGCTGCCCCTCGGGAAAAGCGGCGTCCTTTTCAAAGCCGGTAAGCAGGTTTGCCTCATACGGCTCCGGGGTAGGGGTAGGCTCCGGGGTAGGCTCGGGGGTAGCGGCAGGCACAACGGCGCCCGGGCCGGACGAGCCCGGCGCCGCGCAGCCGGGCAGCAGCCCGGCTGCCAGCACAAGGGCAAGGATACAGGCAATCCATCGTTTCATAGCGGTTCCTCCCCGGCGGCGGTGCGCCTTTTGGTGGTATAGGGCCTGCCGGCGCACAGCCCGGGGCCGTGCCGTCTTATTGTACAATGCCCGCAGGGCTTTGTAAAGCGCCCGGCAGAAAATGGGCAAAAAACCAACTGCCCGGGGCAGCACAGCCCACGGGCAGCACCAGCGCAGGGCCCTGCGTCAGGCGTTGATGTCAGCCAAAGAAACGTCGTTTATACGGCAGTTTTCAATCTGGTCGTCCCCTACCAAGGCCACATAGGTCTGGCCGGGATTGATGAACAGGTCGGTTTCGGTACCCTCCTGGTCCACAATGCGCAGCGGCGCGTTGGGCGCGCCCTTGATCCAGCGGACCTTTTCGTACCGGCCGCCGCAAAAGTAGAGCCCCGCGCCCTGCTGGGCAAAGTTTACCTGGCTGAGCACCCCGTCCGGGTATTTGGTGATCGAGGCAAAAAGCAAGAACACATTGTCGGCCCCATACTGCACCTTAGCGCCCTCGTCCTTTTGGGGCTCGCCAAATTCCCACTTGTAATATCTGCCGCTGGCCTCATCGTAGCGGAACTCGGACGCGGCATAGCCAGAAAACCGTATGTAAACGGTACCGGCCTCGCCGCCGGCAAGCTCGCGGGGAGGCTGGTCGTACCGCACAAACCGGAACACCGGCGCAGGCTCGCCTGCGAGGTCCAGCCCGTACTGCTGTGCCGCCGCGCCAAAGGTCTCGCCGTTTGTGTAAACACAATGCTCCTGGTCGCGGCTCTTGCGGCGTTCGGCGTCAATCCAATAAAAGTTGCGGTACCGCCCGTCGATAGACCAGACCTCGTCATACCGGTATGTCTCAAGCATCTCGGCCGCATAGGTGGAGGAGCCGATGTGCGCATACAGGCACCCCAGCGGGATCATTAGCTGCACATGCTGGTCCCGCGCAGAACGGATTGGCCCCACCGTCGGCATAGAGGCATAGTCCCTCCAAACCCCCATCATGCGGGTAATGCCGCTTTCGGTAACCGTTTCGTACAAAAGGTCGGCGGTGGATATGCCGCTCTGGGGCAGCGCCGCCCGCACGTTGTTGATCATCACCGCAACCCCGCGCACCCCTTCGGGGTAACCCTCCCCCTTGGCAAGGCCGGTATAGGGGTTGACGTCCGCTTCCAGCTCAAAAAAGGGGCCCTCGGCCGGTTCGGGGGTAGGCAGGGCAGGGGCGGCCCCCTCCTGCGGCGGGCCGGGCTGTGCACAGCAGGCAAGCAAGGCACAGGCGGCAAGCGCCGCGGCAATATCCAGCAGCCGTTTCATATCGGGACGCCTCCCTCCAGAGTATAAACGTTCGGCTACCCTAAATTATAGACGTTTTTGCCGTTTTTGTAAACACTTTGTAATAAAAAGAGGCTGCTGCGGAATCAGTCGGCCGGCCGCCGCTACAGCGTCCCCAAAACAAAAAGGGCCGCGGCAGATTTGCCGCGGCCCGGGCAGCCAATTACATGGCTCCCTTGCTTATTTCTCAAAGTACACAAAAAATACGTCGCCCTCGGTATTGTCCTCCCAGACCTCCAGGTAGGAGATCGAGAACTCGGTGGCGTCGGCCGGCACCTGGTACACCAGCTTATAGGTCTCGGAGGCGCCGCGCATGAGCTGGTACTGGTCGGGCATCAGGTTATCGCCCGCCAGGCCCTCCTCCTGGTAACCAAAGTCCTGATCGCCGTCGCCCCACTGGATCTGGAAATCGTAAATGGACATGGGCAGGGTCTGCGAAAAGACGTTGCGCACGGTCACATCGGCAACAATAAGCTGGTTGCCCTCGGCCGGGGTAATATCGCCATAGGACTCGGGATATTCCACCGAGTTGACGGTATACTCAAAAAAGACGTTGCGCATACGGTCGCCGATACGGCCGCTGAAATATCCGTCGTCACTCTCGGATTTACGGCCGATCCACTCGTCGCTGGAGGCAGCCGGGGTGGACGCAGCCGGAGTAGAAGCCGCCGGGGTGGACACAGCCGGGGTGGAGTTGCCGTCCGAGCCCTGCATCATGCTCTGTACGTTGGAGCCGGAGCAGCCTGCGAGCGCCAGCGCCAGGCAGAGCGCCAGGGTCCATGCCAAAAACCGTTTCATTGTGTAAATCCTCCCTAAGTAGATTACTGTGTTTTTGCTTTTCAGCACAAAGCAAGGCAGCCCAAAAGCCTGCCTAAAACACTATTATTATAGTATAGAGCCCCGCAATTTGCAAGCCCCGCGGAAATTTTCTTTTCACATTCTTTACACAAAGCCTCATTTTTGCCTATGCTGCGTTAAATATAAGTCATACAGGGCTGCGTATCGCCGGCCCGGCATTGCCAAAACCTCACAGGTAGTATATGATAGAGGCGGCGGCGCGCAGCTTCTGCCAATCCGGCGCGCCGGGAAACAGGGATAACGCCATGAGAACGCTTCGCCGCATTTTTTCGATCCTGCTGGGGGTGGCCGCAGGGGTGGCCGCCGTAAAGATTCTAAAGGGCTACGACCCGGGCGGGCCGATCGAGGGGGAGTTTACCGAGCTGCCCACCCCCGAAGAAAAAAAGGAAGCCGCGCCCGGCCCCGGCCTGTCCTGACAGGCCGGCCGGTTCTTGCCGGCCGGCCTGCGAGGGGAAAAACTGCAAAAAACGCCGGCGGCCCGGCATCGGCGGGCCGCCGTAAAAAGGAGGGTACCGGTATGTCGCTGGAACGTGCGCGGCAATGGCTGGCCCGGTACGGGCTGGAGGGGCGCATCCGGGAATTTGAGGTGTCGAGCGCAACGGTGGAGCTTGCGGCCCAGGCGCTGGGCTGCGAGCCCAGCCATATTGCAAAAACCCTTTCGTTTGCGATGGGCGAGGGGTGCATACTGGTGGTGGCCGCCGGCGATGCCCGGGTGGACAACGCCAAATTCAAGGCCTGCTTCGGCCTCAAGGCCAAGATGCTGCCGGCCGATGCGGTAGAGCCGCTGGTAGGGCACGGGGTAGG
>CAJTSP010000101.1 GCA_910578965.1 uncultured Oscillospiraceae bacterium
GGACAAAAGCTTCGGGGGCTAGGCCGGCGCAGAAGCCTCCGCTTGGCCGGGGAAGCGCGGGATGTCCGGCCTCTGGCAAAGCCGGGCCGAAAAGCCCTCTTTTTTGTGCGCTCCTAAGCATTCCATCATAAAGGTGCAGATGGTTTTTGGGGAAAAGCGGGCAGCCGCAAAAGAGGCTTTTCTTTGCCCGGGCAAAAAGTGATTTGCCCAAAAATCTTGCAGGGCCGACAGGGCGGCGTGCGCGCTCCTTGCCAAGGGATACAGGCGGCATAAATTGTACATCCCTCCAAATTACAAAAGGTTTACCCGATGCCCCAGCATCCAGCGTGCGGCAAAGAACCATGCGAGGCTGCCAAGCCCCAGCAGGGCTACCGTGCCGCCCGCCGCGGCAAAAAACTGGCCTGCGGCGCCCAGCCCGGCCAGCGGGGCAAACCCGCATTCCAGGGCCAGCACACCGGCCAGCCAGGCCCCGGCTCCCATTAGGGCGTTTACCAGCAACTGCAGCGCCACGTACACCCCAATGCTCGCGCCCAGCCGGCCGGTGGTTCGCTGGGTGCCTATCGTGATGCTGAGGTACATCATCAGGTAGGTGTGCCCCAGCCCCACAAGCCAGAGCAGCGCCCCGCACCCGTACCACTGCCAAAGCGGCACCGGGATACCCTGGTGCAGAGCGGCCAAGAGCTGGGTGAGCGGGGTGCCGCCGTCCCGCAGCACCACCGGGATCGAGGCCACCAGCGCAAGCACCAGTGCCAGCACCAGCACCAGGGCGGCGGCGGTCCATACCACGCTGGCCGTCAGCTTGGCGGCCAGATGCTCGGCCGGGCTTGCCGGCAGTGCCAGCATCAGGTAGCCCTCGTCCCCCAAAAGGTTTTGGTAGAACCGCTGGAGGGTTACTACTACGCTGGCAATCATTAGAGCCAGCATGCTTAGAAATACCCCCAGGACCAAAAGCTTCACAATGGCGTGAAGGATGGGGCCGTGGACGGCGGGCCCGGTCTCAAGCGGGCCGCCGGAAACCAGGTAGCTGTCCGGCCCGGCCAGATGTACCGCCAGCATCGCAAGGCCGGAAAAGGCCAGTACCGCCCCCATCAGCGGCAGAAGGATCCGTCCCATCGCGCGGCATTCCAGCCGCAGCAGCCTTGCAAACATCAAAACACCTCCCTGAAAATCGCGTCAATGCTCTTGCCATGCTCCTCGCGCAGCTCCTCGGCACTGCCGCTGAGGTAAAGCTGCCCCTCCCGCAGCATTACCAGGTCGTCCAGCACCGGCTCGAGATCCCCGATCAGGTGGGTGGATATAAGCATGGCGGCGCTTTCGCTGTAATTGCGGATAATCGTGTCCAAAATGCAGCTTCGCGCGGCCGGGTCTACGCCGCCCAGCGGCTCGTCCAGCAGGTAAAGGCTGGCGCTGCGGCTCATGGTAAGCGCAAGCTGCAGTTTTTCCCGCGAGCCCTTGCTCAAGCCCGACACCGGCTCATTTTGGGCAAGGCCCAGCTCGGCCAGCAGGGCAGTTGCCTTGGCCGGGTCGAAATCAGCGTAAAAATCGGCAAAAAGGGCGGCGGCCTGGCTCACCCGCAGCCCTTGGGGCAGGCAGGGGCGGTCGGGCAGGTAGGCGGTGCGCTGCTTGGTCCAGACCCCGGGGGCCTGGCCGCACACCGTAATGCTGCCGCTGGTGGGGGTTAGCAGGCCCGCGGCCAGCTTGAGCAGGGTGGTTTTGCCGCTGCCGTTGGGGCCCAAAAGGCCGGTGATCCGCCCAGCGGAAAAGCTGGCGGTAAAATTTTTGAGCGCCTGTTTGGGGCCGTAGGCCTTGCCAAGGGCGCTGCACTGCAAAACAATCGTATCCGGCTGCATCCTTTATTCCTCCTTTGGCGCCGCCTGCGCCTGCGTTTGGCCGGCCGCCTGCAAAAAGGCCAGCGACTCGGCGCGGGTGTAGCCCAATTGGCCCATCCGTGCAAAAAACAGGGCCGCCTGGGCCTCTGCCAGCCGCCCGCGCAGCGCGGCAATGGCCTCGCCACTGCCGGTTATGCAGCGGCCGGCGGTGCGCTGGCTTACCAGCAGGCCGCGGGCTTCCAGCTCCTGTAAGGCGCGCTGCATGGTATTGGGGTTTACTGCCGCCTGGGCCGCCAGCTCCCGCACTCCGGGAAGCCGCGCCGCCGGCGGGTATTCTCCTGCCGCAATGGCAAGCTCTAACTGTTCGATCAATTGCAGGTAAACCGGCCGGTCGCCGGTGATCTGCCAGTCCATCCCATCACCTCACTGTATTATTGTATTAAGCGCTTAATACAATAATACATGCTGCTTGCAATTTGTCAACCCCTGCGGCAAAAATTTTTAAGTGAAGGGGCTGGGAAGCCGGCCAGGAAGGCGTCCGGGCCGTGCAGCGAAGGCCAAGGGCCTGTGAAAGCCGGGGAAAGGCCGCGGTGAGGCAAATTGCCACAAAGCGCCCGGCGCAGCCTGCCTAAAAAGGCTGCGCCGGGCGCTTAATCGTTCTTTGGCAATCCGTAAAATCCAGGAAAACCGGGCGGACAAAGGCTCCCTCACCCCTGCCGGAAGTACCGCGCGTAGTCCTTGGCGTCCACCCCAAACAGCTTGCTTCCCATCCTGCGCACGCCGCCGTAGAGGTGCGCTTTCATCAGGGGCTCAATAGCGTCAAGGTCTTTTTCGTCGATGATTCGCATCATTTCGGCGTGCTTTACCAGCACGTCCGGCACGTTTTGCGCGCCGATGATGTCCAGCCGGATAAACCGGGAGTAATCCGGGTGAGGGGCAATGAGCCGTTCCCACAAAAACTCCTTTTCGGTTTCCTCAAACCAGATGCGGTGCATGGCAAGATCCTGGCGCAAAAAGCGGTAGATATCAAAGGATGCGGGATCGCCGATTACCCCAACCGCCTGCAGCTCCTGCAGCGAGCAGCGCACCCGCTCTACCGCAAGCGGGGTGGCGGCCAGGATAAAGTCGCGCAGCACCATGGCCTCCACCGCCACCCGCTGGTAGATTAGCTGGTTTACGGTGCCCACGTCAATTGTGGTAACGACCGTGCCCTTGTGCGGGATAATGTCCACAAAACCATTCTGCTCCAGCCGCTGCAGCACGCTGCGCACCGGCGTGCGCGAAACGCCAAACCGTTTGCAGCACTGGTTTTCGCTTACGGCCTCTCCGGGCAGCAGCTTGAGGTCGACAATCTCATCCTCCAGGATTTGGTAGATTTCCTCGGCCGAAAAGGCCCGGACCATTTTGCATCCCCCCTTTTTTATAGGCTTCCTAATTTAGGATAGGCGGGCGGCCGCTTTTGGAAGGCGGCTCGGCCGGAACAATCTTAACGGAACCTTAACAGTACCCATTTTAGGGAAACGGAAAAGATTTGTCAAGGGCAGTGAAGGCGGAGAAAACCATACGGTCGGAAAACTCGTATACAAGCTGACGAAATTCTGCGCCTCTGTTTGTGCAGAATGGCGGGAGCAAACCTATAATATCCCTGAAAAGAGTCAATAATGCAACATTATGGCCAAAAAACGCGCCAAAATATTGGAGAAGCTGTTCCGGATTGAATGCTTTGATTTAACATATTGTGTATACAAGCTCAAAAATTTCCCTTGAAAAAGCAGGCATAATCTGCTAATATTTTATACCGTTAGGCAGGGATGTATACAGGGCCGCGGTATCCCTGCACACCGCAAGTTCCGCGCGGCCCGTATAAAAAGGAGGAAAACCACATGAAAAAGCTTCTTGCTGTTCTGCTGTGCCTCGCTTTGGGCCTCTCGCTGGTGGCCTGCAGCGGCACGGCCAGCCAGGCCCCGGCCGCCTCTACCCCGGCTGCATCTGCCCCGGCCGCATCCGCTCCGGCTGCCGGCGGCGAGGACCCCTACGCTGACCTGGGCGACTTTACCATGGTTGTGGGCCATGCCCAGCCGGACGGCAACCCCCGCTTTGTTTCGATGGAAAAATTTGCCGAGGACGTCATGGCCGCCACCAACGGACATGTCACCGTGCAGGTCTTTGGCAACGGCCAGCTTGGCACCGAGAAGGAGATGCTCGAGCAGGTCGTGGCCGGCACCGTGCAGGGCATGCGCGGCGGCCAGTTCGATTTCAGCCCCCGCCTGCTGATGTTCACCCTGCCCTTCCTCACCCAGACCCGCGCTGAGGTCACCGCCCTGCTGCAGAGCGATCTGGCCAAGAGCGTCTGCGCCGAGGCTGAGGCCGAGACCGGCACCGTCATCATCAACCTGTGCGACGCGGGCGGCTACCGCCAGTTCTCCAACTCCAAGCACCCCATCAAGACCCCGGCCGACCTGGTGGGCCTCAAGATGCGCACCAACGGCATGAAGACCATCGACCTCACCTTTACCACCCTGGGCGCCACCACTACCACCATCCCCTACTCTGACCTGTACATGGGCCTCAAGACCGGCGTGGCCGACGGGCAGGAAAACCCCTGGGTCAACGTGCAGGGCATGAAGTTCTACGAAGTGCAGCCCTACTTTACCGAGGTCAACTACCAGTTCCATCCGGATCCGTTCTATGTGAACGCCGCCTGGTGGAACAGCCTGCCCGAGGAGTACCGCACCATCATCTCCGAGTGCGCCACCGCCATGGGCGAGTACAACGACCAGTTGATCGACGAGAACAGCGAGGCTGCCAAGCAGGAAATCATCGACTCCGGCGCCGAGGTCTATGTGCCCACCGCCGAGGAGCTGGAGGCCTTCAAGGAGGCCATGCAGCCGGTGTACGACCAGTGCATCACCGAGGGCATCTGCACCGCCGAGGAGCTGGCCCAGATGCAGGAGATCGTTGCGAACGCAAAATAACCCAGCGCTTTGCAAAAACCGCCCGTCTGTAAAGATGGGCGCATACAAGCCGTAACTCCGGGGCGGCCGGGCCTGGGTGCCCGGCCGCCCCGTGTTTTGCAAAAAAGGGGTTGAGTACGATAGAAAAGCTGAAACAAGTTGGCAAAAGGCTGTTTGACGTGTATTTCGTCATCGGCGCGGTGGCCATGGGGCTGCTGGCCGTGCTGGTGATCTTTGCGGTGATCGCCCGGTATTTCTTCTCGCTGAGCTGGAAATCCCTGGCCGAGTTCAACACCACCCTCTTTGCCTTTACCACCTTTTGGGGCATGGGCATCAACGTCATCAAGGACGAACACGTCATCATCGACATCCTGTACGACCGGGTCAAGCCTGCGATCAAGCGGTGGCTGGCGGTGGTCAACTACCTGATTGTGCTGGCGGTGGTCGCCGTGTTTACCTGGCAGGGCGTGCTCTACTTAGGCATCGCCGGCAAGCAGATCAGCCAGGGCATGGAGATCCCCATGTACTATATGTACGGCATCATGCCCCTCAGCGGGGTTATCTGCATGATCTGCATCGTCATCAAGATCATCATCTTTATCACGGCCGATCTGTCCTATTTTGCGCCCAAAAACCAGGTGCTGGCGCGGGACGACGCCTGACGGCTGAAAGGAGAGAAGTAACCTATGGCAATGTTTATCCTGCTGGTGCTGCTGATCTTCTTTGCGGCCATTGGCGTACCTCTGGCCTTTGCGATCGGCGCATCCTGCATTACCTACATCCTTACCAGCGCCCCCACCTTTTTGGGCATGCTGCCCCAGCGCATCTGGAACGGCGCCTACAGCGAGCTGATGATCGCCATGCCGCTGTTTATGCTGGCGGGCGAACTGATGAACACCGGCGGCATCACCCAGCGCATCATCAACTTCTGCTCCGAGCTGCTGCGCCCGGTGCGCGGCGGCCTGGGCGAGGTCAACATCGTGGCCTCGATGATCTTTGGCGGCATCTCGGGCTCCTCGGTGGCCGACACCTCGGCGCTGGGCTCGATCTTGATCCCCGCCATGGAAAAGGAGGGCTACCCCCCGGACGCCTCGGCCGGCATCACGGTGGCCTCCTCCACCATGGGCATGATCATCCCACCCTCCACCCCCATGATCGTCTACTCGATGATTTCGGGCGCCTCGGTGGGCGCGCTGTTCATGGCCGGCGCGGTGCCGGGCATTTTGATCGGCTGCGTGCAGTTGGTGCTCGTGTACATTATCAGCGCCAAAAAGGGCTGGCACCCGGCCTATACCAAGTTTGATTTCAAGCGCGCGGCCAAGAGCCTGCTCTCCGGCCTACCCGCTCTTATCATGCCGGTGTTTATCATCATCTGCGTTTCGTTTGGCGTCTGCACAGCCTCCGAAAGCGCCGGCGTGGCGGTGCTCTACTCGATCCTGGTGGGCTTTTTCATCTACCGGGAACTTACCTGGAAGGCGGTTTGGGAGTCGCTCAAAAAGACCCTCATCTCCTCCTCCTCCATCATGCTCATCATCGGCTTTACCACCATCTTTACCTGGGTGCTGACCATGCAGAACGTCCCGCAGACGGTGGGCGCTTTCTTCCTGGGGCTGAACATGCCCGCCTGGGCCATCGCGCTCATCTTTGACCTGCTGATCCTTTTGATCGGCACCTTCATCGACGTGAGCCCGGCCATCCTGCTGCTCACCCCCATCCTGCTGCCGGTCATGCAGCAGTACGGCTTCTCGCCGCTGCAGTTCGGCGCCATGATGATCACCGGCCTTGCCATCGGCCTGGTTACCCCGCCGGTGGGCATGTGCCTCAACGCCTGCAACAAGATCAACCGGATGCCCATCATCGACATCTTCAAGGGCGCGGCACCCTATATTACCTGCAACGTCATCGTGCTGATCGCCATCAGCCTGTTTGGCGAGCTTACCACCTGGCTGCCCGCGCTGCTGGGCTACAGCATCTTTTAATTGATCCGCTTTTCCGATGGCCCGGCCGCCGGCATCCTGCCGGCGGCCGGCTTCCCAAAAGCGCCAAAAAATGGGGGTTAGAGTAATGACACTTAAGGAAAAAATGAAAAAGGGCCCGGTGTTTGGCATGGCCTGCTTTACCGGCACCACCTGCGTGATCGAGAACATCGCCATGTCCGGGCTGGACTTCATCTACCTGGACCTCGAGCACACCAACTATATGCTAAACGAGGCCTTTGAAAAGCAGATCATGGCCGCCAAACTGCACGACATCAGCATCCTGGTGCGCATGGCCGACGACGACGAGGTCGCCATCCGCAAGGTGCTGGAGTGGGGCGCGGACGGGGTGGTGATCCCCCACTGCAAAACCGCCGAGATGGCCCGCAAATGCGTTGAGGCCGCCAAGTTTGCCCCCCTGGGCCGCCGCGGCGGCGAGAGCAACGTGCGGGCCGCCGGCTTTGGCTACCACAACTTTGACTGGAACGCCTACATCGAACAGCAGAACCGCGACACCCTTGTGATCCCGATGGACGAGGACTACGAGTTTACCGACAATATCGACGAGATCCTGGCGGTGCCGGGGGTGGATGCGGTCAACTTTGGTCCCATCGACTACGCAGTGTCCAAGCAGCTCAAGATCGGCTACACTATGGGCGAGGAGGTCAAGGAGGCCTACAACACCCTGGTGCAAAAATGCAAGGCCAAGGGCATTGGGGTGCTGGGCCCGGTGGTGCCCCCCACCAAGGAGAACCTGCAAAACGCCATTGCCGAGGGCTATACCATGATTATCCTGGGCAACGATATGTGGCATTTCCAAAAGGCGCTCAAGGAGCTGGTAAGCGGCGCGGTAAATCCGGTGCGCGAGGGGCTGTAAAAAGCCCGCCGGCAAAAGCCAAAGCTCCTGCGTAAAACAGCCAGCGCCCCCGGAGGGAAAATTTCCCCTCCGGGGGCGCTTTGCGCTTAGCGGGCCGCGCGGGTCTGGCCCTTTTTGCGGGCCGCGCCGCAGGGGCGGCAGTTTGGCCCTTCCGCCGCCGGCGGGGCAGGCGCAAGGCCCCGGCCCTCACTCGTACCGCAGCGCCTCGATGGGGTCCATTTTGGCGGCCTTGTTGGCGGGGTAGTAGCCAAAAAACACCCCAATGCCCATCGAAAAGCCCACCGCCAGCAGGATGGTGGAAAGGCTTACCCTGGCCGGGGCGCCCATCAGGCCGGCCCCCAGGCTGCCCAGCCCCAGCCCCACTAAGATGCCCAGGATGCCGCCGATCAGGCAGATCAGCATCGCCTCCACCACAAACTGCACCCGGATGGCGCTGTTTTTGGCCCCCAGCGCCTTGCGCACCCCGATCTCCCGGGTGCGCTCGGTGATCGACACCAGCATGATGTTCATCACCCCGATGCCCCCCACCAGCAGGCTGATGCCCGCAATGGCGCTTACCGCCAGCGAAACGGTGCCCAGCATCCCGGTCATGGTCTCCAAAAGGCTGGAAAGGCTGCCCGCCGCCGCGGTATAGCTGGGGTTGCGGGTGTAATAGCTGGCAAAAAACTGCTCGGTATCGCTTAAAAACTGCTGGGTGTCGGCCCCGGCGCTGCCCACCACCGTAAAGCTCTGGTAGCCCGCCGCCGCGCCCGCGATCTTTTTGGCGGCGGCCAGCGGCAGGTAAAGGGGGGTTACCGTCTCGTCCAAAAAGGCGGTCAGGCTTACGGCGCCGGTGCCCTCCTCCTCATAGCGGTAAACGCCCAGGATGTAAAAGGTCAAAAGCCGGCCGTTTACCGCAAGGGTAAACCGCTGCCCCACTGCGCTTTGGGGGGTCAGCGCGCCGCCAAAGGCGTCCTGCAAAAAGGCGTCGCTTACTACCGCCAGCTGCCGCTCGCCGTCCGCGTCCTGCACAAAGCGGCCGGCCAAAAGCTCGATCCCCTCGGCCGCGCCGTACTCCCCGTTCACCCCCATGGCCTGCACGCCGGCGCTCAGCGCGCCGTTTGTAACCGTGCCGCGGCCCAGGGCCTCGGTCAGCTCAATGGCGGCCACCTGCCGGCCAAAGGCGGCCCGGTACTCGGCGATCATCTCATCGGTCAGCAGGTCCTCCCCGGCCGGGGTGCTGGGCTCGAACATCCGCACCCGCACGCCGCCCTGCCCGGCGTCGGCATCGGTGCTTTTTTGGGTGATCGACACCGTGACGTTGTTGGCCCCCAGGCCGGACATGCTGTCGCTTACCGAGGCGGTCAGGGAATTGCCCACCGTTACAATCGCGATCACCGAGCCGATGCCGATGATGATGCCCAGCATGGTCAGCAGCGCCCGCATCTTGTTGCTCAAAAGGCCGCTCAGGGCAAGCCGGATATTCTCAAGCATCCTGCCGCACCTCCCTGCCCCGCCGCTCGTCCACGATCCGCCCGTCCAAAAGGGTCAGGATGCGGGGGCATTCCTCGGCCAGCTTCTGGCTGTGGGTGATCAGCACCACCGTCTTGCCCTTTTCCCGGTTCAGCCGGTGGAAGATGTCCATCACGGTGCGGCTGGTGGCCGAATCCAGCGCGCCGGTCGGCTCGTCGGCCAGCAAAATGGCCGGGTCGTTGGCCATGGCCCGGGCAATCGCCACCCGCTGCTTCTGCCCGCCCGAAAGCTCGTTGGGCTGGTGGCGGGCCCGGTCGGCCATGCCCACCATCCCCAGCAGCGCTGCCGCCCGCTCGGCCCGTTTGCGGGGCGAAAGCCCGGCGTAGAGCATGGGCAGCTCGACATTTTTTTGGGCGCTGGTGCGGCCGATGAGGTTAAA
>CAJTSP010000102.1 GCA_910578965.1 uncultured Oscillospiraceae bacterium
GCCACCATGTGGCCCTGCTGGCTGCGGCGCTGCTCTTTTTGCCCGGCCTTGAGGTGCTGGACTGGAAAGAGGCGGTCCAAAGCATCAGTTGGGACTCGATCATCCTCATCTGCAGCGGCATTGTGATCGGGGACCTGCTCTACCGGTACGGCCTGGCCGAAACCCTGGCGGGGCTGGCCTTCTTCCGGCCGCTGCTGCGGGTCAACGGGTTTGTTACCGCCTGCTATATCGTGCTGGCCATCTCGGTGCTCAAGGTGCTGTTCAGCAGCAACACGGTCACCGGGGTGATCCTGGTGCCCATCATGATCCGGCTGGCCGGCGAGATGGGGGCCTCCGCCTGGAGCTTTGTCGCCCCCTGCATCTTCTCCTCGGCCCTCAGCTTTATCGTGATCACCTCCAGCCCGGTCAACGTCATCCCCTATTCGGCGGGGTATTTTACCCCGGGCGAGATGGCGCGGCAGGGCGTTGGTATGACCCTTGCCGCCGCGGTGCTTATCGCGGTCTGGCTTACGGTGTTTGGGGTAATGGGATAAGCCCCGCGCCCCCGCGCGCCGGCAAAACCCGCAGGGGCCTGCTGCAAAACAAAACGCACAAAAGCGGCGGTGAGATAAGAAAACAAAGAATCCGAATAAAATTCGATCCACCGCGCATTCGCTGGGCGGCTTTGTTTTCTTATGGAACCGCCGCAAAGAATCGGCGCTCTTTTTGGCCTGCAATTGCCAGAAAGAGCGCCGATTGGCTGTTTTACAAAGATTTCTTTGCGCAGTTTGCGATTGTATCTCTATTTTGCAGCGCGCCCCTTCGCGCTCTCAGGGGAATCCGCTTACAGGCAGGCCCGGCCGCGCGGGCCGGCCGGGGGGATCGCGGCGCGGGGGTTCGCTTACAGGCGGGCGCCCGGACTTACCGTTCCGGCCTGCCCAAGGCCCGCCCCGGGCGCGTCCGCCTCGGCCGCAAGGTCCAGGTTCATCAGCTCGTTTTTTACCTTCAGCAGCCGGTTGCCGGTTACCGAAAGGCTGCGCAGCCCCTGCCGCACATAGGCGGCCGCCAGCGCAGGGTCCGAGGCGGTCTGCCCACAGATGCACACCGGGATGCCCGCCCTTTGGGCGGCGTCCAGGGTCATACCGATCAGTATCCGCACGGCAGGGCCGTCCTCCCGGTAGTAGCGCGCCACCCCGGGCGCCATGCGGTCGGCCCCTTGGGTATACTGCACCAGGTCGTTGGTGCCGATACTGAAAAACCCGCAGCCGTGCGCCGCAATTTCCCCGGCGGTCAGGGCCGCGCTGGGAATCTCGATCATGCTGCCAAACAGCAGCCGCTCGTCAAATGCCGCGCCCCGGGTGCGCAGGGCCGCCCGGGCGGTGGCCACGCAGGCCATGGCCTCGCGCCAATCCTCCACCCCGCCCACCATGGGAAACATCACCCGCAGCGGCCCTTGAGCGCTGGCCCGTAAAAGAGCACAGAGCTGGGTGTGGAAAAGCTCCGGCCGCGACAGGCAGAACCGCAGCCCGCGCAGGCCCAGGGCGGGGTTTGGCTCCGGCTCGCTCAGCCCGTCCACAGCCTTGTCCGCCCCAATATCAAAGGTGCGCACGGTCACCGGCCGGCCGGCCGCCGCCCGCAGGCAATCCACATAAAACCGGTACTGCTCCTCCTCATCCGGGAACTGGCCCTTCATCAGCAAAAACTCGCTGCGCAAAAGGCCTACACCCTCCGCCCCCGTCTGCACGGCGGCTTCAATGTCCTGCGGGCCGGAGCAGTTGGCCAGCAGGCTTACGGCGGTGCCGTCTTTGGTGCGGCAAGGCGCGTTGCGCAGCCAGCCCATCTCCTCTGCGCGCTCCTGCTGCCGGTGCAGACGCCCGCGCACCTCCGCCTGCAGGGCCCTGTCCGGCTCCAGCACCACGTCCCCCGCCTCGGCGTCCAGCAGCAGGGTAGCGCCGTCCATCGCGGCGTCCAAAAAGGCCGAGCCCAGCCCCACCACGGCCGGGATGCCCATCACTCCTGCAATGATCGAGGCGTGGCTTTGGATACTGCCCGAGGAGGTCACAATGCCCAGCAGCATGCCCGGCTCCACTGAGAGGATATCGCTGGGCAAAACCTGGTCCGCCACGATGATGGAGGGGCGGGTCAGCTCCAGCTTGCCCCGGGGGCGGCCGTCCAGAATATCCACCACCCGCCGGCAGACGTCCACCACGTCGGCGCTGCGCTCGCGGATGTAGGCATCGTCCACATTCTCCAGGGTATGGGTAAAGATTGAGGCCGCCCGTTCCACCGCGGCGGCGCTGTCCGCCCCCACGGCAATGTAATCCCCCACCTCGTCGATCAGGGTGCGGTCTTCCAACAGCGCGTGCTGAAAGCGCAAAATATCCTTTTGCTCGCCCACGGCCTTCTGCTGTAGCTGGCGCAGCTCATCCTTGGCCAGCACTACCGCTGCGTCAAAGAGGGCGCGCTCCTGGCTGGGGCCGTGCACCACCCGGCCCAGGCCCATCGTCTGGCGCTCGGGCCGGTAGACGGGGCCCATCACCAAGCCCTCTGAGGCAAATGTTCCCTTGTACTTCTGCATCCTGTCCTGCTCCTTCAAAACGCTGCCGCCCGGCAAAGCGGCCCCCGGTGCGGCGCATCATACTGGATTGTATCGCTTTTGGGCCGCAAAGGCGGGGGCGCCGCCCGGCTGCCCTTGGCACGGCCATCCCGGCAGGCTACACCAAAGAAAGCCCGCCGCACAGGGCCTCGTACACCGCCGCGGCCACAAACTCGGCCGGGTTTGCGGCGGCCAGGCCGCACTCGATCAACTGGGTGCGCGGCTCGGCCGCAAACAGGGGGGAAAAGCGGGCCGCCCGCTCGGCGGGCCAGGCCGCCAAAAAGGCGTCGCATAGTCCCCCGGCCGTGTACAGCCGGGCCGGGTTCACGCCGGCCGCCTCGCAGGCCAACTCCAGCGGCGCAAGGGGGGCCGCATCCTCGCGGGGGCCAAACCGGTCGATGGCCAGCTTTTCGGTCAGGGCCAGGGCCGGGTTGGCCCGGATGGCCCTTGCCATGCAGCTCCCGTAAGGGGAGATAAACCGCCCGGCAATAGCGGCGCCCTCGTCCTGCCGCAGGGCATAGGCACTGCCCAGCATCCGGCCAAACAGCCGGTAGGCGTCAAAATAGCCCAGCGCCATGTTGCGGGCGGCTGTAGCAGGCGAAAATTTCAGGATCGGCCCCAGCTCCCAGTGGCTTGCCAAGATCCGGGTGGGCAGGCCGGTGGTGTTGGGGCGCACCACCCCCACCCCGTCCACATCCACACAGAGCAGCTCCCCCGCCCCCATCCGGGCCGCAAGGCCGGTGGGCATATTGTCGGCATAGCCGCCGTCAATAAAGGCCTGCCCGTCGATGGTCTTGGGCCGGAACGCGGGGAAGCAGGCCGCCGAGGCCAGCATATAGTCTGCCAGCATGCCCTCGGGGATCTCCTCCAGGGCCAGCTCCTGCACCCGCATGTTTTTCATCTGTACCGTTACCAGGCCGTACCGCACGGCCGAGGCGCGCATTGCCGGCTCGTCAACGCCCATGCGCACGATCCGCTGTAGGGGGGTAACGTCCATCCCGCCGTTGCGCACAAGCTCGGCAAAAAAAGCGGCTTTTTCCCGCGCGCCGCCCTCCTCGGGCACGGGCTGGGCCATCACCTGCCCGTCGTCGATGGATAGCCACATGTCCCTCGCCTGCTCCCAGGCGTCCTGTACAAACAGGGCGCCGTTCAAGCAGCCCACCGAGGTCCCCACGATAATCCCGGGCATCCAGCCGAGCTCCCGCAGGGCCTGATACGCCCCTACCTGGTAGCTGCCCCGGGCGCCACCGCCCGCAAGCACCAGACCTTTTGTCACACCGCACCCCCCTTTTGTGGCCCGCCGGCCTCAACGGGGGCCTGCCCCGGGCCGCCGGCAGCCAAATGCCTTTTCCGCCCTTGCCGAGCCGATCACAGCAAATTTGAATTTAGATTATTATAACACTTTTGATGCAAAAAAGAAAAGCCGGCAGGGCAGGGCCTTTTGCTCTTTATACCGTAAAATGCAAAAATATTCATCGAGCCCAATGCCGGCCCGCCGCGCCAAAGGTGGGCGCCCCGGCAAAGCTGCCAAGAAAGGCCCCCTGGGCAGCCGGAGGGCCGCAAAGGCCTTTAGGCAGGCGGCTTCTTGCTCCCTGCCCCGGCCCCTTGCACCGGCGCAGGGAATATGATACCTTAAAAGGGAGCCCGGACACGGCGGTGGGGCAAAAAAGCACGGGCTCCCGTTACGGCTCTGTCCCCTTATGCCGCCGCCCGACAAAAAGGAGGAACCTGCCATGAAATGCCCATCCTGCGGCACCCAGCTTGGCCCGGACGACCGCTACTGTCCCATCTGCGGCGCTGTGGCCCCGCCCGCCGCCGGCCAGGCCCAGCCCGGCACATCCGGCTGCCCTGCGCCCGGTATGCCTGACATCCCGCCCATTGCAGTGGACCGCAGCCTGCCCAAGGGCCTGTATTGCAGCACCCTTGCCTCCGACAGGGTGCGCAAAGATATCCGCAACAGCGCCATTGCCTGTTATGTCTGCGCGGCGGTCACCGGCGTGGTGGCCATGCTGGGCAGCCTCACCATGCTGCTGGACGTTATCGTCATCCTGGTACTGGGGCTGCTCATCCATCTTAAGCAGAGCCGGGCCTGCGCGGTGCTGCTGCTGGCATACAGCCTGGTCAATACGGTCATATCCCTCCTATCCACCGGCAGCGTCGGCGGCTGGCTGCTGATCATCGCGGGGGTCTATGCCGTAAAGAGCACCTTCGCGCTGGAAAAGGAGTATCAGGCCTTCCGCACCGGGCAGTAACCGGCCTGCGTTTAGCACAGCGGCGCAAAGATCCGCAAGATGCCATCCAGGGTCCAGGTCCAAAAGCCGGCCCGCACGTTTTTGCCCAGCTTCATCTCCCGGCACTGGGCCTGAGTGGCCAAAAAGTCGGCCTTTACATCCTTGAGCAGCGAGGCGCCGTAGAAAAGGGAGTTGTTTTCAAAGTGCAAAAACAGGCTGCGGTAGTCCAGGTTTACCGTGCCCACCGTGCCTGCCCGGCCATCGATGACACACCCCTTGGCGTGCACAAAGCCGGGGATATATTCGTAGATTTTTACCCCGGCGTCCAGCAGCACCGGGTAAAAGCTGTGGGACATGCGGAACACCAGCTTTTTGTCCGGGATGCCCGGCATGATGATGCGCACGTCCACCCCGCGGCGGGCGGCCCGCACCAGGGCCTCCTGCAGGGCGTCCCCCGGCATCAGGTAAGGCGTAAAGAACCAGGCATACTCGGTTGCCTGGGCCAACAGCTCAATGTACAGCTCGTTGCTGGCGGCGCTGGGGCGCAGAGGGGAGTCGTAGTAGCTCAGGATATACCCGTCGTCCGCCGGCTCGTGGGCCGGGCTGCCGGACGTTATGGCAGCAGGGGCGCCAACGGCGGGCATTTCGGCCAAAGGCGTTTTACCGGCCGGCGGCAGCACCAGCCCGGCAGGCACGGCCTCGCCGCCAAAGGCATCCCAAAACTGCACAAACATCCGGGTATACCCCTGCACCGCCGGGCCGGCAAGCCGGAAGCCCACGTCCTTCCAGTGGCCGTGCTTGGCGAGACGGTTGATATACTCGTCAGCCAGGTTGATGCCGCCGCTAAAGGCCACGGTACCGTCCACAATCAGCATCTTGCGGTGGTCGCGGTAGTTGAGGGTGCCCTTGATCGAGCGCAGGGGGTTAAACGATACGCACCGGATGCCCTTTTTTTGCAGCTCCCTCGCATTTGCGCGGGTATAGGTGCTCAGGCTGCCCAGGTCGTCGTACAGCATCCGCACGTCGACGCCCTCGGCTGCCTTTTGGGCCAGCAGCCCGGCCATAGCGTTCCACATTTCCCCCGGCTCTACAATGAAATATTCCAAAAAGACAAACCGACGCGCCTGCCGTATCGCCTCCAGCATAGCGGGAAAGAGCGCATCCCCCAGCGGGTAATATGAGGCGTCCCGGTTGAGGTAAACGGGGCAGCCGGTGAGCTCATGGATGTAGCAGAAGGTCTCTGCCATCCGACGGTCCTGTCGGGCCAGTTGCTCGCAGGCCCTTTCGGTCTCATCCGCCCAGCCCTCGGGCAGCCGGGCGGCATCCAGCCTTTTTTTGAGCGGCCGGGTGGTGCGTTTGTCGCCAAACAGCAGGTAGAGCAGCGCCCCGGACAGCGGGAAGCTGAGGATCACCAGCAGCCATAAAATTTTATAGGTGCCCTCGTCCCGCTTGGTAATGATATACAGCACGAACACCAGGGCCAGCACCGACAAGGCCAGCGCGATGAGCCCCGCCCAGGGCGCCAGCCAGTAAAGCAGCATCGCCGTCCACAGCACCTGCAGCAGCACGGCGGGCAGGATGGACAGCACGCGGCGGATGATCTTACCCATGAGAGGCCCTCCCTTGACGTCGGTTTGCGGGCCGGGCCCGTTTGATGCGGGGCCCCGCCCCTTGCCCCTGCGGCGCCTGCGCAGCGCCCCTCGGCATGGCTATTTTATCACAGGAACCGCCGCCGTACAATGCCGCCCCTGCCCCGCCCGCGCATTCCGGGGCGCCGGCCCCAAAGAGTGCCGGCGGAAATTCTGCCGGCCGCCGGGGCTTAGCATTGCCCCGAAGCTGCTGCTTGCATTCAACGATCCTGTACCGCTGCCCGTGCCAACGGGTGAGCGGCAAAGGCATCCGGACACGGCCGCAGGGGCTTTGGCTTGCGGGCCGTTGCGTGGCTGCGGGCCGGATGCTTTGTTTTTAGCGGCGGGGGCGGCGTTTAGCAGAGGCGCGCAGGATGGCAGCAGCAGCATTTATAAAGAGGGAAGGGCTTTGATGGGCCCCATGGCAAAAACCGAGCCAAAAGCACTTTATGCCCTTTTTGCAAAAAAAGAAAAGGCACGAAAAACCAGCGGTTTATCGTGCCTTTTATGGTTGCGGAGGCAGGATTTGAACCTACGACCTTCGGGTTATGAGCCCGACGAGCTACCGGACTGCTCCACTCCGCGATAACAGGCCCACGCAAAACCCCGCGCGGGGCGCCTTTAAGGTACCTGTTTATGATACCACGGCGGGGTAGCTTTGTCAATAGTTTTTTGCGGCGGGCCCTTTTGCCTGCGCGGGCAAAAGGGCCTTCTGCGTGGGCAGGGGGCCGTGGCTTTCCGCAAAGGGGCAATTACTCCACCGGGGTGTCGCCTACGGCCGTGAGGTCGATCTCGGCCATCACTTGCTCGGCGGCCTCCGGCTGAGCTGCGGTCTCAACCGCCTCCCCATCGGGCTGGGCAGAAGCCTCCTCGGCGTTTTCACCAAAGGCGGCGGCCGCAGCGGCTTCCTCTTCCGAGAGGGGCGCGGCGGTGGCGGCGGCAGTCTGCAGGCCGGTTACCTCACCCGAGGGCTTTGCCAGCAGGTATGCGCCAATCGGCTTTTCGCGGTAAACCAGCAGGATGGTGTAGACCTTGTTGTCGCCCGAGGAGCGCCCGGGGCAGAGCAGGGTCCATTTTTCTACTGTTTTGCCCTTGTATTTATCCAGGCTCAGGCCGCTTTGGCGTACTACCTCGTCAAAGGCGGTAAAGCTGTCGTCCCACTTTTTAGGGATTTTAACCTTATCCACCGTGGCGCTGGTCAGGTCTACGTCAAAGCCGTACCCGCTAAAAAAGGTACCGATATCCTGGGTGGTTTCGATCTTGGCCGGCGCGGTTACGGCGGCGGAGGCCTCCACGCTCCCGCCCCAAAAATGATTGATCCCCACTACGGTGCCGGCCAGCGCCAGGCCGCAGACTGCCAGGGCCCCCAGCTTACGCAGGCCGGATTTGCTCAATGTCACCAAAAACATGGTTCTGCCTCCTCAAAATCAAGATGGCGTCTGGTTTGTTTATCGCCCCTTTTGCCATATTTCTATTCTTTCGGCCGCGCTTTTAGCACCTTTTACCCGCTTTTTGTGCACAAAAGGCGGCGCCGGCACAGCAGCAAAAAAACCAAGCGCCCGCCTATGGGCGCATCTTTTACAGGGCTCCAACGTTAACAAGGGTACATCTTAATTGAGTTGTTGAGGGGTGTTTGGGCCAAACGAAGCGGGCGGCGAAAAAAGGCTGCAAAACAAAAGGGCGGCAGCTTGCAGGGCAATCCCTGTAAAAAGCGGGATGCCCGCGTTTGTTCGGGCAATCGCAGCCTAAACAGACGCGGGCATTTTCGTTTTTTTGGCGGGCTGCTTTTTGCGCGGCGCAGCCTCTTGGCTGGACATGGGCAAAGCGCCGGCAGAACCCCCCTGAAAAAAGGGCAAAAAGTCTTTCTTGTTTTTGGCGGGCCGTTTTTGGGCGGCTCAGCGGTTCATCTCGCTTTGTACCCCGCCGGCATGATGTGCCCGGATAATGCGCTGTACCTCGGCAAAGTCCGAGCTGGGCAGATCGCCCGGGATCGTGTTTTTAAGGCTGGACGCAGCGTTGCCAAACTCCAGCGCAGCCTGGGCGTCACCGTATTGCAGCAGCCCAAACAGCACGCCGGCCACATAGGCGTCGCCCGAGCCGATCCGGTCCACCACGTCGATGTCCCGATAGGGCTCCTCGGTATAAAAGCGGTCGCTCTTAGCGTCGTACAGGGTACTGGTAAAGGTGTGCTTTTTGGGGCTCTGCACCGTGCGCTGGGTGGTAGCCACTACCTGCACCCCGTACTCGGCGCAGAAGCTCTTCATCATATCCGAAAGCTCCCCGGTTTTGCGGAACATCCTCCGGCAGCTCTCTTCGCTCACAAACAGCACGTCCACCAGCGGCAGCACCTTTTGGATGGTCTCGCGGGCCTCGTCCTCGCCCCAGAGGTTGGCGCGGTAGTTGACATCAAAGCTCACGGCCGCGCCGCCCGCCTTAAACCGGCGCACCGCCTCAAGCGCCACCTCGCGTACGGCGGGGCTGAGGGCCAGGGTGATGCCGCTGGTATGGAACATCCGGGCGTCGGCATAGATGCCGGCGGGGATCTCCTCAATGGATATGCGGGTCATGCTGCTGCCGGCACGGTCGTACACGATGCTGGGCTTGCGGGGATGGGCCCCGCTCTCGTAGTAATAAAGGCCCAGGCGCGCACCGGGAGCCTCGTCAAAAAGCAGGCAGTCGTCGCTGACCCCGAGAAAGCGGGTGCGGTTTTTGATGTAGGTTCCCATATCGTTGGCCGGCAGCTTGCTGATGATGCCAGTACGCAGCCCCAGCAGGGATACGCCGGACGCCACGTTCAGCTCGGCCCCGCCGGCCTTCTTTTCAAACATGTCCCCCCGTACCAGCCGCTCGCCGCTGGGCGGCGAAAGCCGCAACATCACCTCGCCCATGGTTACAAGGTCAAAGCTTTTTTTCATCAAAAAGTCCCCCTTTTTGCTTTGCGCTTTTATATCCCCGCCCCGGCCCGCCCAGGCCAAGCTTCCTTTTATTCCAGTATACCAGCTTTTACCGGCTGGGGACAAGGGGGTTGGGGACAAAAG
>CAJTSP010000103.1 GCA_910578965.1 uncultured Oscillospiraceae bacterium
AAAGAATTTTTATCTTTTTTGCTTTTTATGCCTTTTGCCCCAAAAACCATGCTCCCCTTTGTCAAGTGATGCTCTGGCCGCATTATAAAACCATCTGTAATGCATAGATAAACGCTTGTCAAAGTTGTAGCACCCAAAAACAGTCTGCGGCACAAAAATTTGTGCCGTGTGCGGCGGGGTCCAGGGGGGCGTGCCCCCCTGGATCGGCCCTTTCGGCCGGCCCCGCCTACGGAAGGAGCGCCCCAGCCCATGAACATTCTGCTGACCCTCCAGTTCGACGGCACGGCCTACTGCGGCTTTCAGGTGCAAAAAAATGGCTGCTCGGTCTGCGAGACGGTGCAAAACGCGCTGGAGGCGGTGCTGGGCGTGCGCCCGCCGGTCAAGGGCTGCGGCCGCACCGACGCCGGGGTGCATGCGCTGGGTTATGCCCTCAATTTTCACGCTGATTCCCACATCCCGCCCAAAAAGCTGCCGCTGGCTCTTAACAGCCGCCTTCCGGCCGATATACGGGTGCTGCGTGCGCAGCCTGTGCCGGAGGGGTTCCATGCCAGGTACTCGGCCCGCACCAAAACCTACCTCTATCGTATCCGGCTGGGCGTGGTGGATTCCCCCTTTGATGCGGCATACTATTACCGCCTGCCCGGCCCGCTGGACCTTGCCGCCATGCAGCGTGCGGCAGAGGATGTCTGCGGTACCCATGATTTCCTTGCTTTTTGCTCGGCCGGCAGCGAGGTGGCGGCCCGAGGCGATACCGTGCGCACGGTTACCGCCTGTACGGTGAGGCAAAAGGGCGATACCCTTATGATTACGGTTACTGCCAACGGGTACCTCTACAACATGGCGCGCATCCTGGCCGGTACCCTGGTACGGGTGGGGCAGGGCCGTATCCCTCCAAACGGCATCCCGGCCATTATCCAAGGCCGCAGCCGCGCGGCTGCCGGGCCTACCCTGCCTGCAAAGGGCCTTTTTTTACAAGAGGTTTTTTACCCGCCTGAGACGCTGGGAAGCTCCCCGCAGCCCTCGTAGGCCGGCGGGAGGCCGTGGCTGCGCGGCTTTTAGCGCGTCTGGCCCGGGCCGGACAGTATTGCAACCAAAGGAGGCGGCCTTGTGGCAAAACCCGGCATCCCACCCAAGCATTCCACTACGCAGCTACACACCGCCCGCCTTAAACAAATCCGCCAGGCGCGCAGGGCGCGGCGTGCCCGCAGCTTTTTGCTGGCGCTTTTGGCGGCGGTGCTTGCGGTGCTTTGGTTTACCGGGGTGTATGGCTCCTCCATTGCCCTGATAGGGGATCTGTGGGACTCGGTGCGTATCAGCGCCGCCTCCGGGCCGGGCTTCCCGCAAAAAACCGGCCTGGGGGAGCTGTATCAGGTCGAAGAGCTGGCCGGCGGCTTTGCGGCCCTGGCCCAAAAGGATCTGGTGGTCTATTCGGCCAAGGGCACCCAGCTACGCAGCATCCAGCACGGCTATGCCCGCCCGGCCATCGCGGTGGGGGGGCGGCGGGTCTGCCTGTACAACCGCAGCGGCTATGAGGTGCGCGTTGAGAGCCGCAGCAAAACCCTTTATACCAAAACCTTCGAGCAGCCGGTGCTCTTTTGTGCCATGAGCCCTGGCGGCAGCCTGGCGGTGGTTACCCGGTCGGCCCGGTATGCCGCCGAGCTTACCGTTTATAGCCCCGGCATGGAATTCCGCTACGGCTGGAACCCCACCGATACCGAGGGCATCCCCCTGCGGGCGGCCTTTGCGGCCGACAACCGCCGGCTGGTTGTGGGCTGCCTTACCGCCCGGGAGGGACAGGTGTGCACCGGGCTCTATTGGCTGGATACCCGCAGAGACCAGGTTGCTGCAAGCGCCAGCGCGCCCGGCAGTACCCTTTTGCAGTTGCATTGGCTGGGGTCCGATTTGGTGCTGGCCGTTTACGACGATATGGCTGCGGTTTACGATGCCGCCACCGGCGAAGAGACCGCACGCTACAGCTATGGCGGGCGGCGGCTGGTTTCGGCTTCGGTCTGCGGGCAGATGACCGCGCTGCTGTTGGCAGGCGGCGTACAGCGCATCGCTGTGTTAAATGCCTCCCTCGAACCGGCCGCCAGCATCCCGGCGGCATCCTCGGCCCGGAAGGTGGTGCTCACCCGTACCGCCGCATATAGTTTGGAAAGCGAGGCCGTGCGCTGCTACTCCCTCACCGGCGAGGAGCAATGGTCGCAGGCCCTCCAGAGCCCGCCGCAGGCCCTGCTTCCGGCCCAGGAGCTGCTGCTCTTCTGTGCGGGGCAGGTCAGTGAGATGGAACCGCCCGGCGAGGCTTTGGGCACGGCAGGCGCGGGCGGTGCGCAGAGGGAGGCTCCCGCCGAGGCCGGGAGCGATGCGTCCGGCCTCGATGCGCCCCTTAGCGAAGCGCCAACCGAATGAAAGTGAGGGACCTTGACCTTGAACTATGCATTGATTTTAGACGGTATCCTGCTTATAATCCTGGCCCTTGTGGTTTGGGGGTATGCCAAGCGCGGGTTTATGGCGGGGCTTTTGCAGTTTGTGGGCAACATTGCCAGCCTGCTGGGGGCGTTGTTTTTATCCCAAAAAGTTGCACCGCTGCTGTTTGAGCATTTTTTGCGCGGCAGCGTTCTCACCCGTATGGAGGAGGCCATTGCCCGGGACGGTACGGTGGACGTTGCCTCGCTGCTGGAGCAGTTTGCCGGCTTTTTGCCCGAGCAGGTGCGGCAAAAGCTGGTGCAGTCGGCCAGCGAGCTGCTCAGCGCCGCCAGCCCGGACCTGGCGCAGAATCTCGTGACCCATGTTGTGGAGCCGCTGCTCACCCCCATTATCGCCGTTGTGGTGTTTTTTGTGGCTTTTGCGCTCTGCCGGTTTGTGGTGGGCTTTTTGGTGGCGGTGCTCACCAACTTTAACAAAATCCCGCTGGTGGGCGGGGTCAACCGGCTGCTCGGGGTTGGCATGGGCCTCTTAGCCGGCTTGGTGGATTTGTACATCCTGCTCTGCGCGGTCTGGGCGGTGATGGTAATCACCGGCGGCAACCTGCCATTCCTCAACGAGCAGGTGCTTGCGGGCAGCCGCTTTTACGCGGTGTTTGTCCCCCTTAACCCGTTTTTGCTTTAGACAGCTTGCCGGACACAAAGGGAGGGCCCCTGCCAGGCCCTGCAAAGGGATGTGGCTGATACCCCCGCAAGAGGCCCTGCCGGCATGCTCCAGCCCTTGCGGCTTGCTTGATCCATTTCCAGAAAGAAAGGTGGCCAAACCATGAAAACCCCAATTTGCTGCCGCTGCAAAAAGCGCCCTGCCGTTGTTTTTGTGCAGCGCATGGAAAACGGCGAGGCCCGGCAGGAGGGCTATTGCCTGAGCTGCGCCTGCGAGATGAAGATCGGCCCGGTGGACGAAATGATGAAACGCTTTGGCATCACCGAGCAGGATTTGCAGCGCATGGAAGAACAGATGTCCGGTTTTATGGAAGAAGCAGGGGAGGGCGGCTTTCCTTTTGCGGCTATGCTGCAGCAGGACGAGCCCTCGGGGGATGAGGCCGATGGCTTTACCCCGGGCGGCAGCGCGACCTTCCCCTTTGGGTTCGGCGCCCGGGCCGACAAGGATGCCCAAAAAGAAAAAAAGGACAGGAAAGACGAAAAACGCCCCAAGCGCAAATTCCTGGATACCTACTGCGACAATCTTACCGGCAAAGCCCGTGCGGGCCGGCTGGATGCGGTGATTGGGCGGGATAAGGAAATTTACCGGACCATCCAGATCCTTTGCCGCCGCCAAAAAAACAACCCCTGCCTCATTGGCGAGGCTGGGGTTGGCAAAACCGCCATCGCCGAGGGCATTGCCCTGCGCATCGCTTCCGGCGAGGTGCCTGCCCGGTTGCAGGGCAAGGAAATCTATCTGCTGGACCTTACCGCCCTGGTGGCCGGCACCCAGTTCCGCGGCCAGTTTGAGCAGAGGGTAAAAGGGCTCATTAACGAGGTGCGGGCAGACGGCAATATTATCCTCTTTATCGATGAGGTGCACAATATCACCGGCGCAGGCGACAGCGAAGGGGCTATGAACGCCGCCAATATCCTAAAGCCTGCCTTGTCCCGGGGCGAGCTGCAGGTTATTGGAGCCACGACCTTTGGCGAATACCGCCGCTTTATCGAAAAGGACCAGGCACTTGAGCGCCGGTTCCAGCCCGTCAAGGTGGAGGAGCCCAGCATCGCCGATACCATTGCGGTTATGCAGGGTATCCGGGGCTACTACGAGCAGTACCATGGAGTCAGGGTGCCGCCCGAGGTGTTAAATGCTACGGTATCCCTTTCCGAGCGGTATATTACCGACCGGTATCTGCCGGACAAGGCCATCGACCTTTTGGACGAGGCCTGTGCCTGCTGCAACCTGCGCCATCCCGAGCTCACCCGCTGCCAGCAGCTCAAGGGCCGGCTTGAGGCCGCCGAGGCTGAGGAGGCCGCCCTGGCGCAGGCGCCTGCCGATGAGCCGGCGGATTACGAAAGGATGGCCGCCGTAAAAACCGAGCTTGCCCGCCTGCGGGACGAGCTGCCCGCCGCAGAGGCCGCCGCGGCGGATATTGCCGTGACCATGGATGACGTGGCCAAGGTCATCGAGCTGTGGACAGGGATTCCAGCCGTCAAGATCAAGGAAAGTGAGTTTACCAAGCTGTTGGGGCTGGAAGCGGCGCTCAAGGCAAAAATTATCGGGCAGGATGAGGCGGTTGAGGCGGTGGCCCGTGCGATCAAGCGCAGCCGGGCCGACCTCTCGGGCCGGCGCCGCCCCGCCAGCTTCATCTTTGTGGGGCCCACCGGCGTGGGCAAAACCGAGCTGGTCAAGCAGTTAGCCGGCCAACTGTTTGATACGGTGGACCCGCTCATCCGGCTGGATATGAGCGAGTTTATGGAAAAATTTGCGGTCAGTCGGTTGATTGGTTCCCCTCCGGGCTATGTGGGGTACGACGAGGCCGGCCAGCTCACCGAAAAGGTGCGCCGCAAGCCCTACAGCGTTATACTGTTTGACGAGATCGAAAAGGCCCACCCGGACGTGATGAATATTCTTTTGCAGATTTTGGACGAGGGCCGTATCAACGACGCGCAGGGCCGTACGGTCAACTTTGAAAATACGGTTATCTGCATGACCAGCAACGCAGGCAGCAGCGATAAAAGCGGGGAGACCGGCTTTAACAAAACCATTGCCCAGATGAGCGTCGATAAGGCCATGAAGGCGCTGCGCGATTTTTTGCGGCCGGAGTTTCTGGGCCGGGTGGACGAGGTGATCGCTTTTAGGCCGCTTGAGGGGGAAACCCTCCAAAAAATCGCCGCCCTCATGCTGGAGGAATACCGTGAGCCGCTGCGCGCCAAGGGGGCCGAGATGAGTTATACGCCGGCCGCCCTCGAGGCGCTCGTGCGCGAGGCCGAGGGCGGGAAGCTCGGCGCGCGGGACCTGCGCAGGGTCATCCGCCGCAAAGTGGAGGACCCGTTGGCCGAGCGGCTGCTGGCCGGCGGCCTTGGCGCGGCCGTGGCGTTGGACGCCGAAAACGGCCTGCTGGCCCTGCGCTGAGCGCCCGGCGCCGCGCCTCGGGAGGCATTAGGGCGGCGGCAGTTGTTTTCCGCCCATACCCGGTAAAGGCTTGGCAGGGGTATGGCCAGCCGCCGGCGAGCTAATGGACACCTTTCGCGCAGCCGGTCTCCGGGTGTATTCGGCGGTGATGTGAGCAGTGCAATCGCTGTGACGTTGGCAACGCGTTGCGAACCGATGCCTATGAAACGAAAATCGCCAAGAAAACGATGTTTCTTGGCGATTTTCTGGAGCTGGAAACGTGACTTGAACACGCGACCTGCTGATTACGAATCAGCTGCTCTACCGGCTGAGCTATTCCAGCAAACGGGCCCTATAAAAGCAAGCATCCGGCAAAAGACATTATACAGCCGCACGGCACATTTTGCAAGCCCCAGTTTGCCCCGGGGGTGTGCCAAACCCTTATGTGCAAGGCGGGCGATACGGTGGACGGTTCTTCTTGTTGGCGGCGAAGCGAACAATGAAGGGGCCGTCCCCTTAGCCCCCTTGGCTGCCCAGCCGCCCGCAATGGCGGGCTCTTGCCCCGCAGCCTCGACGTCCTCTTTGCCCGGCCTACCCACAAAGAAGAGGGCCCAAACAGAAAGGAGTACCCTTATGACCCAGTACGAACGGATGAAAGCCGGCCTGATCTACGATGCGGCCGACCCTGAAATTCTGGCGCTGCAGATGCCTTTTTTGGACCGTCTGCGGGAATTCAACCAGCTACGCGCCACCGATTATTCCGAAAAAGAACGATACATGAAGGAGGTTTTCGCCGCCTGCGGCGAAAAATGCTACATCGAGCTGCCCTTTCGCGCCAACTGGGGCGGGCGCCACGTTTCGTTTGGCAGCAATGTCTATGTCAACTTCAACCTTACCCTTGTGGACGACGGCCAAATTTTTGTGGGGGATAAGGTTATGATTGGCCCTAATGTTACCATTGCTACGGCAAACCACCCCATTGAACCGGGCCTGCGTGCCCGCGCGTTGCAATACAACAAGGATGTTGTGATCGGTGAAAATGTCTGGATCGGTTCCTCGGCGGTCATCCTGCCGGGGGTAACAATCGGCCGGAACAGCGTAATCGGCGCGGGCAGCGTCGTCAGCCGAGATATCCCGGAAAACGTCGTTGCGGTGGGCAACCCATGCCGGGTGCTCCGGCCGATTGGCGAGCACGACCGGGAGTATTTTTACCGCGACGAAAAAATTGACTGGGAAGCCCTGTAAAGAGGCTTGGCCCGCCCAAAAGGCAGGGTACCCGCCAAACAGGCGCCGGGGCTCTTAATTAAGGGGTACAAGCGGTTTTTTTGGCGCTCGCTTTTGGGCGCCGGCGGCAGGTTCATCCGGTCAAAAAACGCAGCACCCGCCGGTTAAAATCCCGGGCCTCCTCATAGGCGGCATGGCCAAGGCCTTCATAAAGGAAATATTCGCTTCCTGCAATCCCTTGCGCCAGCTCGGCTGCGGCGTTTGCCCCCACAATCCGGTCGCAGGCCCCGCCAACCACCAGGGTGGCGCAGTTGATGCGGTGCAGCTCGCCCCGGGCGTCATGCCGGATGCAGGCGTTTGCCTGGGTGATAAACCGCTTATAATCCTGTGGCCTGCCGATGCAGCCCAGGATAGGGTAGAGCATCCGGTAGCCCCTTAGGGCCTTTTCGGAATAGGATTTCTCGGCTGTATCGATCATCAGCGCTTTGTGGTCTGCGCGCTTGGCCAGCTCAATCCAGCCGTTTACGGTGCTCTGCAAAAGCTCGTTTGGCCCCCCGGCCAGCGTAACGGCCAGCACCAGCCTGCGTACCAGCTCGGGGTGGTCGATTGCAAGATATTGCGCAATCATCCCCCCCTGTGAGACGCCTATGATGTCCGCATCGGTAAGGCCCAGGGCCCGCATGGCGCCGGCTTGGTCCTGCGCCATATCCCGTGTGGAGAAATGCTCCGGCAGCTCATTTTTCCGGCTGAACACAAACACAGAGTAATCCTTTGCGTAGGCCCGCCAGGCCCAGGCAAGCGGGAGGGCCATGCCCTTTACGGTGGCAAGGCCATCCCCCAGCCCCGGCAGCAGAACCAGGGCGCGGCTGCCTCGGCCGAACGAAACATAGTCCATCTCGCTGCCGCCAATGTGTACGCTTGCATTTTTTGCGCCCAAAAGCATGGTGTCCTCCGCTTTTTGTGAACTAACGGCTGCCGGGGCTTTGCCGGCGTATATCCCGGCCTGCAGAAAAACAGGAAGCAAAAGCCCGCGATAAACCCTTTAGGGGCTTATCGCGGGCCTTGTCGCTGGTCCGAGTGGCGAGAGTCGAACTCACGGCCTCTTGAACCCCATTCAAGCGCGCTACCAAACTGCGCTACACCCGGACGTCACACTTAGCGACAAGATGTATTATAGTAATTTTGCGGCAGTTTGTCAAGTGGCTTTCTATAAAAAATGCGGCGCCCAAAACCCAATCTGCGGCGGTTCCCGCCCCGAAACAAACGCCGGCCTGCCTCGGTCCCAACCGGGGCAGGCCGGGCAAAAAGCCTCCAGTCCGGCCGCTTTATTCGGCGTAATGCATCTTTTCGGGCGTCCAGTCTTCCAGCACGGCCAGCATCGCGGCGGCCTCGGCGCGCGCAAGCGGGAGGTCCATGTCCCGGTAGTTGCCGCACTCCGGCTCGCTCGCGCCGGGCACCGGCCCCTCGTGCCGTGCGGCAAGGCGCAGCCCCGCGCGGGCAAGCTCCAGGGCTTCGGCGGGGCCAAGGCCCTGGGTGAGCAGGTAAAAGCCTGTGCGGCAGCCCATGGGGCCCACATACACCACATGGTCTTTTTGGGCGCTGTTGCGCAGGTAGGTGGCCAGCAGGTGCTCCAGCGCATGGGCGGAGCCGGTGGTAAGGTAATCGCCGGCATTGGGCTTTTTCATGCGGATGTCCCAGGTTGTTACCCCGCCGTCCCGGCGGGAAAGGTACATCCCGGGCAAAAGCTTTGTATGATCCACCGAAAAGCTGGCAATCCGTTCCATGGCGTGTCCTCCTTAAAAACGGCGTCTGGCCGAGCCGTGCGCCGTTGGTATTTTGTCCATTATACCCTTTTGAGGCCGCATGGGCAAGCCAAACCGTATAAATTGCGGCGGGGCTCTTAACATTTGTGCCAAAATGCGGTATACTGAACCATATCCACTATATCTTGGGGAGCATGGTTGGCCAGGCCCCCAAAAACAGGCAGCAGCAAGGGGGATGCAGGATGGACAAACGTATTTTTTTGGTGGTGCTGGACAGCTTTGGCATTGGCGAAGAACCGGACGCCGCCGCCTTTGGCGATGTGGGGGCCAATACCCTCGGCTCTATCGTACAGAGCCCCTCTTTCCGGGCGGGCGAGCTGGGCCGGCTGGGCCTTTTCAATATAGAGGGCGTGGCCTGCGGCAGGCCCTGTGCCGCGCCGCAGGGCGCGTTTGCCCGCCTGCGGGAGGTCAGCAGCGGCAAGGATACCACCATCGGCCACTGGGAAATTGCGGGGGTGCGCAGCCCCCGCCCCCTGCCCACCTATCCAAAGGGGTTCCCGCCCGAGGTGATTGCCGCATTTGAGCAGGCTACCGGCTATAAGGTGATTTGCAACAAGCCTTATTCCGGCACCGAGGTCATCCGGGATTACGGCGAGGAGCATCTGGCTACCGGCGCGCTGATTGTCTATACCTCGGCCGACAGCGTTTTTCAGGTCGCTGCCAACGAGCAAAAGGTCCCGCTAAAGGAGCTGTACCGGGTGTGCGGTGTGGCGCGCGGCCTGCTTAAAGGGGAGCACGGGGTAGGCAGGGTGATCGCGCGGCCCTTTGTGGGCGACCGGCGCGAAAATTTTGCCCGCACCCCAAACCGGCACGACTATTC
>CAJTSP010000104.1 GCA_910578965.1 uncultured Oscillospiraceae bacterium
GATTTTTTGCATCCTTATTTGAAATTTATCATTTTGCAGGATAATGGGGAAAACGGCATCTTGTGCTTTGGATTTTCTTGAGATTTATAAATCCAAACCGCTAACAACCCAACTGTGAGTATCAGAAAGTTGGAAATACCAAACCAATTTTTGGTTGCAAATTCTGTTATTCCGTTTAATTGGAGCTTTTCTCATCTTTTCGGTTTGGTATATCATTAGGATCGCTTACTTTCAATTACCTTATAGTACGATATTTGGCTGGCGGGAATATAAAAGAGAATTGGGAAAAACAAATAAGTTTCAGTTTGTCAGGGGGATTTCATCTTTATGGTGAAATCCCCCTTGAAAAATGTTCCCTTGGAAATAAAACAGAGGGCATTACGATTAAAACGTAATTTTCCCTCTGTTTTTGCTTGCATCCAGTTTGTCAGCGTAATAATAAGTTGATGCCTCTACTTGCCTATTACTGTAAAATTCTGAGTTTGCAGGTCTGTTTTTTCAAGGCCTTGTCTTGCAGGTGCAGGCTCATTGTGCACAAATGTGCGTTTATCGTTCGATACAGTACATGCAAAAGGTACCAGAGGCGTATAAAAGATCATCGGCGCTGCCCCGCACCTCGGCCTGTACGACGCAAACGCCCCGGCTGCGCTGGGTTACATGGCCCACCGCCCGCAAGACCATGCCGGACACAGCCGGCTTGTGAAAATTGGTGCTGCAGTTGAGGGTTACATAACGACGGCCGTCTGCCCGGGCTGCCATACCGGCCGCGATGTCCATCATGGAAAAGTACAGGCCGCCATGGGCAAGCCTATATGGATTGAGCAGATGCTCGGTGACCTCAGCCTCGGTTGCCGCCTGCTCCATCGAAACCGATACTGCCCGTATGCCGTTGTGCCGCATAAAGCTGTTGTCCTGGTTGACACGCTTTAGCATTTCGTCCCACTTTTGCATAAGCTCCCCTCTTTCGCTCCTTCATATTCTGCTGCAAGTATACCACATCTTTTACAGAAAGCGACCCCTTGTGAAATAAATAGCGCCGGCCCTCAAGCTGCAACCGATCCGCGTACCCTGTTTTTAAGGCCCATTTTTATGCCATAGCCGCAAAAACAGCCGTCCTGTGGCAGAGCATGAGGAGGGGGGCCGGCGGTGATGGACAGGGGTGGCGCCCGCATATTCTGCACGCTATGCGGCATAGGTTTTTATGGCAAAGGGGGGAGCGCAATGCCCGCAGTGCCATGGGCGGCCCAAAACCAGGGGATGCGCCTGCGTACCCGCATTTTAGCAGGGCTTCTCTCGGTATGCTGCTTCGGCATCCTGTTGGTTCGGCTGTATGTTTTGCAGATACGGGATCACGATTTTTATGCTAAGCGCGCGGCGGGCCAGCAACTGCGGGATACGGTGGTACCGGCCCCGCGCGGCGAAATTATCAGCGCGGACGGGGCGGTTTTGGCGGCCTCAGCCACCTGCTGGACCATCCGCGCCTCCCCGCGCGAGATGGCCGACGAGCATGTCGCTATGGCAAGTGCGGCGCTGGCGCAGCTTTTGGAGCTGGACGAGGCCGACTTGCTGGAGATGCTGGGTGACCGTGCCAGCAACGATAAGCTTTTACGCCGCCGTGTAGGGCGCGAAATGGCCGATGCGGTACGTAACTGGTGCGCAGAAAATGGGGTAGGGGGCATCCTGATCCAAGAGGATACCAAGCGCTACTACCCGGAAGGGGATTTTGCAGCCTCGGTGCTGGGGTTTACCAATGTGGATAATGCCGGCATGGCCGGCCTGGAGCTGGAATACGACGCCCTGCTTACCGGGCAGGCCGGCCGGGTACTCACGGCAAAAAATGCTTGGGGTTACGATATGCCTACCCGCTACGGTGCATATGTGGATCCGGTACAGGGCTGTACGCTGCATCTCACAATCGACAGCAACATCCAGCATTTTCTCGAAAACCATCTCATGTTTGCCGTACAGGAGCACCATGTCTCGGCCCGGGCCATTGGCATTGTAATGGATGTAAATACCGGCGCTATCCTTGCCATCAGTACAAAGCCGGATTATGATCCCAACCAGCCCCGGGTGATCGTGGACGAGGCCGAGCGCGCGGCGGTGGACGCGCTGGAGGGTGAAGAGCGCCGTGCGGCGCTGCAGTTGGCCCAGCAAACCCAGTGGCGCAACAAGGCGATCAGCGACCTATACGAGCCCGGCTCGGTTTTTAAGCTGATTACCTGCAGTGCCGCGCTGGACGCCGGGGTCATTACTCCGCAGAGTACATTTGTCTGCGGCGCGTCCTACAGCGTTGCGGGGACGCATTTCCACTGCGCCAACAACAAGCGGCACGGGCTGCAGACAGTGGCGCAGGCAGTGCAGAATAGCTGCAACCAAAGCTTTATCCAGATTGGCCAGTTATTGGGCAAGGAGGCCTTCTGCGAGTATTTTGAGGCCTTTGGCCTTTGTACGGCTACCGGCATCGACCTGCCGGCCGAACCTAAAAAAAGCGAATTCTATACTGCCGACCGGATGGGCCCGGTTGAGCTGGCAAGCTGCGCGTTTGGCCAGTCCAGCAAGATCACGCCGATCCAGATGATTACGGCGGTGGCAGCTATTGTCAACGGGGGAAGGCTGATGCAGCCTTACGTTGTTGAGAGCGCGGCGGACGCCAGCGGCCGTGAGCTCTGGCGGACCGAGCCGACCCTGCGCCGTCAGGTTATCAGCGAGGAAGCCAGCGCCCAGATGCGCGAGATGATGGAGCTGGTGGTGGCGGGCGGCAGCGGCCGCAACGCGTATGTGGCGGGCTACCGGGTGGGCGGCAAGACCGGCACCAGCCAAAAGCTCGATTCGGAAGATGAAAAAGCACGGATTGCGAGCTTTATTGGGGTAGCGCCGATCGATGCGCCCCGCATCGCGGTGCTCATTGCCCTGGACGAGCCGCACAGCTTTGCCACCGGCGGAGGGGCGCTTGCCGCGCCGGTGGCGGCACAGATTATTGACGATACCCTGCAATACCTTGGGGTGCCGAAAACCTATACCCCTGAGGAACAGCAGCGCCTTGAAACCTCGGTGCCTGAGCTTGCGGGCTGGAAAACCCAGGCGGCGGCTGCCCGGCTGGAGGAGGACGGGCTGGCCGTACGGGTTATTGGGGAAGGGGAACGGGTGCTGCAGCAGGTGCCGCAGGCAGGCCGTGTACTGCCCCGGGCGTCTACCGTTTTATTATATACCGAAGAGAGTGGGCAGCAAAAAACCACCGAGGTCCCCGCCTTGGCCGGCCAAGACGTTGCCGGAGCTAAGCAGGCGCTTGCAGCCGCAGGGCTGAATCTGGACGCCTCGGGCGCCCTTGCTTCCCCCAATGCAGTGGCAGTGGAGCAGGACATCCCGCCGGGGGAAAGCCTGCCCATGGGCAGTGTGGTGAGGGTGCGCTTTTACGAGGTTTTAGTGGAAAACGACGATTAGTACGCCCCGCTCCCGCACACAATGTACAAAACGGGTGCAAAACAGCACGCGTCGGACTGTGCGCGCCGGGGCTTTTGTAAAATCGGGGTGCAAACGGCGGCTTCGGGGCCCCGCGCGCCGGCTTAAAAAAGGGGGCTGTAGGAAATGAAAAAAACAAACGGGGATACCGCATCCCCGCGTCTCGGCCTGCTGGGCGCAAAACAGCCGCCGGTGGATCTGCCTTTTTTGATCCTGGTGCTTACCCTCGTGGGGTTCGGCCTCTTGATGCTTGGCAGCGCCAGCAGCGCGGTGGGCGAATACCGCCGAGGCGATGCGTATACCTATCTGCGCCCGCAGCTACTTTTTGCGGCGGTAGGTATTGTGGCCATGACGGTTGCCAGCCGGGTGGACTACCATATCTTCCACCGGCTGGCCTGGCCGCTTTTGCTGCTTTCGCTGGTATTGCTTGTGGTGGTTTTGTTTATGCCGGAGTACAACGGCTGCAAACGGTGGCTGGTTTTGCCGGGGCTGGGTACCCTGCAGCCCAGCGAGATTGCCAAATTTTCGGTGATTCTCACCTTCAGCCATATTATATCCATCAACCACCGTGAGATGAAGCGGTTTACCGTTGGCGTATTACCCTTTGTGCTTATTTTGGGGGCGGTAACCGTTCTGATGCTGCTGGAGCCGCACCTGTCCGGTACGCTGCTAATCCTTGGCATCGGCGCAGTGCTGATGTTTGTAGGCGGCACCGGGCTGCGGTGGTTTGCCCTGGCAGGCAGCGGGGGTGCGGCGGCGATTGCGGCGGCGCTGGTTCTGCTGCCGGACCTTGTGCCTTATGCGACCGACCGTCTGTCTAGCTGGCTCGACCCCTTTGCCGACCCGTTGGGCGAGGGGCATCAGACCATCCAGAGTCTATATGCCATCGGCTCGGGCGGGGCGACGGGCTTGGGCCTTGGCAACAGCCGCCAAAAGTACCTGTATGTACCGGAGCCCCAGAACGACTTTATCTTTTCCATCGTCTGTGAGGAACTGGGGTTTGTGGGGGCGGCGCTGGTCATTTTGCTGTTTGTGCTGCTTTTGCTGCGCGGGCTCACGATTGCACTGCGCGCGCCGGATAAGTTTGGCGCGCTGCTTACGGTGGGCTTTGTGGTGCAGGTAACCCTGCAGGCGGCGCTAAACATGGCGGTGGTTACCAACACCATCCCCAATACCGGCATCAGCCTGCCTTTTTTTTCCTCCGGGGGAACCAGCCTGCTGATGCTTCTGGGGGAAATGGGCATTGTACTCTCGGTAAGCCGGCAGGCTACCGAGCGCAAATATTAAAAAGCCGGATAAATCGGTGAAAATATTCTGTATAATGCTGTTTTCAAACATTACTTGACAAGGGCACGCATGGTTTTTGGCCTGCCGGCGTGGGTGTTCTTGTTAAGAGATGTAAAAACATGAAGCGTAATTAGCCGGGCCCTTGGTGCGGGGCCCGGCTTTGCTGCGGCCAACCCTACCGCCCCTTTTAGCCTTTTTTCACATCAAAAAAGGTCCCCGCATAGAGTAAGGCATACAAAACAGCATGTGGGGAGGCGTTTGGGGTGGAAGATCTGCTCTGGGTACAAGGAGGCAGGCCCCTTGAGGGAGAAGTATGGCTGCCGGCGGCAAAAAACAGCGTTCTTCCGTTGCTTGCCGCTACACTGCTCTGCAGCGGGCCGGTAATACTGCACGGGGTTCCGGTGCTTTCGGACGTACAGCAAAGCATCCTGCTTTTACAGGCGCTCGGCTGCAAGGTCAGCCGGCAAAACGAAGACCTTGCCATTGTGCCGCCTACGCAGCCGCCATGCGGCACGCTGCCGGCCGGGCCGGTGCGGGCGATGCGTAGCTCGGTGTTTTACTTGGCGCCGGTGCTGCATGCGGCGGGCCGGGTCTCGATGCCGATGCCGGGTGGGTGCGATCTCGGCCCACGCCCCATTGATATCCATCTCGACGGGCTTGTTAAGATGGGGGTACGGGTGGCCTGGCAGCAGGGCGTCCTTTGCCTGGAATGCCCGCCGCGTGGGCTACAGGGAGCGGATATCACTCTGCGGCTGCCCAGTGTGGGGGCTACCGAGACCCTTTTGATGGCTGCGGTGCGTGCTCACGGCTCAACCGTGTTGCGGGGTGCGGCGTGTGAGCCGGAAATCGGGGACCTTGCCGATTTTTTGCGCGGCTGTGGTGCGCACATTTCGGGGGCGGGCAGCCCGGTGGTATGGATACAGGGCGCCGACCGCCTAAGCGGTACTGAGCATACCCCTATCCCGGACCGGATCGTTGCGGCTACCGTCGCGGCCGCTGTGGCTGGCACGGGGGGGCAGGTAACCCTAAACCGGTGTCGCAGCGAGGCGCTTGGGCCGGTTTTGGAGGTGCTGCGCAACGCCGGTTGCGAAATCTGCCCGCATGAGGGCGGGCTCTGTATTGCCCGCAGCGGGCCGCTGCAAGGAGTGGGTAGGGTGTATACCGGGATTTATCCTGCCTTTGCCACCGACGCTGCGCCGGTGGTGGCGGCTGGCCTGCTGACCGCGCGCGGAGCCAGCGCCTTTGAGGATACGATTCTTGAAAACCGGTTTTCCTGTGCAGACGGGTTTTTGGCTATGGGCGCGCAGGTGCGCCGCTCGGGCCGGGCGCTCGAGATTTTGGGGGCCGGCCGGCTGCGCGGCGCCGAGGTTAAGGCGCAGGACCTGCGGGGCGGGGCAGCGCTGGTGGTGGCGGCCCTGGCAGCCGAGGGGGAAAGCCGGATTGGCGGCCTTTGCCACATCCGGCGGGGATATGCGGACATCGCGGCCCTGTTTTGTGCGCTGGGCGGCTCGCTTGGCATTGCGCACGGCTAAAGGCGCCGGGCAAAGAACGGCCGGATGGGGGATTTTTTTGGCGGAGTGCTTTTTAGCAAAAAATCGAATTTTTTTGACAGGCAGGATACTTGAATTTGCGGCATGAATCTGTTACTCTATTAGTGTTGTGTATATTAGGGCAGATAGCTGATTCTGCTTTACAGATTGTTTGGAATTACAAGTTTAGGGGGACGTTCTGAATGGGGTTCATGCTCGATGAAGAGATGCTGAATATTACAAATATCAAGGTAATCGGTGTGGGCGGCGGCGGCGGGAACGCCGTTAACCGTATGGTAGAGTCCGGCCTGCAGGGCGTGGAGTTTGTCGCTATGAACACCGACCAGCAGGCCTTGATGAAAAGCCGCGCCACCCAAAAGGTACAGCTTGGCGCAAAACTCACCAAGGGCCGGGGTGCGGGGGCCGACCCCGAGGTAGGCCAGCGCGCCGCCGAGGAAAGCAAGGACGAAATTGCCAACGCGCTCAAGGGTGCGCAGATGGCTTTTATTACTGCCGGCATGGGCGGCGGGACCGGCACCGGCGCTGCGCCGGTAGTGGCCGAGGTGGCGCACGACCTGGGCATTTTGACCGTGGGCATCGTGACAAAGCCCTTTGCCTTTGAGGGCAAACGGAAGATGGGCCTTGCAGAGCAGGGGATCGCCGGCCTTTTGATGCATGTAGACAGCCTGATTGTAATTCCAAATGAGCGGCTCAAGATGGTCAGCCAGGAAAAGATCACCCTTATCAATGCTTTTGAGGCGGCCGACAACGTACTGCGGCAGGGCGTAGAGAGCATTTCGGCGCTTATCAATGTGCCGGCCTTTATCAACCTGGATTTCGCGGATGTGCGCAGCATCATGAAGGATGCTGGTTACGCTCATATGGGCGTGGGCAACGCCAAAGGGGCGGGTAAGGCTGAAAATGCCGCCAAGGCAGCCATTTCCAGCCCGCTGTTGGAAACCAACATTGCCGGTGCGCGCGGGGTTATTATCAATATCACCTCCTCGCCGGACATCGGCCTGGACGATACCGAGATCGCCGCCGGGCTGATTACCCAGTCGGTTCATCCCGATGCAAACATCATCTGGGGTACCGCATTTGACGAGAACCTTTCTGACGAGATGCGCATTACCGTAGTGGCCACCGGCTTTGAGTCGGTGGGCTCCGCACCCTCCGCGTCGTCCGAGCCGGAGAGCAGCGGCCCTGCTTTTACGGGCCCGATCTCGACCCCGGTGGTGTTTGCCACCGACCCACAGCCTGCCGCAGCCCCTGCGCAGGAAGAAACCACCGACAACGACGACGATTACTTCGGCCCGATCCTAGATCTCTTGAACAAACGTTCCTGAACCGTGCTGATGCCAAAAATGCAGGGAGGTACATACTATGCCGGAAGATACAAGCTCTACGGGTTTCAAAACCTCGCTCTTCGGCTTTAAAAAAGAGGAAGTGCTGGCCTGCATCGAAAAAATGACAAAAGAGGCGAAGGAAAAAGAGCAGCAGGCCGAAACACGCGTGCGGGAGCTGGAGTCGGCAGTGGACGGCCTTAAGGCAAACGAGGAAATCCTGCTGGAAAAAACGCGGGATGTTTGTGGGCAGCTCTCGGCCCAAAACAAACGAAATGCCGAGATAGAAAAGCAGTCCGACGAGCTGCGTGGGCAGTTGCGCCGCAGCGAGGACGAGGCGGCCCTTTACAAAAAGCGGTTGTTTGCCAAGGAGCAGGAGGCGCTTCTGCTCAAGGGGGATAAGGCCGACCTGCAGCAGCGGTTGCAGGAGCAGCAGCAGGCGGCCGAGCAGGCCCGGGCGGCGCAGCAAAAGGCACAGCGGCAGATGGAGCAAAAGGTTGCCGCCGCCGAGGAAAGCGCGCGGCAGGAGGTTTTTGCTGTTGAAGAGAGTGCCGAGCAGCGTGTCCAACAAGCTCGGCAGCAGGCGCAAAAGGAGGCTGTGCAACAAAAGGCCGTTATGGCTGCCGGCGCGCAGGAAATTGCCGACAGCGTAGCGGTTCTCAAAAGCCAGCTTGCCGAGGTTGACGCCAAGCTCGCTGCGGCGGCCGGGGAGCTGCAGCGTACTACCGCTGCGCTACATTCCGCCTTGGATGGGACCGAGCAAAACCTCGAACTTTTGGGCGCCCAGATGCGGCAGTTCCCGCAGGCTGCGCCCGGTGCAAAGCTGCCCGAGCCGTCCCCAAAGGCCGAGCCGGAGCCCCCTGCACGGCAAATGAGCCCGCAGGGCGGGGCGGGGCGCCGGAGCCTTTCGGCCCTTTTGCTGGACAAGCTTGCCCGTATGCTGGGGGAGTGACCTGCTGGCCTGCCGGCAAATAATGGCGTGTGTTGAAAAGGGCGCAGAGGGGTATCCTGAGTGTGAAGACATATAGGCAAGGCAGGCAGGGCCTGCCACCAGGCAAATACGAGAAAGAAAAGGAGATGTCACAATGGCAACTAAGCTGACCGGGCAAAATTTTGATGAGCAGGTTTTGCAAAGCCCGCTGCCGGTGCTGGTAGACTTTTGGGCTGAATGGTGCGGCCCCTGCAAGATGCTGGGCCCTGTTATAGAGGAACTGTCGGCAGAGCTGGCCGGCAAGGCGGTGGTAGGCAAGGTCAATGTAGACGAAGAGCAGCAGCTTGCAGCCCGTTATGGTGTAATGAGCATTCCCACCGTAGTGCTCTTTAAAAATGGCCAAGAGGCTGCCCGGAGCGTAGGCCTTGTACCCAAGCAGCGGTTGCTGTCTATGCTGTAAAGATATTTTGCTTGCCGGGGGAGCCGGCGGCGTTTGTTTTTGGATAAAGGCCTAAAAGGGCGCGTGCCAATACCCGGCACGCGCCCTTTTGCAGGTGTTTTTTGCGGCATGCAGGAAAAATCCCCCTTGCCCAAAAAGTTAAAGCTTCTTGACATTTCGGCCAAAGGATGATAGGATAAATGTAAAAAATGATTTACATTTTTGGCGCCGGGAGGGTGGCAGCATGAAAAGGTGCGCGG
>CAJTSP010000105.1 GCA_910578965.1 uncultured Oscillospiraceae bacterium
GGGTTTTTACCGCGTCAGCGGTAAAATGCAAGCCCCAGTTGGGCTTGCAGCCAGACAGCCCGGTTTCGCCAAAGGCGAAACGGCCGGCCGAAAGCCGGGCAAGGGCCGCTGCGTTTCTCTTTTTTTGCGGCTGCGGCCGCCCGGCAAACTTCCGGTGGATCGAATTTTATTCGGATTCTTTGTTTTCTTATCTCACCGCCGCCTTAGGCGGCATCGGCGGCCGCCGCATTTTTATCCTTTTACAAATCGGGCACTCAGCCCACCCGGACAAGCGGGATGAGCTGGCCCGTAAAGTCCTGCTCCAGCACCGGCAAAAGCAGCCCGCCGCAGCGCCAGCCCCGGCCGGTGCGCACCTCGCCGGTGGCCTCGTTTTTGTAGCGCGCCTCCTCGCAAAGGCCGGGCAGGGCCAGCCGCGCCGCCCGCCGCTGGGAGCGGGAACGCACCTGCACCAGGTTTACCAGCGCCCGGCTTTTGTCCTTGGCCACCACCATATAGGCATCGTAGGCGTGGTTTTGGGCCGCCGAGGCCAGCCGGTAGTAATCCCCCTCGTGCAGCAGGGGGCCGTAGCGGCGGTAGTCCCCGAGCTGGCCGCGGATGAGGGCGCGGTCCTCCCCCGGCAGCTTTGCAAGGTCCAGCTCGTAGCCAAAGCCGCCGGGCAGGGCCACCTGCCCCCGGGTGGCAAAGGGGGTGACGCGGCCGTTGGTGTGGCTGGGGCAGGCCGCCACATGCGCCCCCATGCTGGAGAGCGGGAAGACGAGGGCGGTGCCCTCCTGGATGGCCAGCCGGTCGATGGCCTCGGCGTTGTCGCTGGCCCAAATCTGGGGGCTGTAGTAGAGCATGCCGGCGTCGAACCGGCCGCCGCCGCTGCAGCAGTTTTCCAGCAGGATGTGCGGGAAGGCGCTCACCAGCCGCTCCTGTAATTCGTATACCCCCAGCATATACCGGTGGGCGGCCTCCCCCTGCCGCTCGGGGGGAAGCGCGGCGGAATACAGGTCGGTAATCGGGCGGTTCATATCCCACTTGACATAATCGATGGGGGCCGAGCGCAGCACCGCCTCGATCTGCCGCCAAACACAATCCCGCACCTCGGGGCGGGCCAGGTCCAGCAGGAGCTGGTTGCGGGCCAGGGTGGGCGCGCGGCCGGGGATGGCCATGGCATAATCCGGGTGGGCACGGTAAAGCTCGGAATCCGGCGAAACCATCTCGGGCTCGAGCCAGATGCCCAGCCGCACCCCCATCTCGTTCAGCTCTCTGCCCAGCCGGGCAAGGCCGCCGGGCAGCTTTTCCTCGTTCACCACCCAATCGCCCAGGCTGGAATTGTCGTCATCCCGCCGGCCAAACCATCCGTCGTCCACCACCAGCAGCTCGATGCCCTCGGCCGCCGCCTCCCGGCCAAGCTGCAAAAGGCTGTCGTGGTCAAAAGCAAAATAGGAGGCCTCCCAGCTATTGACCAGGCTGTACCGGTGCTTTGCCTGTCCCCGGATAAGGTGCCGGCGCAGTACATCGTGGAAGGCGCGGGTCATGCCGCCAAGGCCGGACTCCGAAAAGGCCAAAATTGCCTCGGGGGTGTCAAAGCTTTCGCCCGGAGCAAGGCGCCAGCCAAAGCCCTCGGGATGGATGCCGATGACCGCCCGCGCCCGGTCGAAGGCGTCCAGCTCGGCCTCGGCCAGAAAGTTGCCGGAGTACACAAGGGTCATGCCCAGGCAGGCCCCTTGCGTCTGGGTGGCCGAGTGCTCGGCCAGGGCCAGAAAGGGGGTGTGCTGGTGGGAGGAGATGCCCCGCGCCGAATAGACCGACTGCCGGCCCGCAGCCAGCGGCCGGCGATCGATCTCGCGCTCGCGGGCCCAGCTACCGTGCAGGGTAATGAGGTCGCCGTCAAAATCGTCCAGCTCGATGCCGGCCGAGAGGGCGGCCTCGAGGGTGAGGAGCTGGGCCGAGCGGTTCTCGAACCGCACGCTGCGGCAGACGGCGTCCACATCCGTAAACACGGTGTAGCGCAAGGTCACCCGCAGGCCAAGAGCGGGGTCGGTGCAGTAAAGCTCAAGGGTCTCGCACTCCTGCTCGCTGCCAAAGCAGGCGGGCAGGCCGGGCAGGGCGGGCTTGCCGGGGCGGATGGCGTGGTCCTCGTAAAAGAGGGTGCAGCCGCAGCCCCCGGCCGCCGAGCGCACCCGGGCGCAGCAGGTGCGGAAATTGCCCCCGCCAAAGGCCGGGTACTCAAAGGGGAAGGCGTCATAAAAGCCGGCCCGCTCCCGCTCGAGCCGGCTGGGGGGTTCGGGCTTTTCGTCCAGCCGCAAAAGGGCCCGCAGGTCCTCGCCCTCGGGCAGGCGGGGGCCGTAGTAGAGGTGGCCCACAAAGCCCTCGGCGTCAGCCAGGGCAATGAGGTAGCTGGTGTGGGGGGTGTCCAGCCGGAACACCCGTTGGTCGGCAAGATATTGGATGGGCATGCTCGCTTTCCCTCCGCAGGTTTTTATTTTCATAAAGGGACCCCGGAAGGGGCCCCGGCACGCCAGACAAAGCACCTTAAAGCACCTTGGATATTCTCCGTCTCCGGCCCTGGAACCACCACTTTGCGGCGGGGCCTCCGACATGCGCCCGCGGGCGCAGTCTTGCCCCTTTGGGGCAATTCACCTTGCTGCAGATTCTGCCGGCCAGCCGCATCTGCTGCGAGGGCGCCCGCCGCCAGCTCTCGCCCTTTGCGCCGGCCTTTCTACCCGGGAATTGCCACTTCCAAAACAACGGGGGCGGGACAGAACCCCGGTTCCCAGCTCGCCCCGCAAAGCATATCACAATTCGCCGGCGACCGCAAGGCGCGCGTATCGGGCGGCGCCCTTTCCCTATCATTTTTTGCCGGGCAAAAGCGGGGCCCGGCAAAAAGCGCTCCCGGAGCCGCCCATAAGGCCGGCTTTACCTGAGCAGCCCCAGCGCACCCTCGCGCAGGGCGGCCATTTTGGCCGCGGCGTCCTCCTCCGAGGCCCCGCGCACCGAGAGGTAAAGCTTGACCTTGGGCTCGGTGCCGCTGGGCCGGATGAGCAGCTTGCCGCCGCCGGCCAGCCGGTACTCCAGTACGTCGGCCGGGGGCAGACCGGCGACGCCTGCCCTGTAATCCACCGCCCGTTCCACTGCACAGCCCGCAATGGCCGCGGGGGGCGTTTTGCGCAAAGCCTCCATCAGGGCCTGCATGGCGCGCATCCCGTTTTGCCCCTCGAACGCCTTGCTATGCAGCTCGTTTTTGTACCAGCCGTACTCGGCATAGAGCCCGTTAACAGCGTCCAGCAGGCTCTTGCCCTGCCCGGCGTAAAAGGCCGCGCACTCGCAGGCCAGCATCACGGCGTTTACCGCGTCCTTGTCCCGCACATGCCCGCCGGAAAGATAGCCATAGCTCTCCTCAAAGCCAAAAATATACCGCCCCGCCTGCCCTTCGGCCTCGAGCAGGCCGATCTGCTCGCCAATATATTTGAACCCCGTAAGGGTACGCCGAAGCTCCACCCCGTATTTTTGGGCCACCGGGCCGGCCATGTCGGTGGATACAATGGTGGTTACCGCCACCGGGTTTTGAGGCATGCTGCCCTTTTGCCACCGGATGCGGCAGAGATAATCGAACAGCAGCACCCCCATCTCGTTGCCGGTAAGCAGCCGGTAGCCGCCCTGGCCATCTGGCACTGCCGCGCCCATCCGGTCGCAGTCCGGGTCGGTGCCCAGCAGCAGGTCCGGGTGTACCGTACCGCACAGGCGCAGCCCCTCCTCCATCGCCTCCCGAAGCTCCGGGTTGGGGTACGGGCAGGTAGGGAAATGCCCGTCCGGCTCCTGCTGCGCCGGCACCACCGTGATATTCTCGCTTGGCACCCCCATTTTTGCCAGCAGCTTCTGCACGCACTCAAGCCCGGAGCCGTTGAGCGGGGTATACACCAGCCGCAGCCGGCTCACGCCGCTGCCCGGGCCCGCCTGTGAGCGCAGGGCCAGCACGGCATCTATAAAGGCATCCAGGCACTCTTCCCCAATCATCCGGATCCGGCCGGCGGCGAGAGCGGCGGCATAATCGGCCAGCCTGACCCCGTCAAAGCAGTCCGTTGCACGGATCCGGGCCTGGATTGCGTCCGCCGCCCGGGGGGTGATCTGGCAGCCGTCCGCCCCATATACCTTATAGCCGTTGTATTGGGCCGGGTTGTGGCTGGCGGTAATGCAGATGCCCGCGCCGCAGCCAAGGTACCGCACCGCCCAGCTCAAAGCCGGGGTGGGCTCAAGCCTTGGGTAAAGGTACGCCGTAATGCCGTTTGCCGCCAGCACCCGGGCGGCCTCCTTGGCAAAAAGGCCGCCCTTGATGCGGCTGTCGTGCGCGATGGCCACCCTTTTGGGCAGGCCGGAAGCGGCAAGGTAACCGGCCAGGCCCTGGGTGGCACGGCGAACCGTGTAGATGTTCATCCGGTTGGCGCCCGCGCCAAGAACCCCGCGCAGGCCCCCGGTGCCAAACCCGAGGTCGCGGTAAAAACGGTCGGCCACCGCGGCCGGGTCGCCCCGTACCGCCCTAAGCTCGGCGGCAAGGCCGGGGTCATCCGTCGCACGGGCCAGCCAGCGCGCAAGCTCCGCCTGATATTCCATCGGTGGGTCCCTCCTTTTTAACGGCTTGCCGCCCCTGGCAAACCATACCCGCTATCCCGCAGGCCCCCCGGCCTGCTGCCCGGGGGGCCTGCTGTCAGCATAGCATGGCCGAGGCCGGATTACAAGCCAAAGCCGGCCCGGCCGGCGCCGGCAAGGGGGGGTCTGCGGGCAAGGCCGGTACGGCACAGCCCGGTTTTTGCAAAACAAAGGGCAACAGGCTATAATAATCATACGGGCTGTACCTCCGCATAAGCGGCTTTGTCCCTATGGGGCCGCTGCCCCCTGGTTCCGGCGCCGTCCCCGGCGGGGCGTGCGGCGTGCCGCCGGGGACGGCAGGCAGGCTTGGGATGCAGCCCGGGAAAGAAGGATACGGTATGCCGGCATATCTTTTGCAGCCTGCCTGTAAGGATTACCTTTGGGGCGGGCGGCGCCATCTTCGGGAAAGTTTTGGCATCAAAAGCAGCCTTGACCCATTGGCCGAGGCCTGGGTGCTGTCCTGTCACCCGGACGGCCCGTCGGTTTTGGCGAGCGGGCCGTTTGCCGGCCGCACCCTGCCCGAATATCTGGCCGAGGCAGGCCCGGCCGTGCTGGGCACAAGCTGTACCCAGTTTGCACGGTTCCCGCTGCTGGTAAAGCTGATCGACGCCGAACAGAGCCTTTCTGTGCAGGTGCATCCCTCAGACGAATACGCGCTGCGGGAGGAAGGCCAGTACGGCAAAACCGAGCTGTGGGTGGTGCTGGCTGCCGAACCGGGCGCGTTCCTTTATTACGGCTTTGAGCGGGAGGTTTCCCGGGAGGAGTTTGCCCGCAGCATTGAGGACGGCTCCCTCACGGGCCTTTTGCACAAAGCGCCGGTCAAGCCCGGCGACGTCTTTTTTATCCCGGCAGGCACCCTGCATTCCATCGGCGCGGGGATCGTACTCGCCGAGATTCAGCAAAACTCCAACGTCACCTACCGGGTGTACGACTACGGCCGGCGCGGGCCGGACGGCAGGCCCCGGGCCTTGCACATTCAAAAGGCGCTGGCCGTGGCCCACCTCGGCCCGGCCCCCTCTTTGCAGTTTGGGCCGCACCTGGGTAGCTGCCGGTATTTTACCGCCGACCTGCGCCAGGGCCCCTTTGCGGGCGATTGCGGGCCGGAGAGCTTCTGCGCCCTGCTGGCCGTGGAGGGCTCGGGCCGCCTCACCTGCGGCGGCGAAGCCCAGCTTGTTTTTCCCGGCAGTTGTTTCTTTTTGCCGGCCGGCAGCGGGCATTACCTTGTGGAAGGCGCCTGCAAAATGCTTGTGATCTTTGTGCAAGATTCCATGGAAAATCCGGCCGGGATATGATAGAATAGAGAAGAATATCCGGCGGGCGTTTTTTGTGTGCCCGTTTTTACAAAACAGGAGCTATACCGCCTCCTGGCGGGCGGGAAGGCGGGCTTTTGATTTCGGCTGGGGCGTTTTTTGTTTTGCCGTTTCAAATCCCCGCCCGCCCCGTTAAGGCTTTTGGCCCGGCGGGCAGAATACTTTTGGGTTGATTCCCGGCCGTAAGATTGCACAAGGAGGGCGCAGCATGGGCTTTTTCCCCAATTACGACCGCGCCCCCGAGCAGCCCCTGCCCAAAAAGCGCGGGCTGGCCCGGCTGTTTGAGCTGCTGGGCCGGGATTGGTGGGATTTTTTCCGCGCCGGGTTGCTGGCGCTCTTGGGCGCGCTGCCCTTTTTGCTGCTGCTGGGCCTTGCGCTGGCAAGCCACGCGCTGGTGTTTGCGCTGGCGGCCGGCCTTGCGGGCGGGGCGCTGGCCGGCCCGCAGCTGTGCGGCCTGGCCGACACCATCCTGCGGGCCTTGCGGGACGAGCCGGGCTTTTGGTGGCACACCTACCGCCGCGCCTGGAAGCGCAACGCCAAGGAGGCGCTTTTGCCCGGGGCCGTGCTGGGGGTGCTGCTTGCTTTGCAGCTGTTTTTTATCCTGCACGCGGGGGCGCTGGGCATCGCCGGCGTAACCGGCGGGATGCTGGTGGCCGGGCTGGTGGTTACCCTTAGCCTTTCGCTTTACGTCTGGCCCCAGGTGGCTTTGATGGAGCTGCCCCTTTGGCAGCTTTTTAAAAACGCGGCGCTTTTGTTTTTGGCCCAGCTGCCCCGCAGTTTGAGCGGGCTTGCCTGCCTTGGGGTATACGGGTTTTTGGTGCTGCGGTTTTTCCCCCTTTCGGCAACCCTTTTGCCCCTTGTAAACCTCTGGCTGCCGGCGGTGCCGGCGCTGGTGCTGATCTACCCGGGGCTGGACCAGAGCTTTTCGATCGAGGAGACCCTGGCCCGGCGGGCCGCCGGCGAACCGGAGGGACCCCAAAAGGGCGAAGAGCCCGGGCAGGGATAAGCCTTTTTACCTGTTGGCATTGCGGCATATTTTTGCCGCTTTCCCAAACCACGCGACCTTTGCAAAAAGGCGCGGATAAAACTGCGGGTCTGCGCGCTACTCCATCGTTTTTAAGGCGGCTTTTAAAGGGCGCCGGTCCGGCGGGTTGCCGGAGGCCGGCCGGGGGCCGGGGCCTACAGGAAGGCCGCACAAAACGATAGCGCGCGGGCACCGACAAAAGGAGGATAACCAAACCGCTTACGGCTTGCGGTGCGGCAGTGTGGAGACCTGTCGTAATGTTTTCGGGGGCCTGCCCCCCAAAATGAGGTGGGAATGGCGGAGGCCGTCCCATCAAAGCCGGTATGCCATGGCAACTTTGAGCCTCAAGAAGATCATGAAGATCTACCCCCACAGCGCCGACGAGAAGAAGGCCAAGAAAAAGAAGGCCGCCGCGCCTGAAAAGAAGAACAACCTGCAGGTTACCGACCGTGGCGTCGTTGCCGTGCAGCAGTTCAGCCTGGACATCGCGGACAAGGAATTCATCGTCTTGGTCGGCCCTTCCGGCTGCGGCAAATCCACCACCCTGCGTATGGTGGCTGGCCTGGAGGAGATCAGCGAGGGCGAGCTGTACATCGACGGCAAACTGATGAACGATGTTGAGCCGAAAGACCGCGACATCGCGATGGTTTTCCAGAGCTACGCGCTGTACCCCCACATGACCGTCTATGAGAACATGGCGTTCCCCCTGACCCTGCGCAAGGTACCCAAGGACGAGATCGACAAGCGCGTCAAGGAAGCCGCCGAGATCCTGGACATCACCCAGTACCTCGACCGCAAGCCCAAGGCGCTGTCCGGCGGCCAGCGTCAGCGTGTTGCCATCGGCCGCGCCATCGTGCGCGAGCCCAAGGTGCTGCTGATGGACGAACCCCTCTCCAACCTGGATGCCAAGCTCCGCAACCAGATGCGTGCCGAGATCATCAAGCTGCGCCAGAAGATCGACACCACCTTCATGTATGTTACCCACGACCAGACCGAGGCTATGACCCTGGGCGATCGCATCGTCATCATGAAGGACGGCTTCATCCAGCAGATCGGCACCCCGCAGCAGGTCTTTGATCATCCCGCGAACCTCTTTGTGGCCGGTTTCATCGGCACCCCGCAGATGAACTTCTTCGACGCCAAGCTGGTCAGCAATGGCGGCAAGTACGCCGTGGAGGTGGGCGGCATCCAGGTCGAGCTTTCTGACGAAAAGCAGAAGGCCCTGGCCGCCAAGAATGTGGCTGCGCAGGACATCACCCTGGGTGTGCGTCCCAGCCACATCACCCTGAGCGACAGTGCCAACACCATTGCCGCCACCGTGGACGTGAGCGAAATGATGGGCAGCGAGGTCCACCTGCATGCCAATGCGATGGGCCGCGACGTTGTGATCATCGTTCCCACCATGGACCTCTCGGGCAACCACAAGGAAACCTTTGGCCGCGGCGCCCAGATCAAGTTCAACTTCTCTGGCAACGTCTGCCATGTGTTTGATAAGGACGGCAAGAACCTCGAGTTTTAAGAGCCCACATTCACGGCCTTAAATCGTTGTCCGGCCGGGCCTCTTGCCGGCCTGCGGCGTTAAAAAATCTTGAAACCCGCCAAGGGTTCCCGCGGTTTTTTGCCTACAGGCCGCGCACCCCCTGTCCGTTCAGCGTTTTCGGCCATCAATGCGGGTCCTAAGCCGCACCTTCAGGCATCCCCGCTTTCTCCGGCAAGCGTCCCGCGGGAAAGGAGCGTACCCCGCTCCTTCCCCGCGGGTTTTTTATGCCCAAGCCGCGGGCTGCCTTTCTGCCGGCGGCACAAAGCGCACCCTTGGCATAAGCCCGGCGCTCTGGAGGAGGGGGAGCTCTCGCCGGCTTTTGCAATCGGCATCTGTTTTTTTGTGCGTAGGGCTTGTCACCGGCCCCCTGTTTTTGGTATATTAAGAAATAGTGTGCCTGCATACCAAAGGAGGGGATACCGTTTTGAACGACCTGCAAAACACACAGCGCGCCCCGCTAAGCGAAAACAAGATGGGGGTGCAGCCCATTGCCCCGCTGCTGCTGGGCATGGCGCTGCCCATGATGATGAGCATGCTGGTGCAGGCGCTGTACAATGTAGTGGATAGCATCTATGTAAGCCGGCTCAACGAGGCGGCGCTCACCGCCGTAAGTCTGGCCTTTCCGGTACAAAACCTGATGATCGCGGTGGGGGTTGGGAC
>CAJTSP010000106.1 GCA_910578965.1 uncultured Oscillospiraceae bacterium
GGGCGGGGTCGGTTCCGTGGGCAAGGCCGGCGCGGTAAAGCGCCTCAAAGCCCGGCTCGCTGCCGCCGCCCGCCCAAAAGGGCGCAAGCCCCCAAAGCGGCCGGGCAAAAGCCTCCATCCGGGCCGCCTCGTCCTCGTAATGGGCGCTGGTGGCGCCAATGGCAAGCTGCGCGCCGCCGGGGCTGTAAAAGGGTTTAAGCGGCTGCAAAAGCCGCACAAGGCTTTTTTGCGCCGCCGCCTTTGTGGCAAAATCGGCCTCGGTATAACGATAATTTTCCATCCTTAAAACACCTCACGATAAGGCGGCCGAACTGCCGCCAAATTACCACCAGGGCTCCCAGTCGGTCAAAAAGCGGGTCAGCGCCTCCATATAATAGTAATCGCCAAAGCTGGTAAACTCGTCCACCCCTTCGGGGGTGCAGGTGTTGTAGGGGCTTTTTTTGCTGTAGGTGCCGTGCAGCAAAAGCCCGGCCCCAGGCGCGGGGCGGGCGGGCTGGTAGCCGCGGGCAAGGCTGCCCAAAATGCGGGCGGCCAGCTCCCGGCAGGGGGCGGCCTCTTCGGCCCTTAACAGCCGGGCGGCCTCCAAAAGCCCACAGGCCAGCACCGCTGCGGCCGAGGAATCCCGCTCCTCGCCGGAATCCGGCCGGAAGATAAGGTCCCAGCAGGGTACTAAATCCTCCGGCAGGCGGGATACAAAAAAGTCCCGCGCGCGCCAAAAGGCGGCCAGCGCCTCGGCGCTGCCGGTCTCCCGCCAGCTTAGGATGGCGCCGTACACCGCCCAGGCCTGGCCCCGGGCCCAGAAGCTGTCGTCCCGGTAGCCCTGGCAGGTTTCGCCCCGCAGCGGCCGGCCGTCCGGCGACATAAAAAAGGTGTGCCAGGTCGAGCCGTCCGGCCGGTAGGAGTAGGCAAGGCAGGTGGCGGTGTGCTTTTGGGCCAGCTCGGCAAAGCGGGGCTCGCCGGTCTGGCGGCCGGCCCAGTAGAGCAGGGGCAGGTTCATCAAACAGTCGATGATAAAGCGCCGGTTGGCCCGCACCCCCATCCGGCCCCAGGCCTGGAAGTATTCCCCCTCGGGCACAAACCGGGTCAAAAGTTGCCGGGCCGCCAAAATCGCGGCCTGCCGCGCGGTCTCGCTGCCGGTGAGCTTAAAGGCCGAAACGCAGGCCGGGGTGTACAAAAAGCCCATGTCGTGGTGGGCGACCTTGCGCTTTGAGCGGATGCGGGCGGCAAAGCTGCCGGCAAGGGCAAGCCCGGCTTGCTTAAAAGCCTCCTCGCCGGTGTGCTGACAGGCCAGCCAGACCTCGCCCGGCCAGAAGCCGCAGGTCCACTGGTCGTTGGGGCAGGCGGGATACACCCCGTTTACGCTGGAATGGTTCTGGCAGCGGCGGGTGTAAAGGGGCAGGTTGAGCCGCACCTGCCGGATGCAGCGTTCAAGCGCAGCGGCGGCCTCGGCCCGGGTGATGGGCTGGGGGGCGGGCATAAGCGATCCCTTCCTTCCTGTGATGCAAAAGGGCCAGAGGGCGGGGACAGCGTCCCCGCCCCCTGACAGTATAGAGGAGAGAAATCGAAAAAGCAATAAGGCCGGCCGCCGGGCGGGTAAAACGCGCGGCAGCTTTTGAAAATCAGCCCTTGATGCCGGTGGCCGCAACCCCCTGCACAAAGTATTTTTGCAAAGACAGGAAGATGATGAGTACCGGGATCAGCGCGATCACCGAGGCCGCCATGATCAGGCCGTACTCGGCCGAATACTGGCTGATAAACATGCGCAGGCCGATCTGGATGGTCTTGACCTCGTTTTTGGTGAGGTAGATCAGGGGGCCAAGGAAATCGTTCCAGGTGGAAACAAAGGTAAAGATGGTCAGGGTGGAGAGGGCCGGCTTTGAGAGCGGCAGCATCACCTTGAACCAGATGCCGTATTCCGACAGGCCGTCGATCCGGGCCGCCTCGCACAGCTCGCTGGGCACCCCCTCGTAAAACTGCTTCATCAAAAAGACGCCAAAGGCGCTGAACGCCTGCAAACAGATGATGGCCAGATGGGTGTTGTTGAGGTTCCAGGCGCGCATCATCATAAACTGCGGTACCATGTAGGCCTGCCAGGGCACCGCGATGGTGGCGATGTAGCCCAAAAACAAAAGGTTTTTGCCCTTAAAGTTCATCTTGGCAAAGGCGTAGGCCGCAAAGCTGGAGGTAAATAGCTGCAAAAGGGTTACGATCACCGTGAGCTTGGCGCTGTTTTTGACAAAGGTCAAAAGGGGGATCTTGGTCCAGATGTCCACATAATTGCGCCAGCGCGGGTTTTCGGGAATCCACTGGATGGGGAAGGAGAAGACGTCCTTGTTCATCTTGAGCGAGGCCGAGAGCATCCAGATAAAGGGGATGAGCATCAGCGCGGTGATGAGGATCAAGATCGCGTAGATCAGCGCCTTGGAGATGGCGCTGTTGCGTTTTTGGGAGCTTTGTTTCATCTGTGATCCCCCCTTAATCGTTGTTGGACGAGCCGCGGAACTGCACCAGCGTGATGACAAGCACCATCGCAAACAGGACCATGGCCACCGCGCTGGCATACCCGTACTTGGGCGTGTTGACAAACGCAATGTTGTAGATGTCGTATACAAGGGTGATGGTGGCGTCGCCCGGGCCGCCCTGGGTGATCATGTACATCTGGTCGTACACCTTGAAGGAGGCGATGGTCAGGGTGATGGTCACAAAGAAGGTGGTGGGCCGCAGTTGCGGCAGGGTCACATGCCAGAAGATATGCCACTTGTTGGCCCCGTCCAGCCGGGCGGCCTCCTCCAGCGAGGGGTTGGTGCCCTGCAGGCCGGCCAGATAGATCACCATGTAGTAGCCCATGTTTTTCCAAACGCTGAACAGGATGACCGTGATCATCGCAGTCTCCTTGCCGGCGGCCCAGCGGGGCAGGCTTTCCTCGGCCACGCCCAGCGCCGACAGCAGCATGTTTACCGGGCCCATGCTGGGGCTGAAGATCATGTTCCACACCGCGGCCACCGCCACCAGCGAGGCCACATACGGGAAGAAGGAGACGGTGCGGAAGAAATTGCGCAGCCGCACGTCCTGGTTGAGCAGCATGGCGAGGCCCAGGCTGCACACTAAGGTAAGCGGCACGGTGCCCACGCAGTAGATCAGGGTATTCCAGAAGGCGGTTTTGAAGGTGCGGTCGCTGAACAGATCGATAAAGTTTTGCAGGCCGATAAACTCCACCGCGTGCACCCCGTCCCAGTTGCAGAGGGAGAGCCCCACGGCAAACACCATGGGCACCAGGGTAAACACGCAAAAGCCGATAAAGTTGGGCGCGATAAAGGAGTAGGCGGTCAGGTCGTTGCGCACCGACCGGCCCAGCCCGCCCTTTTTAGGCTTGGGGGAGCTTGTTGCAGAGGCAGCAGGCATACGATTTCTCCTTTCCGTAAAAAGGTTCCGGCCAAAAGGCCCTGGATGCCGCGGGGGGCCATGGGCGGCGGGGCGCAAAATAAAGGCCGGCGCTTAGCGGCGGTTAGATAAGAAAACAAAAAATCCGAACAAAATTCGATCCGCCGATAGAACCGCCGCTTTTGCCAAAAGCCGGAAAAAAACGGGGGCGGGCAGGCAGCCCGCCCCCGTGTGGGTGTGTGCGGTTTGGCTGGGGGTTATTTGCCCAGGATGGCCCCAACCTGTTCGTTCATGTTGGCAATGCCCTCGTCAACGGTCTCGGCGCCGGTCATAATGGCGTCGTGCTCGGTGTTCAGCACCGTCTCGATCTCGCTGGCCTTGTCGGTCAGGGGCATCTCAAGGTAGATGGCGGCGGTGGTCAGCGCCTCCTTGGAGGCCTCGTCGGTCGGGAAGCCCTCGGTGGCGGCGATGGTGGCCACCGTGTCGGCGGTGCTCACGGCCGGGAAGCTGCCGGTGGAGGCCATGATAGCGGCGCCCTCGGGGCCGGCGCACCAGTTGCAGAAGTCGATGGCGGCTTCCTTGTTGGCGGAGTTCACATTCACGCCCAGGCTGGTCACGGTGCCCAGGGTGGAACCGGCGGGCGCGCCGGCCGGGTGCGGGTACTTGACCATGCCAAAGTCTACCGGCTCATAGCCGTCCTTGGCGGCGTTGGCGTTGTACTGCTGCATGGTAGCCAGGAACCAACTGCCCATGTTCACCATGGCGGCGCTGCCGTTCTGGAAGGCGGCCGAGTAGTGCAGATTGGCGGTCTTGAGCTCGCCGTAATCCGGTACAATGCCGTCCTCCTGCTGCTTGAGCACCATCTCATAAACGGGCTTGAGGAAATCGTAGGTGCCGTCGATGATGGTGTTCTTGCCGTCCAGGATGCCAAACAGCGAGACGGCCGAGCGCCAGGTGTGGTAGTGGTTGCCGTAGACCTTCTCGGCGCCCGAGCCGCTGGTCATCTGGCGGGCCAGGGCGTCAAACTGCTCCAGGGTCATGTCGTTGGTGGGGTAGTCCACCTTGGCGGCGTCAAACAGGGCCTTGTTGTAGAAGACAACCCAGAAGTCCGCCCGGAAGGGGATGGCGTAGAAGTTGCCGTTGGCGTCGGTTAGCTGCTCCAGCACGCCGCCAAAATCGGCCGCCGGGGTGGTGAGCACGTTGTTCATCGGCTCAAGCATCTCAAGGTTGATCAGGTTGGCGTAGCCGGGGATGTCCTTGATGGACAGCACGTCCAGCTCGCCGTTGCCGCCGGACAACTGGGTGGCCAGTTGGGTCATGTAATCGTTGGAGCCCAGGTCCACCATCTCGATGGTCACATTGTCGTGGGTGGCCATGTAGCCCTCGGCCAGCGCGTTCCAGTAGGCGGTGGAATCCTTATCCCACAGCGCCCAGGTCAGGGTCACGGCGGCGTCGCCGCCCTCGGCGGGGGCACTGCCGCCCTCGGCCGGGGTGCTGGCAGCCGGTGCGCTGGAAGCGCCGCCGCCGCACCCGGCAAGGCTCAGCGCCATTGCCAGCGCCAGGGACAGTGCAAGCATCTTGCAAAGCTTTTTCATGGTATGCATCCTCCTTAAAATGTTCGGCGCGCCCGCCTTTTATATAAAGTGAGGCCGCGTCCTGGGCCGCCCGCGCACCGCAGGGTTTTGTGCGGGTTGCCTATTTGTTGTTTTCATTTTACCAATTCTTTTGGGCTCTTTACATGGAAAAAATCAAGCCGCATTCTGCAAATTTTCCTTTGGGGCAAAACGGGGAGTCAAAAACCTGCACTCTTTTAAGAAAACCTGCGATTTTTTTCGTTTGCGCGGCAAGGATTTGTACATTTTGGCCCATTTGGCCCGTACAACTTTGTGACCTTTTTTGCCCCGAGGGGCGGCTGTTCCGGGCGCGCAGCCGCCCCTGAGGCTGTAAATTTGTGCATGGAACGCAAGATTTTGCATTTTGCCGCTGAAGGCTGCATTTGACACCGCTTTTACGGCGATGGTATCATGGGCAAAAGGGGCCGGCCCCGGCCCGCATCCCCATAAAGGAGGCTCCGCAGATGGACCCTGCCCAAAAGCGTCGCGGCCGGTTTGGCATCCAGGCGCGGGTGCTCAGCCTGGCGGTGCTCTTTACCCTCTTTACGGCCGGCATTATCATTATAAGCAGCGCCCGCTCGCTGGCACAGCAGCTACGGCGTTCTACCATCCAGTCGGCCGAGTATACCCTACAGGCGGCGGGGGCCGGCATCCGGCAGGATATCCAGGAGGTAGACGAGCTGTCCCTTTGGTGCTGCGTCGATTCCACCGTGCGCACCGCCATGCTCACCGACATTTCCACCGGGGTGCTCACGCATACCGTCTACCCCATCATCGCCAACAAGTACAATTCAATGCACACTGCCCCCTATATCCAGCGCTTTTTGCTCGCCAGCAAAAACGGCCGCATCATTATGATGGGTACGGCGGCCAGCCAGTCCCGCGCCGTCGGGCAGGAGGCCCTGGGCCTTTTGCCCGGCATGGCCGAGGGGGAGCCGATGGCCCGGTGGGAGAGCATCCAAAAGGACCCGCTCATGCAGTCCGGCATTGTCGTGGAGGGCATCCCCATCACCCAGCGGATGGTGCGGGGGCCCAGCCAGTACGCCGCCTCGGTGTACCTGTCGGTTTCGCCGGCCCTCATCACCGACCCACTGCGCGCCCTTGCCCCCGAGGACGGCTCCTGGCTGTGCTGGGTCATGGGCGGTACCCTCTATCGGGTGCAGGGAGGCAGCCTCGTGCCGCTGGGCCGGGCCGGAGAGCTGCTGGAAGGCCAGCCCCGGGACCCGGATACCCTCGACGAGGGCACCGCGGTGTACAATGCCTGCTTTGAAGGCAACGACTGTACCGCGGTGGTCTGCCCGCTGGGGGTGCATGAGCTGTACCTGGGGCTGGTGCTGCCCCAAGGCCGGCTGCCGGCCTCCCTGTATCTTTTGCGCGGTCCGGCCCTCATCGGCCTCGCGGTGGTGCTGGTGATGGGGCTTGGCATGGCCCTGCTGCTGCAGCGCACGGTGGCCGTGCCCATCGGCCAGCTACAGCGGCGGATTGCCAAGGTGAGCGAGGGGGATTTTGCCGCCGACCCCGCCATTGAATGGAACCACGAGCTGGGGGATGTGGGCCGGGGGATCAACCATCTGGCCCAAAGCGTCAGCGACCTGATGGCCCGTCGGGTAGAGGACGAAAAGCAGCGGCTGGACCTTGAGTACCGGATGCTGCAAAACCAGATCAGCCCGCATTTTATCTACAACACCCTCAACAGCATCAAGTGGATGGCCACCATCCAGCACGCGCCCGGGGTGGCCGAGATGGTCACCGCCCTCTCGCGGCTGCTCAAGAGCGTTTCCAAGGGCAACCAGCGCCTGGTGCCGCTGGCCGAGGAATTTGGCCTGTTGGAGGACTATTTTACCATCCAGCGTTACCGCTACGGCGGCACCCTCGCCCTCAGCCTGCCCCCGGCCGCAGAGCTTGAGGCCTTTGGCGGGTACCTCATCCCCCGGTTTACCTTACAGCCCCTGGCCGAAAACGCCATCTTCCACGGCATCGAGCCCAAAGGCGGGGTTGGCTCGCTCAGCCTGAGCCTTGCCGCCGGCGAGGGGGGCGATTTGCTGCTGCGCCTGGCCGACGACGGGGTGGGCATGCCCCCGGGCCAGATCGAGCGCATTCTGGCCGGGCCGCAGCCCGGGCGGGCCGAGCAGGCGCGCTTTCGGCATGTGGGGGTGTGGAATGTGCACCGGCTTTTGCAGTTGAGCTTTGGGCCGCAGTACGGCCTTGCCATCGAGAGCGGGCCGGCGGGCGGCACCACGGTAACCCTGCGGCTGCCCCGCCCGGCCGAAATTGCGGGGGGCAAGGCGGAGGGGCCGTAGGCGGAACAGGCCAAACCCGAACCGGCCGGACCCGAACATAAGAAGTTCAACCAAAAAAGGGGGGCACAGCCAATGCTGAAAGCGCTTTTGGTGGACGATGAACCCCTGGTGCTGATCGGTTTGCAGGGCATGCTGGACTGGGAGGCCCTGGGCTGGGAGGTGGCGGGCACCGCCCGCAACGGCGGCGAGGCGCTGGAGGCCATCCGCCAAAAAAAGCCCGACCTTGTTTTTTGCGACATCCGCATGCCGGTGATGGATGGGCTGGAGCTGGCCCGCCGCTGCCGGGAGGAGGACCCCGCGCTGCCCCTGTTCATCATGTTGACCAGCTACGAGGAATTCGACTATGTCAAGCAAAGCCTGCGGCTGGGGGTACTGGAGTACATGGTCAAGTTAGAGCTCACGGCCGAAGGGCTGGCCGCCGCCTTGCAGCGGGCCGAGGTGCGTATCCGGCAGGAGCGCTCACGGCGCGAGCCTTCTGCCCCGCCGGCGGAGGACGGGCTGGCCCAGTACCGCGAGCGGTTTTATTTGCAGCTTTACGGCGGGCTTTTAAGCGACGCGGCGGTTTTTAAGCGGTTGTGCGGCGAGCTGGGGCTGCGGTTTGACGCGCCGGCCTATGTGGTGGCGCTGGGCGCTCTGCAAACCCGCCTGCAGGATACCGGCCAGCTTGCCACCTTAAGCGCCGGGGTCACCAAACTGGCCGCCGATACTCTGCCCAAATTTTTGCCCTGTACGGTTACCGGCATGGACCTGCGGCATTTTTCGGTGCTGTTCCCGCTCAAAGAGGCCGAGCGGCTGGAGGAGCAGCTCTCGGCTACCCTGCAAAAAACCGGCGGGCTGCTCTACGAATACTTCGGCACCCCGGTGTGGTGGGCGGTGGGACGGCCGGTACAGGATATTTTAGATGTGCAAAAGAGCCAGCGGGCGGCCTTTTCGGGCCTTGCGCTCTTAAGCGCCGAGAGCCCCATCGTCTTTGAGCCCGCCCGGGCCGGGGGCTACCACGCCCAGCAGGTGGTGCAGATCCAGGAGTACATCCAACAGAACCTCGGCAAGCGCCTTTCGCTCAACGATGTGGCGTCGGCGTTCGGCATCAGCCCCAACTACCTAAGCCAGTTGTTTGCCCAGTGGGGCGAAAGCGGCTTTGTGGAGTTTGTCACCGCGGCGAGGGTCAATGCCGCCAAGGAGCTGATGGCCAGCACCGACCTGAAAATCTACGAGATCAGCGACAAATTGGGCTTTGAGAGCGCCTTTTACTTCAGCAAGGTGTTCAAAAAGGTGGAGGGGGTCACCCCCCGGGCCTACATCCAGCGGCTGAAGGGCTTTTGAGTCCGGCCGCGCCCGGAGGCCGCCGCTGCCGCATCCGCAAGGGCGGGGCTTGCCCCGGCCGGCGCGCGGCTTTTGGGGACGGGCAGATTGCTTTTACAGATCGGGGGTTCAACATGGGCTTGTTTGGCATGGGGCGCTTTGTCGCCCCGCAAAACGGCGCCCCGCAGCCCTCCAAAGGGCCGGGGCGGTATTTTGCGGCGGCGTGGGAGAACCTTGGGGCCCTTTTGGGGGCAAACCTTTTGTGCTGTGCCGGCTTTCTGCCGCTGGCGCTGGGGGTCAGCTTAGGGGTGGTGTACCAGAACTTCTGGCTCACCCTGCTGGGCGGGGCCCTGGGCGGCGCGCTGGCCGGCCCCTGCTGGACGCCGATGTTTTCGCTCTCATTACAGGCTTTTTGCGGCGGCACCCGCGGCTGGCTGCGCCGCTGGCGGCGGGCCGCCCTGGCCGCCCTTGGCCCGTCAGCTCTTGCCGGAAGCCTGCTTGGCCTGCTGGGGGGCGCGGTGCTGCTGGTGGGGCGGCTGGC
>CAJTSP010000107.1 GCA_910578965.1 uncultured Oscillospiraceae bacterium
CCGGTACCCTTTACCTAATATGGGCTGCCGGCAGCCTTGCGGCGGGGGGCTGGATGCTGGCCGAAAACCTGCGCTTTGCCCGCCGGCTGCGCGCTGGCCGGGTGCGGCTGGAGCCGGCTCAGGCGCCGGGCCCGGGCGGGCCGCCCGAGGCCATGCCCTGTCCGCTGCCGGTCTGGCGCTGCGAGGGCCTTATTTCCCCCTGCCTGTTCGGTGCGCTGCGGCCGGCCATCTACCTCAACGGCCCGGCCTGCCAAAGCCTTGCCGCACGGCGCTGGGCGGTAAGGCACGAGTGGCAGCACTACCGTCACGGCGACCATCTCTGGTGCCTGGCCCGCTGCGCCTGCCTGGCCGTATACTGGTGGCACCCGCTGGTCTGGCTGGCGGCGTCCCTCTCCCGGCGGGACTGTGAGCTTGCCTGCGACGAAGGGGTCACGGCCGCGCTGGGGCAGGCCGAGCGGCTGGACTATGGGCGCTGGCTGCTGGCGCTGGCCCCCCCACAGAGGGCAAAGCTATACCGGGCGCACCCGCTGGCGGCCACCGGCATGAGCGAGAGCGCCCGGCAGTTAGGGGCCCGGCTGACTGCGATTGCCGCGGCGCACAAGCCTGCCGTATGGGCGGCAGCGGTGGCAGGGCTGGCAGCGGTGGGGCTGGCGGCAACCACCCTGACCCGTGCGCCTTCCCTGCCCCGAGACCCGGCGGCCGCGCTCGACCAGCTACAAAACAGCATTGCGGTGCGGGACGGGACGCTGGGCTTTACCCTGCCCGAAACCGGCTTTGGCCCCGGGGAGTGGAGCATCCATATTTCCGGCTCGGCCCGGATGGGCGAGGAGCGGATGAGCCTGCATCTTTTGGAGGAGCAGCAAAGCTGGCAGGGCGGGGTGTGGTACCCCGTTGCCAGCGAGGACGAGCTGTACGGCAGCATTGCCGAGCTCTGGCTGGACGCAGCCCTGCCGGATGGGGATAGCCAGCGCAGCATTACGGTGGACCTGCTGGATGCGGCGCTGGACGCCGCATCTCAGCGGGCCAGGGCCCTCTCGGCCGCCCTGCCCGAGGGGGAGGAGGTGTGGGTGGATTACCGCCTGGACGCGGCCTACACCCTGGTGTACAGCTATTTTACGGCGGACGGGCCCCCGAACGATGAGGACGCGGTACACGGGCATGTGTATCTTGTTCCGGTGGAAGCCGGGGGCGTTTTGCGTGTTGACCCGCTGACAGAGGAAAAAGGGCAGCTTTTGGACGAGCTGGCCGAGGGCGAGGGGTATTTTTTCTGGCCGCCGGTCTGGCTGAACGAGGGGCAGCGGGTGCTGTTTGGCTGGCAGACGACCACCGGCGCCGCCTTGACCACCCGGCTCTGGACGATTGAAAACGGCGCACCCAAAGAGCTGGACTGCCCGGCCGAGCAGCTAATATGGCAGGACGGGAACGAATTTACCGGCACCCGCAGCGCCTGGGACGCCACCCAGGACGAGGACGGCGCCACCGGCCACACCCAAAAGATCTACTGGTTGTTTTGGGACGAGGAGGCCGGCGCCCTGCGGGAGTACGCGGGCGAAGAGATCACCGAGCGGGAACTGCTGGATATCGCCCAAAAGGGCGGTAGCGGGCAGAACGCGCAGCTTGTCCGGCAGGTGCTGGACGCCATCCGGGCCGAGGGCAGCGTTTTGGGACGCATCTGGCTGCGGGGCAATGGGATTGTCAACATTAATTACCGCATCCCGCTGAATGAGGCAGGCACAGCCTGGGCCAACCACAACGCAAGCCTTGCGAGCGATGCAAACCGCAACCTCTCGCTGATCGGCTTTCACCACGCATCCTCCGGTGGGCTACAAAGCGAGCTATTGCTTTCCACCGACCAGGGCGGGGTGTACGAGGCCGCCGGCTGGCCCGAAATCGCGGTCGAGGGCCGCACGGTGCTGGGCCACGCCCCGGCCGGCGGCGATGCCGGCTGACGCCGCGCTGCGGCAGCAGCACAAGAGGACGGGCCCAGCCCTCCCCTGCGCCAAACGCCCCCTTATTTAACGCAGCTATCCCCTGCCAACGCAAAAAAGGAGGATATACAGATGAACCAGAGCCAAGAGGCCGCGCAGCCCACGGCGCCTACCCCACGGGAAATACAGCTCTCACCCGGTGAATGGAAGCTGATGGAGCGCCTTTGGGCCGAGAGCCCGCAGACCATCACCCGGCTGACCGCAGCCCTGCAGCCGGCCACCGGCTGGAGCAAGCACACGGTGATCACCATGCTGAACCGGCTGGAGGCCAAGGGAGCAGTAGCCCACGCCGAGGGCGGGCCGGCCAAGCAGTTTTTCCCCCGCGTCCTGCGGGCCGACGCTGCCCTACAGGAGACCGAGACCCTTTTGCAAAGGGTGTACGGCGGCAGCCTGGGCCTTTTGGTCAACGCCTTTGTGGAGCAAAAGGGCATTACCGAAGCTGAACGGGCTGAGCTGCTGCGTATTTTGGAAAAGGCCGGCGGCAGCGCAGGATAACGCCCCATATTGCCAGCACACCTTAGGAAAACGCCCTGAAAAGCCCCTCTAAAACACAACAAGGCAGCGCCAGCGCCCCTCAAAAGGGCGCCGGCGCTGCCTTGTTCCGCCGTGCTTTTATTGCCCTATTGCCGCCCGGCCCGTTGCCCTGCGGCCGCGCAGTATCCCAAAAAGGTATGCCGTAGCCGGCCCGGCCGGCGGGCCCGCACACAGGCCGGTTGTCTGCCGGGTCATGCCCGCTCCATCATCAGCTCCAGCGCATCCGAGTAGCCGCGGCCGGCGGCAAGGTCAAGGGCGCTTTCGCCCTTATTGTTGCGAAGGCTTATATCCGCCCCGGCCTTTACCAGGTAACGCACCGCCTTTTCGTCCGCGTGCCGGCAGGCGAGCAGCAGCGGGGTATCGCCCTCGTTATCCTGCACGTCCAGCTCCGCCCCCGCCTTTACCAGCTTTTTTTCCACATCGCCCAGCGCCGTTACGGCCAGGTGCAGCGGACGCCGGCCGTCGTTGCCGGCAGCCTCGATATTGGCCCCCCTTTCCAGCAGGGCCAGGGTTATGGGCAGGTTGTCGTAGGCGCGGGCCTTGTCAAAAAGGTCGGGGCTGTCCTGCAGCGAGCGCATTAAAACGGTGTAGCCCTCGGCATCGGTAAGCTCCAGCTCCCTGAGCATGCCGACAATCTCGCATTTGCGCTGGAAAATAGGGTGGTTGTAGCTGGAGCCCCGGAAGAAGTTAAAGGGGTATCGCAGCAGTGAAAAGATGGCCGGCCGGCCCCTGACGTCCCGGATGGCCTCGTCTGCACCCGCGTCCAGCAGCATCCGCACCATCTCGGGGCTGCCCCTGCGGCAGGCCAGAGCCAGCGGGGTAACGCCGTCCATCTCCAGCCAGTAGGAGTTTGCCCCCACCGGCTTAGCGCCGGCAGCGTTTACATCCGCGCCATGCGCAAGCAGCGCCTTTGCCAGCAGCGGATGGTCCTGCAAGGCGGCATACATAAGAGGGGTAATGCCAAAGCGGTCGGTTTTATCCAGCCGGGCCAGGTCGAAATGCTCGGCAACATACAACGCCAGCGCCCCCCGCTGCGGCTCCTCCTTGGGGGGATATTCCTTTTTGGCCGCGAGAATCAGGATGTTGTCGCCCGCGCTGTTTTCGGCATAGACGTCCGCCCCAAGGTCCGCCAGCCTCTGCACTACCTTTGGCCCCAGCCAGCTATCCGCGCACTGCAGCACCAGGCAATCAACGCCCGGCAGCCTGGTATTGATGTCAAACCCTTTGGAAACCAGATATTCCACAAAATCGGCGTTAGGCGTATCTCCCATGCGCATCGAGCGCATGGCAAGCTCCATCAGGGCCTCCAGGTCATCGTCGTCATGCAGGTCTATTTCGTCCCAATAGCCCTCCCGCTCCATGAGGGCAGGCGCGCCAAAGGCGTTTTCGGGGCTGTTATGCCAGCTAAAGCAGTTTTCAATCGTATTTTTCATGCTGCTGTCCATCGCAGTTCCTCCTTATCTTTACGCGCCCGGGGCCATCCCGGCGGGCGGCAGGGGCGTGCCGTTTTTTGCATGGTCAATATATACCGCCGGTCCGTTTTGGGGGGCGGGATAGCGGCAGGCTTAGAGGTTTTCCAGCGCCTCCTTTAAGGCCAATGCAATCTGATCCGGGCAGGATGTGGGGCGCGGACCGCAGGTGGTGCCCTGCATACGGGCAATGGCATCCCTGGCGGGCATGCCCTTGAGCAACTGGCAGATGCCCTTGAGGTTGCCGTTGCAGCCGCCCTTTACCTGTACCTCCTCGATGGTGCCGTCGGCCGCAAGGCTTACCTGGGTCTGGGTAGAGCAGGTGCCGCTGTTTTTACGTGTATAGGTCATTTTATTCATCCTCGCTTTTTTGTTTTTCTCTTTTCAGAAAAGTATTCTCTATGCATAAATTCCGTTGTATATGGGTTTCGCATAAACCAATCGATCCGCAGCAGCTCAACCGCTCTATAAGCCGCGAGTTCAGCCGCTATGCAATGCCAAATGCTTCCAATGTTTTTTGCGTATTCAACATCCTAATAGAAGCATCCAGCATTTTGTATATGTAATCGCCATCACCCATCGTTGCAAAGAAAAGAACGTCTTCCTTCTTAAAATTGTTATGCGCAAATATTTCATTGGGAAGGGATCCGATAACCTGCTGCAATACTGTGAGCAGGCTCACCGCAAAGTCCCATTTTTCTTTTGATGGATTACAAAGATCAATATCTTTACAGCCATCAGCAATGTCTGCAAGCGGTTGGTAGAGGAAACTGGTATCTGCACTGACCGGATCCGGCGCCCACTCAAAATATTTTCCAGCGTCGATATCATTGCCAAAATTCCATGTTACATTAAATCCATAAAAATCATCCGTGGTAATCAGTCCAATCGCACAATGGTTTTCATGCCGGCATTTCCCGAGTATTTCATCCACAACCTGTGGCAGGTTCTGATCGCATCCTTTTTTAAATCCATCAAATGTGCGCAGATCCATGTGTATACCTCCTCTCTTTAGTACCAGTCAATGCCGTTCAGGTTGGAGCTTTGTCTGCCGTATACATCCCGATTGATCGCTCATTTCCCGGCGGGCAGGCCATTGCAAAAAGAGGGTTTGATTTTTAAGCCTATGCCGGCGCTTTTGGGGCGGCATAGGCCTTGGGTCAAACCGCCTTGCGCTGCCGCGCCAGGGCGGCGATGCGCTCGATCTGATCATCTGCGGTGGTGCAAAAGCCCACCGGGCGCGGGGTTTTGGTGAGGAAACCGTGGTAATCGGTGCCGCCGGTAACAATCAGGCCATGCCGCTCGGCCAGCCGGTACAGCTCGGCCTTGTCTTCGGGTGTGTTGCGGGGATGCTCGATCTCCAGCCCGTCAATGGCGCCGGCCTCGGCAAGCACCCGCACCAGCGGCATGCTGTGATAAACGCTTGGATGGGCAAACACCACCACTGCGCGGGCGGCACGAGCAACGGCCAGCACCTGCTCTACCGTTTGGTACTGCGGGGTGTGGATAATCCGGCCAGGTACCGGCCGAAGGGCAAAAAGGCCGAGATAGGTCTCGCCGTAAATGCCGTCTGCCTGGCCGATCTCGTAGAGCTCCCGCATGATATGGGCCTTATAGAGCACCCCTGCGTCCCGGCTGTATTCCAGCGCCGCCTTGGCCGAAAACTGAGGGCAAAGCCCCTCCAGCTCCCGCGCGCTCTGCATGCAGGCGGCGGTGCGGCGGGTGGCCATGGTGTCGCAGTGGGCGGCAAGGGCGGCGCAGTCGTCCGGCCAATAGCACAGCAGGTGCACCCGGTGCTGGCGCTCGTAATCGTAAGCGGTGAGCTCGGTGGCGGGGATAAGGCCTACCCCCTCCGCAAGCGGGTGGGCATAGGCGTATCGCACCGAGAGCATCGAGTCGTGATCCGAGACGGCAAGGTGGGACAGGCCGGCCTTGGCGGCCAAAAAGGGAAGCTTTTGGATGGGGGTTGAGCCGTCCGAGCAGGTAGAATGGGTGTGCAGGTCGCCCGGCATAAGCGGGCACCTCCTTTGCGGTGAGTGTTGAGCGGCGGGCGGTGTCCCTTTACAGGGGCCGCATGCCCTTGCAGGGCGGCGTCAGCGTTTGTAATAGTTGATAAGGCAGCCGTCGAGCAAAATCCGGCGCTCGTCCTGGGTGAGGGGGGCAATCGAGAGGGTAAAGGCGCGTGGCGCGCCCTGCCCCACCACCCAGGCCGGGATAGCGGCAAGGCTGTTCTCCTTTAGCTTTTCCCGAATCCCCGGCACCAAAATGGCATCGCCCAGGCCAAAGGGGGTAGGCCCCTCAAGCTGAAAGGGCAGCATGCCCCAGTTGATGAGGTTGGAACGATACCGCTTGGTAGCATATTCCACCGCGATGTTGGCCCCCGCGCCCAGCACCCGCTGGCAACTGGCGGCCTGCTCACGGGCCGAGCCGTCGCCCGGCTTGAGGGCATAGACCACCGAGGCGATCTGGATATCCTGCCAGCCAAAGCCCTCGCAGCCCGGCACGGCCCGCACGGCGGCCAGCAGGGCGGCGTCCCCTTCGCCCTTTGCCCGGGCAGCCTCCTCGGCCGCGATGGCCTTGGCCCGGCCCACATAGCCTGGGTCCCTGCGGCTCAGGGTAAATTCGGCAAGGCCCAGGGGATTGGAGCGGTAGGAGCTGGTCTCGCCCGAGGGGATCAGCTCGTCGGTGGTGGTGACCGGGTCGGTGATATAGCTGGCTACCCTGAGCAGCAGGTTCCTGCCCAGCGGCGGGATGGCGGGCCAATCCTTGATGTTGGGGCCAAGCCGCAGGCTACCCGCGCTGTCCGGCCGGCCAAAGCCGTTGTACACCCGGCTGCGGTAGCTGGAATCGTCGAACTCGTAAGGCGGGATGGCGGGATCGTACCCGATGGCGGTGGCCGGGGTGAGCACCCCGCCCATGCGGGTGCTGGCGGCGATGCTGCGGGCGTCCATCAGGGCCACGCCGGCGATCTGCCCGCTGCCCGGCTTTGCGCCCTCCCGGCTGGGGAAGTTGCGGGTGGTGTGCCGGGCCGAGAGCGCGCCGTTGGCCGGCACGTCCCCCGCGCCAAAGCAGGGCCCGCAGAAGGCGGTGCGGACGGTGGCCCCGCTGGCCATCAGGTCGGTAAGCACCCCCAGGCGGGTAAGGGCCATCATGGTGGGCTGGCTGGAGGGATAGACGCTGAGCGCGTACTCCCCGCTGCCGCCGGTATGCCCCTTGAGGATGGCCGCCGCCTCCACAATGTTGGAGTAGGTGCCGCCCGCGCAGCCCGCGATGACCCCCTGGTCAAGGTAAATCTTGCCGTCCTTTACCTTGTCGGTCAGGCGCAGGGCGGGTTTGTCCGGCCCGATGAGTTCGCGGCACTCCTCCTCGCAATGGCGCAGAATATCGATGGGGTTTTGGCAAAGCTCCTCGATGGGGTAAACGTTGGAGGGGTGCATGGGCAGGGCGATCATCGGCCGCACGGCCGAGAGGTCCAGCTCCACCAGCCCGTCGTAAAGGCTGAGCGGCGCGGGGGCCAGGGGCTTATAGTCCATGGCGCGGCCGTGGGCGGCCAGGTACTCCTGGGTTTTTTCGTCGGTGACCCAGATGCTGGACAGGCAGGTGGTCTCGGTGGTCATCACGTCAATGCCGCTGCGGTATTCCAGCGGCAGGTTGGCAATGCCGGGGCCCACAAACTCCAGCACCTTGTTTTTGACATACCCGGTTTTGAACACCGCTCCAATCAGGGCGAGCGCAACGTCCTGCGGGCCCACCCCCACCGCCGGGCTGCCGGTAAGGTGCACCGCCACCACGCCGGGGCGGGGCAGGTCGTAGGTGCGGCCCAGCAACTGCTTAGCCAATTCCCCCCCGCCCTCGCCGATGGCAAGGGTGCCCAGCGCGCCGTAACGGGTGTGGCTGTCGCTGCCGAGGATCATTTTGCCGCAGCCGGCGTGCATCTCCCGCATATACTGGTGGATCACCGCCAGATGGGGCGGCACATAGATGCCGCCGTACTTTTTGGCCGCCGAAAGGCCAAAAAGATGGTCGTCCTCGTTGATGGTGCCGCCCACCGCGCACAGGCTGTTATGGCAGTTGGTGAGCACATAGGGCACCGGGAACCGGGTAAGCCCCGAGGCCCGGGCGGTTTGCACAATGCCCACAAAGGTGATATCGTGGCTGGCCATCGCGTCAAATTTAAGCCTGAGGGCGTCGGCGTCGCCGCTGGTGTTGTGGGCCTGCAAAATGCCCCAGGCCATGGTGCCTGCGCGGGCGTTCTGCACCGCGGCATCGTCAAAGCCCAGGGCGGCCAGCCGCGCGGGGGCCTCGCCGTCCGCCGGCACCCACCGGCCGCGGGCATAGTACATCCCTGTTTTGCTGCAAGAGATCATCTGCTCGTCCTCCCCATCCATACATTGTCCCTGACCTTGCTAAAGCAAACAAAGATATTATAGCATATTTCCCTTTACGGGAAAAGCCGCCCGCTCCGCCCTTTTCAAATTGAACTTGCCCGGGCAATATGCTATGATAGGCTCAAAGCCGTCCACCGGCCTTTTTGCGGGCGGGGCGGCGGCGCAAAAAACAATTGCCTGCAATCAAAAACAGGAGGCGTTTTTATGGATGAAAGGGCGTGCCCCCAATGGCTGGACGACGCCATTTTTTACGAGATTTACCCCCAGTCCTTCCAGGACAGCAACGCCGACGGCATCGGTGATTTTGAGGGTATCCTCTCGCGGCTTGATTACATCGCCGGCATCGGCTGCAACGCCATCTGGCTCAACCCCTGCTTCGCGTCCCCCTTTGGGGACGCGGGGTATGATGTGGCGGACTACTGCCAGGCCGCGCCGCGCTACGGCACCAACCAGGATTTAAAGCGCCTGTTTGAGGAGGCGCACCGGCGCGGCATGCACGTTTTGCTGGACCTGGTGCCCGGCCACACCTCGGTGGCGCACCCGTGGTTCAGGCAGTCGATGCAGGCAGAGCCGAACGAATACACCGACCGCTATGTCTGGACCGACAGCGTCTGGAAATCCCCCGAGGGGTACGGCAGTTTGCGGGGCATCTCGGCGCGGGACGGCAGTTGCATGGTGAATTTCTTTTCCTGCCAGCCCGCCCTCAACTACGGCTACTACCGGCCCGACCCCGCCC
>CAJTSP010000108.1 GCA_910578965.1 uncultured Oscillospiraceae bacterium
GAGACAGCTTGCAAATCTCCCCCATCGGTTTGTTTTAAGCGATACCCTGCAGGCAGCCGCTTCAAGGCCATAGCTTCCTGCGGATGATTTGTTATAGACCCATTATAACAGGAGGGCGGGCACTGTGCAAGAATTCCGGCGCATATTCGTACAAAACCGGGCTGCCTGACGCCTTCCCTCTTATTGGGCAGCGTCAGGCGGCCCGGCACGGGGGCACGGGAGGCCTTGAGCGGATCGGCGCACCATGCTATAATAGGCTCTCGAAAGAAGGGATCGCCGCCATGCCAAGGGCACAAAATGGCCGTGAGGCTATTTTTGAAAGTTATTCCATCTCCCACGCTGTCCTTACCCTTTCGGTGCCAACCGTGCTAAGCAGTTTGGTATCGGTGCTGTACAGCCTGGCCGACACCTATTTTGTGGGGCTGCTGAACAGCCCCGTACAGACGGCGGCGGTCACCCTGGCCGCGCCGGTACTGCTGGCCTTTAACGCGGTAAACAACCTGTTTGGGGTGGGCAGCTCCAGCATGATGAGCCGCGCCTATGGCCGCAGGGATTTCGACACCCTGCGCCGCAGCTCGGCCTTTGGGTTTTACGGCGCGCTGCTCTGTGCGACCCTGTTTGCACTGGGCTGCACGGTCCTGCGCGGCCCGCTGCTGGGGCTGCTGGGAGCGGACGAAATGACCCGTGCCGCCACAAACGGGTATCTCAACTGGACCGTCTCGCTCGGGGCGGTGCCGGCCATCTTAAACGTGGTCATCGCCTATATGATCCGCTCGGAGGGCGCGGCGATGCATGCAAGCATCGGCACCATGAGCGGCTGCCTGCTCAATATCCTGCTGGACCCCGTCTTTATCCTGCCCTGGGGGCTGGGGCTGGGCTCGGTGGGCGCGGCCATGGCTACCTGCCTTTCCAACTGCTGCGCGCTGGGGTATTTCCTGGTGTATCTGGCCGTTCACCGCAAAACCACCCTGGTGTGCGTCTCGCCCAAGGCCTTTTGCCTGCGGCGGGATATTGCGGGAGGGGTGTGTGCGGTGGGCATCCCCGCCTCGATCCAAAACCTTCTAAACGTGACCGGCAGCGCCATCCTGAACAACCTCGCCGCTCCCTATGGCGCGGCCGCCCTGGCGGCAATGGGCATCTGCTCGCGCCTGTCGATGGTGCCCATGTATGTGGCAATGGGCATCTCACAGGGCATCATGCCGCTGATTGGCTACAGCTACGCTGGCCGCAACGTCAAACGCATGAGGGACACCCTGTTTTTTACCGCCCGCATCTCGATCGGCTTTTTGTCCGTAATGGCCGCGCTCTTTTTCTTTGCGCCGGGGCCGTTCGTGCGCGCCTTTATTGACGACGCCGAAACGGTAGCCTATGGCATGCGGTTTTTACGCGGGCTCTGCCTTGCGGTACCGCTGCTCGGCATCGACTTTACCGGTGTAGGCGTTTTTCAGGCTGTAGGCATGGGGCGGGAGTCGCTGCTGTTTGCGGTTTTGCGCAAGGTCCTGCTGGAGATCCCGTTTTTGTATCTCTGGAACGCGCTGCTGCCGCTGTACGGGCTGGCCTACGCCCAGCTCACGGCCGAGTTGGTGATGGCGGCGGCCGCCGTGCTGGTCCTGGCAAGGTTCCTACGCCGGGCCGAGCGGGAGGCCCAGGCGGCCGGCAACAGCGGCAGCCCCGCCTAACCGGGCCACCGCACGAAAACCGCGGCGGAAAGCCGGGCTTTCACCGCGCACAGGCGACCCCCTGTCCTTTATTTTTGCGGAAAGATAAAGATTTCTTCGATCGGCGCGCCAACCGCCCTCGAAATATCAACGGCCAATTTGAGGGATGGGTTATACTGCGCCTTTTCCAAACGCATAATGGTTTCCCTGCGCACGCCTACCTGTGCCGCAAGCTGCTCCTGCGTCAGATCGTTCAACTGCCGGTACTTTTTTAGCCTGCATTCAAAATCCGGCACCTTTATTCCCCGCTTTCATCCAACGGCTCGTCATGGTCGTAATGATACAGCAGATACCCGTAAAGAAACATCCCAAGGGCCACGGCGAGCGATATGGCGATGGTCAGCGCAATCAGGGTATATTCCAGGTTTCCCATCAATTTCCCCTGCCCCAAAACGAGCAACGCAAGAAAAATAATGCCCAAAGCAATTTTATCTGCCACCATATGCGCTTTCAGCTTATTTTCCTGGTAACGTTCGTCCATAAACGCCTGGGACATTTTCCCCTCATAGAAAAACCCAAAAAAGCCAAAAAACATAAAGAACATAAACGGAAAGATGGTTTTATCAAGGCTGTAGGTCCAAAACCCAAAAAACCCTGCAAAGCCTATTATCCCCAAAAAGCCGAGCTTTGGGTTCACTGCCCTGGCGGACCGCGTGCTTTCTTCTTGCCTTTTTTTTGCCGCAATGGCCCTTACCAGCAATAGAAAGAGATACAGCACATACAGCCCCAAAAATATGCCGGAAACCACCATAGGCAGGTCTTGTACCCGAAAAACGTATCCCGATAGTTCCATGGGTACGATAAACCTTGAATCATTAAAAACGATCGTGTAGTACGAAGCGGCGGCGGCAAGCAAGGCGCAGATGATCCCCAAAACGGCCGTGCATTTTTTAGAGTTTTTCATATTTTTGCCCTCCAAAGTGATATATTTATCTCTTTCAGATATAAATATATCACTTTTATGGCCTGAAGTCAAGAAAAAGATGCAAATAAATCACTTTTTCCTGTAAACCTGCGGCAAAAAACAGAAAAAGCCGATGCAGGGGCAGGCACTCCACTACAGCAGCTTTCACAGGCGTTTTTTGCCAAACAAAAAGCAGAAAAGATTTTTTGACACATCGACGCATCAAGGTTTTTGCAGCAATAAAACCTTGCAGGATATTACCCTCTCTCCCCGCCCCCGCTGGGACGGGCAGGGTCATACTGCCCCGCCAGCGCGGCAAACAGCACCCGCAAAAGGCCGGCGTTGCCGCGCAGGCCCTTGATCTTGGTAGGGGGGGCCTCACCCTTTGGGTAGGCGCGGGTCACCGGAACCTCACAGGCCAAAAAGCCCAGCCGGGTAGCGCGTACGCTAAGATAGGCCAGCAGCTCGTAGCCCACAAAAACCTCGCGCAGCGGCTGCACCGCCGGGTGGGTGAGATAGGCCCGGCTGTAGGCACGATAGGCGTTGGTGGTATCGGTAAACCAGTGGCGCGCGGCCAGGCTGATGACCGGCGCATGGATTAGCCGCACCGCCCAGTACCGGCCGGGCGGTGTGTTGACCGCCCGGCCGCCCTTTATAAACCGGCTGCCCTGCACCAGGCCGTAGCCCGCGCGCAGCTTTTCGATAAAGCGCGGTACATCCTCGATGGAATCCTTGTTGTTGCCGTCGATGGTCAGGATGCCGGCATACCCCCGCGCCAGCGCAAAGTCAAAGCCCATGCGTAGCTGCGCGCCCTGTTTGCCGGGCCCTATTTTTGTAAGCAGGGTATTCACCCCAAGCCCCGCAAGCCGGCCGGGCTCCATACTGCCGTCGGCAGAGCCCCCGTCGCAAAGGATCACGTCACATAAACGGTGGACGCCGGCAGCCTGCGCACGCGCAAGCTCGGCCAGGATGCGCCGCCCCTCGTTGATAACGGGGATCAAAAGGCAATATTCGCCGCTTTTGCCGGCAAAGGGCTGGCAGCAGTATTCCGGCACGCCGGGCCGGGCCGGAACGGCCGTGCCGCTCAAGCAAACACCTCCGCTACATAGGCAAGGCTTTGGCGCAGCGTTTCGGTATCGGTACATTTCATCTCTACCGACACCGCGTTGCGGTACTTGATTTTTTTGAGCAGCCGGGCCAGCTCGGTATGGATCGGCCGGGGCCGGATCGGCTCAAGGCCGGGCTCGCTGATGTGGATGTGGCTGACAAAACGCATGTAGGGGGCAATTTCCTCGATGCGCTCACCGTTGCAGATCATGGTCCCTGTGTCCAGGTTGACCCCGATGCCGATGCAGAGGAATTTTTTGACCAACTGCATGGTTTCGACCGTGCCGTTGAGGTAGTTGGTACCGTAGACGGGCGGGTTTGGCTCCAGCGCAAAGGTAACATACTTGCCCATTGCCATGTTGGCCACCCGCCGGAAAAAAACCTCAGCCTCGGCGGCGGAATGGCCCTCCGGGATCGTGCGGTTGCGCGGGCAGCCAAACACCATGTTTTTACATCGGCAGGCCCGGGCAAAGTCAAAGGCCCTGTCGGTATACTCCAGCAACTGCGCCGCCTGCGCACGGTCAAAGATACTGCCGTCCTGCCCATACCAGATGCTTTGGAGGGAGGAAATCCGCATGCCGTACTCCTCCCGCATTTTTACCGCAAAATCCGACGCCTCCCGCAGATGGTCATAAGGGTCTTGAGGGAACAGCCGGGTCGGCGCAACTTCCAGCGCAGTGTAGCCCAGCCGTTTCATGAGCTCGTAAACCTTTTTGTCGTCCTGCGCGTCCCATCCAATGTTGGAGGCCGCAAGATCATACTGCCGCATTCTCTTTCCCACCTCTCTTGATTTGTTTTTTGCAATTTGATTCCTATAATCAAATTTGCATATGCAATGTTATTATATCAAATCGGGCGATAAAAAAAAAGCGCTTTTGCGTTTTTTGGGCAGCAAAGAAAACGCCCTCAAAAAAAGGGGACATCCGCCCCCTTTCTGCCAACAAGGCCAAAGCGCCCGGTCAGCCCGCGGCAGCCCAGCCCTGCAAAAAGGCGCAAACATCCGCCAGCTCCTGCCCACGGGTGCAAAGATAGGCGCCCTGCCCTCCCAGCAGCCCGGCGTGGGCGGTGCGCATATCGTACGCAAAGGGAGGCTTGTCCAGCCGGTTCTCAAAGCGGCCGCCGGTAAACGCCCGGTAGACCTCGGCGGCCGAAACCGGCGGGGTGGCCAGGTTCAGCACATGCACCCCTGCCGCCAGCGCCGCCTGCAAATCGTCCCAAAGCCGCGCCAGCGGATAAAACTGGTAAACCGAGCGGCTGTCGGTAAACGAGAGGGCATTAAAATCGTTTGCGGCAAAAAAAGCCCTCAGCGCCGCGGGGTCTACCCTTCCGCTAAGCTTGTAAAAGCCGTTGCCGGCGTCAAAGTAGCCTTGCCGCACAAGCGGGCTTTGCCGGCTGAGCAGGGCGTATTTATCCGGCCGGAGCATGGCCGGGGTAATCGTGTGCAGGTCGTACAAAAAATTCTTTTTAAGCCCCCTGCCGTAAAGCGCCGGCAGCCGCAGGATCAGGGCATCCGGCCAGTCCTGCCGTACCCACTGTTCCAACTGCAGCCGGTTGGCCCCGTAAGCGGGCAGGCCCTCCCGCGCCATGGGGGCCGATTCGTCCCGGCCCCGGCTGTCGGCATACACCGCGACGGTGGATACCAAAACCACCTGCTGCGGGCGCAGCCGGCGCAGGTTTTCCCGCGCAGCGCACATCAGGGCGAGATCTGCCTCAGGGTCTGCATTGGCCAGGAACATGGCCGCCGGCACCCCTGCGTAAACCACCAGCCCGTTTGGCTCGGCAAAGCCCTTTTCTATATCGCTGGAATGATACGCCGCGTCAAAATCCCCCTTGGCCAGCAGGTTGCCTCCCACAAAGCCGGTGCTGCCTACCAAAACCCGTCGCGCCATATAAAACCGCTCCTTCCTACAGGTAAACAGTATACCATATTTTGAGGGCAGGCGGAACGGCAAAACGCCATGCCCGGGCAAAACCGTAAGGAAACTGTAAGGAATCCATCCGCCCGGCCGTAAGATTTTGCCGGTAAGATAAAAATACGCACAATATTTGCAACAAAAAGGGGGATACAGTACAATGGGTAATGCAATGGGGGTGATGGTCCATGAACGAGCCGGCGGGCCGTATTTTGGTAGTGGACGACGACGCAGCCATCCGGCAGGCGGTGCGGCTGCATCTGGAAAAGGAGGGCTTTGCCGTTTTGTGCGCGGCCAACGGCCAGGAGGCTCTGGACGCGGTTGCGCAAGATGAGGTGCAGCTCGTACTGATGGATGTGATGATGCCCAGGATGGACGGGTTTTCGGCCATTATGCGTATCCGCGAAAGCCGCAACCTGCCCATTATCGTAATGAGCGCCAAAACCGAGGACAGCGACAAGGTGCTCGGCCTCTCGATCGGCGCAGACGATTACATTACCAAGCCTTTCAACGCAGGCGAGCTGATCGCCCGGGTCAAGAGCCAGCTTCGGCGGTACCTCACCTTAGGGGACGTGCACCGCAGCGGGGCGCCCGGGGCCGACCTGCGCCGGAACGGGCGGCTATGCTATGATTTTGCGGCCCACAGCCTGACGGCGGACGGCGAGCCGGTGCGCCTTACCCCCACCGAGACCCGGATCTTTGAGCTGTTGATGCGCTGGCCCGGGCGGGTCTTTTCGGCCGAGGAAATCTACGCCCGTGCCTGGCAGGAGCCCGCGGCCTACGCGCCCGAAAATACCGTGATGGTACACATCCGGCGGCTGCGGGAAAAAATTGAACTCAACCCGCAAAAACCAGAATACATAAAGGTGGTATGGGGCCTTGGATATAAGCTTGAGAAACGATAACCTCAAAACCGAAGAGGCGGCAGTGCCTGCCGTGCCGGGGAGCCCGGCGCAGGCGGGAACCTCCCTGCCGGCCGCGCAGGGGGGGCCCGCACAGGAGGCGGGCGCCTTGCCCCTTGGACAAAACGCAGCAGGGCGGGAGGCCGGGCCGCTTCCCCGCCCTGAGCGCGAGGCCGCCCGGCAGGCCGAAAAGCCCCCGGCAGGCCGCCCCGGCCGGGCCCTGCGGAGGATGCTTTACCGCTGGCTGGCCTGGATGCTGCTGCTGGTGTTTTTTTGCTGCGTATGCAGCAGCCTCGAGATGGCCATAGCCTTTGCAAAAGACCCGCGCGGGGTGCTGGAGGGCAGGGTTACAGCCGTACCGGCCTACCGGGGCCAGGTAGCTCGGCTGGGTGCGCTGGCCATGCAGGCCGCCGCGCATCCGCCTGCAGAGGATGAAGCAAATGAATTGCTGGCCCTGCTCGAGGGCACCGATTCGCTCCTGTGTTTTATTACAAAGCCGCAGGGGGCAGGCGAGAAAGGGTGGCCCGAGGCCTTTTGCGCACCGCTGCTTGCCGAGGATGCCGGCCGGCCGGCCCTGCCCGCCGGCTATACCCTGCTGTTTGGCTGGCAGACGGGCCAGGAGGCCGATACCGCCTGGGCAACCTTTTTAGGGCGGCCGGTGCTGCTGAGCGAGCTTGAAAAGGAGGGCGGCATATCCTTCCCTTCCTTTGCCGAGCTGGGCAAAACGGCAGTGCTGTTGGCCGGCCGCGACAGCCCGGACAGCCCGCTGTACCAGCATACTTACACCGCGCGGCGCTGGCAGTTGGCCTCCTGGCTTTGCTGCGGGGTACTGGCGCTGGCCCTGCTGCTGTTTTTGTACACCGCCGTGTGTGCTAAGGACGTGCGGGCCGGCAAGGCGCTGGTAGCCGGGGCGCTGGGGCGGGTCTGGCTGGAGGCAAAGCTCTGTGCCGCGGCGGGTATCCTGCTGTTTTTGTGGCGCAGCCGGCTTGTGTATGTTACCGCGGCAGGCCCGATGCTGCCCCGGCCGGAACTGCTGCTGGGCCTGTTTTGCTTTTACCTGTTTTGGGCCGACCTCAGCCTGAACGGCGCGGCATTTTTTCGGTGCAGCCTGTGCGCCGCCGCCCTGCGGGGGGCTGCCGGCTTTTGCCGCCGGCAGCCCTGGCAGCGCCGGGTGCTGGGCGGGTTTGCCGCCGGCATGCCGGCGGCCGTGGGGCTGGCTGCGGCCGCCGTGCTGCTGGAGCGGTATTGGCGGTTCAGCGGCACGGCGCAGCTTCTCGGCATCGCCTGCGGGCTGGGCGCCCTGGCCGTCTTGGCCGCGGGTTACCGGGTGCTGGCCCGCCTGGTGGACGAGGGCAGCCGGCTGGCCGGTAAATTGGCCGACCTGCGGGCAGGGCGGAGCAGCGGGCCGTTGACCCTGCCCAGGGGCTCGCTGCTGGCCGGCCCGGCAGAGGATCTAAGCTGTATTGAGGAGGGCATCGCGCGCGCGGTAGAGGAGCGCAGCCGGGCCGACCGGATGAAGGTGGAGCTAATTACGAATGTTTCCCATGACATCAAAACCCCGCTCACCAGCATCCTGAGCTATGCCGACCTCTTATGTGCCGAGCCGGGCCTGCCCCCCTCGGCGGCGGAGTATGCCCGCATTCTGCAGCAAAAAGCCGCCCAGCTACGCAGCATGGTACAGGATGTGTTTGAGCTGAGCAAGGCCGCCAGCGGCAACCTGCCCTTAAATCCTGCCCCGCTGGACCTGGCCAAGCTGATTTGGCAGACGCTTGCCGACATGGACGAAAAGATCAGTGCCTCTTTGGCCGAATTCAAGGTACATCTGGCCCCCGAGGCCTGGGTAACGGCAGACGGCGACAAGCTGTACCGCGTGTTCCAAAACCTGTTTGCCAATGCGGCACAGTACTCGCTGCCGGGCAGCCGGGTATATGTAACCCTGGCAGCCGAGGATGGTCGGGCGCTGGCCAGCGTAAAAAACGTGGCCAACTACGAGATGGGCTTTGACCCCGCAGAGATCACCGAAAGGTTTGTACGCGGAGATCCCTCCCGCACCACCGAGGGCAGCGGGCTGGGGCTTTCGATTGCCCGCAGCTTTGCCGAGGCCTGCGGCGGCAGCCTGGATGTGCGGGTGGACGCCGATTTGTTCTGCGTAAGCGTGGCCCTGCCGCTGACCGCCCGCCCCGAGCCGGAGGGGAATGTCCCGGCAGAGGATACAAACGGGCAAAAAGCCCTGGCGCAGCCGGGCGCGCCTGTTGCCCCAAGGGGGCCGGCAGCGGATGGCGCATATGCCTCACAGGCCCTTTTAGCAGGGATGAGCGAGATACCGCTAAATGTATCCGGGCAGGCGGCGGAAACGGCGGATGCCAAGGTCTGAAAGCATTTGTGCCGGGTCAGGCTCCCTTAGGGCCGCTGTTTTTTCTCCCCTGCCGCCAAGCCGCCAAAAAAGCAAGGACGAGCGTTGACAAGATGTCGTTTTTTCCCCTATAATATTTTGTATAATATTACGG
>CAJTSP010000109.1 GCA_910578965.1 uncultured Oscillospiraceae bacterium
GGATGGGCGGGCCGGTATCCGGGGCTTTACGCAGCCCCAGGCAGAGGGCCAGGGCCAGCAACGCCGTAACGCCCGAAAGCAAAAAGCACCCCCTCACCCCAAATTGGCCTACCAGCAGGGCAACCAGCACAAAGCAGGCCAGACGCCCCGCCTGGTTGGCTACGTTGAGCATCGAGATGGCCTGCGGGGCCTGGGGCGCCGGAAAATATCCGCTGTACAGCACGGTAAAGGCCACCCAGGAGGCCGCCCCCAGCCCGCCGGCCGCCCGGAAAGCCAAAAAGCCGCCCGGCGAATAAAAAAAATACATCCCCAAGGAGGCAAGCGCCGACATGGCGCAGCCGGCTGCCACAAACAGCCGGTGGCAGTGCCACCGGTCGGCCGCGATGCCCATAGGGATGCGGGAAAGTAGCTGGGTAAGCCCATAGCCGGCGCTTACCATACCCATAAAGGTAGCTGTGGCCCCCATGGCCTGCAGCTCGGGGTTGAGATAGGGGACATAGGCATATTGCGAAAACCAGAATAAAAAGGTAACGCAGAACATCCTTTGCGCAGAGCTTTGATACCTGCTCACAAGAGGCCTCCTTTTGTAAGCGGCGGTTGAGGCTGCGGGCGGCACAGCGGCTCCCACAGCCCTTGGCGGATGCAGCTTTTGGGCGGTTTTAGCCTTGCTTGGCAATAGCCTTTGAAAACCGGCTGCCGCAAAATAGGGGTACGGCGGCCGCCCGCAAAAACCGGTAAAAACAGAAAACCCGCATCGGGTCAAGCGGTTTTTGCCTGGACGGATGCGGGTTTTCATGCGGCTTTTGCGGGCTGTTCGGTTGTAGCCTGCCGCCATTCTTGCCATATAAGCCAACCGGCCGCAAAGGCGGGGAAAAACTATTTACGCTCGACGCCGGAGTTTTCTTTCCAGAGGAGATCCTTTTTGGCCTTTTCTTGCCGACGCTTTTCCTGTAGCTGGGCCAGTTGGGCCAACTGCTGCTGGTGGGCCGCCTCGCGGCGGGCGGCCTCCTCCTCCCGCCTGCGGGCGATCTCGGCCAGGCGGCGCTGGGAGTCCTCCCGGGCCCGACGCGCCGATGCCTCCCAGGTTTGGGGGCCGGGCGCCGATGCCCGGGCGGCACGGGGCTCTGCGGCAGGCCGGGCAGCGGCATGGGTGCTGTCTGGCAGGGCGGCGGGCGGCGCCGGGCTGGCTGGCCGCGTAGCGCGAGGTTTTGCGGCGGGCTTTGGGGCCGCCCCAGAGGCTGCGCGGGCTGTAGGAGTTGCCGGGGCTGCGGCGGGCTTTGCAGGCATCACCCGGCTGCCCGCGCCCGGCTTTGCGGCGGGAGCTGCAGGGGCCGAAGCTGCGGCAGGCTTTGAGGCCGAGGCGGGGGCAGCCGTTTGAACGCTGGCATCCGGTTTTGCCGTGCCCGTAGCGGGCGCCTTGGCGGTGCGCGCCGCCTGTAGCGCGTCCAGGGCCGTATCAATGCTCCTGGCCCGTGCCTGCCGGGCGCCTTCTTCGTCGGCTGCGGCGCCGGCCGGCTTCCGGCTGCGGCGGGCCGGTTTTTGGGGGGCGGGGCCCGGCCCGGCCGATTGGGGATCGGCCGGTGCGGCGGTCTGCGCCGCGCGGGGCAGGGCGCCGGCGAGAGGGTGTATCGGCTCCGGTTCGGCAGGCTTAAGCTCCGCTGCGCCGGGCTTTGCAGGCTCGGGCTCTGCCTCTTTTGGCCCGGCCGGCTTGGGCTTTGCCCGGGCCGCAGCGCGGGCCGCCGGTTTAGGCTCCGGCGCGGGCATTGGCTCAGCCGCGGGCTCGGGCTCCGGCTCAGCCGGAGGGCCGGCCGCCGGTTTTGGGGCCGGCTCTTCGGTGGGATTATCTGCCGGCTCGGAGGCGGGCGGCTGCGGCGCTCTTTTTGCCCGGCCCGGCTCGGCGGCCCCGGCGTTTTCTGCTGCGCTTGCCGCGCCAGCCTGCAGGGGCGCCGGCTTTTCTTCGCCTGAAACCGGCCCGGGCGCCGAGGCGGGCTTATCCGCCCGCCGGGCTGCGCGCCGGCCCTCTAAAAACATATCCGCCCACTCGGCCAGGCAGGCCACCCACAGGGCGGCCAGCAACAGCACATCACAGCCTACGACAAGGGTCTGTACCGTACCGGTTAAAAAGCTGTACCGCAGCAGCACATACAGCGCACCACCCAGTACGCCGGTAAGCGCCAGGCTGATTACAAAAGGCCGTAATGGGGTGCGTTTCATGCGCGGTCACCTCTTTGCTTTGGGATGGGGCGGGTTACTTTGTGCCAAAAATGCGATCGCCTGCGTCGCCCAGGCCGGGCACAATGTAGCCGTTTTCGTTGAGCTTTTCGTCGAGGGCGGCTACATAGATGTCTACATCCGGGTGTGCCTCGTGCAGCCGGGCAAGGCCCTCGGGCGCGGCGATGATGCCAATAAATTTGATGCTGCGCGCTCCCCGCTTTTTAATCTGGGTAATCGCGTCCACCGCGCTGCCGCCGGTAGCCAGCATCGGATCCAGCACCAGCACGTCCCGCTCGGCAATGTCGCTGGGCAGCTTGCAGTAGTATTCTACCGGCTCAAGGGTTTCTTCGTTGCGGTACAGGCCGATATGTCCCACCTTGGCGGCGGGCAGCAGGGTGAGCATGCCGTCTACCATGCCGAGGCCGGCCCGTAAAATGGGTACCAACGCCAGCTTGCGGCCGGTGAGCATCCGGGTTTTGGCCACGGCAATGGGGGTTTCGATCTCAACCTCCGCGGTGGGCAGGTCGCGGGTGGCCTCATAACACAGCAGGGTCGCAATCTCGCTCACCAGCTCCTTAAACTCCTTGGTGCCGGTATGCTTGTCCCGCAGGTGGCTCACCTTGTGCTGTACCAGGGGATGGTCGAGGATCATAGGCTGTTTGCTCATACAATACCGCTCCTTTGCTGTTTTTGTTCTATCAAAAAAGTACGGCAAAAGTGGATAGGCCCCAAAACGGGCCGCCCGGCGCAGGCAAAGTATCCCCGGCGCGTTTTTGTTTGTGGCACATCCCTCCGGGCAGGGGGCGGCGGGGCAAAAAGCTATTGCCCTGTGCGCGCTGCATCCAGCGCCGCCAGCTTATCCACCCGGCGCTGGTGCCGCCCGCCCTCAAAGGGGGTGCTCAAAAATAGGTCTACCAGCATCTCGGCAAGCCCCGGGCCCACCACCCGCCCGCCAAGGCAGAGGGCGTTGGCATTGTTGTGGCGACGGGTGTACTCGGCGCTGAAAGCGTCGCTGCAGCAGCAGGCACGGATGCCCGGAATTTTATTGGCCGCTATCGAAATGCCTACCCCGGTACCGCAAAAAAGCAATGCGCACCGGCACTCGCCGGCCACCACTGCGCGGCAGGCCGGCAGGGCCATGTCGGGATAGTCGCAGCTCCCGCCGTCCAGGCTGCCGAAATCGCGGTAAAGGATGCCGCGCCCGTCCAGATGTGCGCGGATCGTTTCCTTCAAAACAAATCCGCCGTGATCCGCCGCAAGGGCGATGGGAAGGGGGGTGTCCATACCGCGTTGCTCCTCTCATCCAAAAAACTTTTTCAAACGCTTTGGCCCGGCAGGGGAGCCAAACGACCCGGCCGCTCTGACGTAAAGGCCCAAAACGGCCCCGCCCGGCGGGCTTTACCCCTGCGCCGCCAGCCGCGCCGCGCGCTCCCGCTCGGCCTGGCTCAGCCGCAGGTAGCGGGGCATAAGCTCTGCCGGCGGCACCGCAAGGCCGGCTCGGTACATGGCCAGCCCCGCGAGGCAGAGCCCCGCTGCCCGGCTTTGGCCCAACGCCGGCGGGCAGGGCAGCAGGCCATGCCCGGCGCCGAACCTATTATAACACAGCCGTGCGCCGTCACCAACAAAAAATGCCGGCTTTTTACAAGTTTTCAAGAAATCGCCCAGCTCCTCTATGGGGCCGGCCCGGTCGGGGGTCAGCCGGCGGGGGCCGGGCAGCGCAAAGCCGGCCCAGTACACCTCGCCCCGGCGCGCGTCCAGCACGCTTACCACCGTGCCCTCGCCGGTATGGCAGGCCGCCAGGGCCTCCAGGGTGGAAACCGGCGCGCAGGGGGTGTTGGCGGCAAAGGCCAGCCCCTTTACAGCGGCCAGCCCGATGCGCAGCCCGGTAAAGCTGCCCGGCCCGGCACAGACCGCCCAGAGCCCCACCCCGGCGGCCGTAAGCCCGGCCGCGCGCAGTGCCCCTTCCACCAGCGGCAGGGCCGTTTCGCTGTGGGTGAGACCCAGGTTGAGGGTGCATTCAAACAGCAGGGTATCCTCCTGCATCAGCGCGGCCGCCGCGGTGCGGCCCGCGCAGTCCAGCCCCAGGCAGATCACAGCTCCACCCCCGTAACAGCGATTTCCCGCTCGCTCTCGCCGAGGATGCGGATATCGACCCGCACCGGGTTTTCGGCCGCCAGCGGGCCGGGCAGGTTTTCGCTCCACTCGGCCGCCACCACTGCCCCTTCGTCCAGGTAATCGTAAAAGCCGGCAGCGTAAAGATCCTCCTCGGTGTGGATGCGGTAGAGATCAAAATGCGCCAGGGGGCGGGGGCCGCGGTAATAGTTTACAATGGCAAAGGTGGGGCTGCTCACCGGGTCGGTGCAGCCAAGGCCGGCAGCCAGCCCTTCGCAAAAGGCGGTTTTGCCTGCGCCCAGCCCTCCGGTAAAGGCCACCAGCCTGCCCGGGGCCAAGGCCCGCGCCAGCCGCCGGCCCAGCGCGGCCGTTTCCTCGCGGCTGTTGGTTTTGTATATTGCCATCTGCCTGCGCCCCCCTCTTTTTACCCTTTCCAGTATACCACGCCGGCGTGCGTTTGGCAAAACTGCCACGGCTGTTTTTGCAATGGAAAAACCTGGGGCCAGATAAAAACGCTGCCGTGCCCCGTTTGCAAAATAGCCGGGGCCATACTATAATAAAAAACAGGCATCGCCTAACAAAAGAGCCCATGGCTTTTTGGGGCAGGGCGGCGGCAAAAACCCGGCTTCCTTTGCCCGGGCGGAGAACGTTTTTTCCTGAAAGCCGCTCTGCCGGCGTGCGGACGAAATGTAATAAGGGCAACAAAAAACGCCGCAGTGCGGCGGGAGGGGGCGCGGCATGCTCAAGCTGGCCAAAAAGTACTGGCAGTCTACCGACCGGCTGTATTTTTTGCTCTGTATCGGCTGTTCGGTGTTTGCGGTGCTGGTGCTGCTGTCCATCGGGAAATACCATTTGGGCGGGTTCCAGGTGGACGAGGTGGGAGGGACCCGCAGCCTGGGCGGGTACCGGCAGGCTGTGATGCAGGCGGCGGCAAGCTGCGCGGGCATCTTTTGCGCGGTGGTCGTATCCCTGCTGGATTACCGTGCCTTGGCCAAGCTTTGGCCGGTACACGCTGTTTTTACCTGGGGGCTGGTGGCCACCACCTTTTTGCGCGGCCGGCGGATTGCCGGCATCACTTTTGGCTATGCCCCTCCGGGTACCGACAACCATAGCTGGATTTTGCTGCCCGGTTTCAGCCTGCAGCCTACCGAGCTTGCTAAAATAAGCTTTATCCTGCTGTTTGCGCTGCATCTGGAGACGGTGCGTGAGCGGATTAACGAGCCCAAGGAGCTCACGGGCCTTTTGCTGCACATGCTGCTGCCGGTGGGGGTGATCCATTTCCAAGGGGACGACGGTACCGGGCTGATTTTTTTGGCCATCGGCTGCATGATGCTGTTTGTGGCCGGCCTTTCCTGGAAATATATCCTCAGCGCGGTGGCGGCAGGGGTAAGCGCCTTTGCCATCGTCCTGGGCTTTTTTTCGGATAAGGTGCTCAAGAGCTACCAGTTTATGCGGATCATGGCGGTTTTCTACCCGGACGACCCTACCTACGCCGAGTTTACCTATCAGCAAAACCAGGGCAAGGTCTCGATCGGCGCAGGGCAGATCATGGGTCGCGGCCTCTTTGGCGAGGAGCACAACTATGTTGTAAACTCCTGGAACGATTTTGTTTTCAGCTATATTGCCGAGGCGGTAGGCTTTGTGGGCTGTATGATCCTTTTGGCTGTGCTGCTCACCATTGCGCTCAAAACCCTGTCCATCGGGCTGCGCAGCCAGGATAAGCTGGGCGTCTATATCTGCACGGGGGTGTTTGCGGCCTTTTCGTGGCAGATCGTCATTAACCTGGGCATGAATCTCGGGGTGCTACCGGTCATCGGGGTCACCCTGCCTTTTCTGTCGGCGGGAGGCAGCAGCGTGCTGATGCTGTATCTGTGCATCGGCATTGTGCTGAGCGTCTATTCCCACAACAAAACCACCCTGTTTGGAGAAAGGTGAGCGGGCTGCGGCCCCCGGCCGGCCCTTGGCAGGGGGGATATAGGCGGCACAGGCCGCCCTGTGCAGGTTGCCGGAAAGGCGTGAGGAGGGACCTGTTATGAAGTTTTTTCTGGCAAGCTGTGCATTTTGGGGTGCGGCGGCTGCGGCAGTATTTGCCGTGCGCCCCGGCTCAAGGCTCAACCGGCCCGCCGTAGGAACGGCCGGCTGGCCGCTGAGGAGCGCCGCCCTTGTGCTGATGCTGCTGCTGATCCTTTTGTGTGTATTGCCCATGGGCCTGAGCCCCGTCTGGAACGGGGAAATCCCAGAGCATCGCGGCCAGTATGAGGGGATGGCCGAATCGATCCTGAACGGGCGCCTTTATCTGGATTGCGGCCCCGTAGACCCCAAGCTTCTTGAGATGAGCGATCCGTACGACCTTGACCTGCGCAGGGAGCTGGGGGTACAGTACCCATGGGATCACGCATTTTATAAGGGCCGGTATTACATGTATTTTGGGGTGGTGCCGGTCTTTTTGACCTTTTTGCCCTACCGTATCCTCACCGGCCTGCCCCTCGCTGCCTATCACGCCACCCAAATTTTTACCGCGCTGTTTATTGCCGGGGGCTTTGCGCTGTTTTACCTGCTGGCCAAAAAATTCTTCCCGGCGCTGCCATGGTCAAGCTGGGCCGCGCTTTCTGCCGCGTTCTGTGGCATGAGCGTCTGGTACGCCGTGGACGCGCCGGCCATGTACTGTACGGCAATCACCTCGGCGCTCTGCCTGGAGATATGGAGCCTTTTCTTTTTTATAAAGGCGGTGTGGGACAGCGCCGGCAGCCGGCAGGCGGTACTGTTTGGTATGCTGGGCAGCTTTTTGGGGGCGTTGGCGTTTGGCTGCCGGCCCACCATTGCGCTGGCAAACCTGTTGGCGGCGCCCCTGCTGATGGCGTACATAAAGGGCAAAAAATTTGACCGCGCGCTGTTGGGGCAGGTTTTGCTTGTGGCCCTGCCGTATCTTGTGGTGGGCGGCCTTTTGATGCTTTACAATTACGCGCGGTTTGAAAGCCCGTTTGAATTTGGCGTCAAATACCAGTTAAGCGTTTCCAACCAGAGCGAATGCCGGCTTACGTTTACCCGCCGGCAGCTTGCGGAAATCGGCCGGGGCATCTGGGACAACCTGTTCGCTCCCCCGGAGTATTCCGGCAGCTTCCCATACGTTTCGTTCGGCTCGGCGCTGGCCAATTTTCCCATCTGCGCGGCCGGCATCCTGCTGCTTTTACGTAAAAAGGCCCTGGCTTTTTTGCATAAAAACGGGCTTGCCCCCTTTACGGCCGTATTGCTCTGCCTGCCGTTTTTGATTGTAGCCTTCCAGACGGTGATGATGTCCTTCCAGCAGGAGCGCTACCGCATGGACATCTATTGGCTGCTGGGGCTTTTGGCGTTCCTCTCGTTTGGCATCCTGTACCAAACGGCCGAAAAAGGCAAAAGGGTGCTTGCGTTCCTTTTGCCGGCGGCGGCCTATGCTACGGTTTTTCGGTCGTTCCTCTTCTGGCTTATCCCTTACGATCGCAACTTTACCGAGTACTATCCCGAATATTTGGAGCGTTTTGCAAAGGTGCTCTCGTTTGGGCTTTTGTATTGATTGCGCCGTAAAGGAACAAAAAGGCCGCGTTTGCCAGAGGTTTTGGCAAACGCGGCCTTTTTGCCGCAAAGCCGGCCCGGCGGCCCCGGCCTCCGGGCCGGCGCCGCCCGCATGGCCAGCCAGCGCCAGAGCATTACAGCCCGCCAAGGGCGGCGCCGGGGAAGTAAAAGGCCAGGATTTCCTCATGGGTGCGGCCGGTCAGGGCCAAGGCGTTTGCCCCGTACTGCGAAAGCCCTACCCCGTGCCCGTAGCCGCGGGTGGTCACGGTAAACACCCCGTCGGCATACTCTACCGTAAAGCAGGCGCTGCGCAGGGAAAGCGCCGCGCGCACGGCCGGGCCGCTTACCTGCTGCCCGCCGATTCCGATCTCGGCCACATAGCCGGCGCCGGTGTACCGTACATCCCCAAACCAGCCGGCCGGCCCTCCCTCCAAAACCAGCCCTTGGCAGCCCAGCAGCAGCGCATCGTACATCTGCTGGGGGGTGTAGGTTACGGTTTTTTCGTAGTCCGGGCTGGTCAGGTCCAGGGGGGAGTCCACCCCTTGCAGATAGGGCAGCGCCTCACCCCACACATTCTGGCTGGCCTCGGTGGCCCCGTTGCTGATGGCATGGTAGCAGGCCGCCGCCGGTTCGGTGCCGTACAGCAGCAGCTCGTCCTTTACCTCGGCGGCAAGCTGGGCCAGCCGGGCGTAGTTCTGCTCGTAAGCGTCCCCCCAATAGCTGCGCAGCACCTCGTCTGTCATAAAGCCCTGGCGGCGGGCCGGGTCTACCGCAAGCCAGCCGCCCTCAAGCGCGGCGGTGTCGGCATGGGCGCGCTGGTACAGTACATAGCTGTGGGCCGCCACTGCCTGGGCCTTCAGCGCCTCGTCCGGCCAGTCGGGCGGCATCTCGGCCGCCATGACACCAACCAGATACTCCTCCACCGGCACGCTCAGCAGCCGGCCGGCCCCCTCGTCCCATAGCTGGATATCCAGCTCGGCCAGCCCGGCGCCGGGCCCGGCTTCGTTTGGCGTATCGTCCCGGGGGGCGGGGGT